>CAIOZW010000469.1 GCA_903862855.1 uncultured Acidobacteriota bacterium
CCGATAAAACAGATCGGACCTAAACTCTCCCCTCTCGACGAGACTCTCCAGATTAACATTTGTGGCCCCGATGATGCGAACATCTATCTTTTGCGAATCGCGACTACCGATCCGTCGAACCTCCCGCTCTTGGAGGACCCGCAGCAGACTCGCCTGAAATGAAGAACTAGTACCAGCCAGTTCATCCAGAAAGATGGTCCCACCGTTGGTACTTTCAAACAGGCCCGGGCGATCTGAATTGGCGCCGGTAAAGCTTCCCTTGGTATACCCGAAGAGCTCAGACTCGAGCAGGGTTTCGGTCATGGCCGAGCAGTTGACCGCCGTGAAGGGCTGACCAGCCCGTTGACTGTGGAAGTGAATTGCGCGGGCTATGAGCTCCTTGCCCGTCCCTGACTCCCCCTCGATCAAGACTGTGGCGCCAGTGCGCGCCGCGTGTGCCGTCAACTTGTAGGCCTTGACCATCTCAGGGCTGTGCCCGATCAGTCCAGAGCGTGAAAAATCATCAGACGCCGTAGGATCTGCCGCCGGAGTGGCTGTCGCATGGGCGGTCGCCCTCCTGACCAACGCGAGCATGTCGTCAATGTTATATGGTTTGGCTATAAAATCGAATGCGCCTTCCCGGATGGCGTTCATCGCGATCTCAAGTGACCCGTGGGCGGTGACAGCAATGATTCTCGTTTCTGGACAGAGCCTTCTTACGGCGCGGATGACCTCGATTCCATTCAGATCTGGCATGTAGATGTCAGTAAGAACGATGTCAAACGGACGACCCGCCAACAGGGCGATGGCATCCTCGCCCTTGCTGACCGAGGTGACATCGTAGCCACTGAGACGCAGCGGGACTTCGAGAGCGAGACGCGCTCCCCGCTCATCGTCGACGACCAGAATTCGGAGGCCTTGGTGATTGTCAGTTATCATTGAAATTATGACGTCATTAAACAATAGGAGTCAGGGACGACTACCGGAACGGGGACGTGAAGAACCTGTTGGTGAGGGTGAGTGAATCCCACCACCACCTAAACCATCTGCCCCCCCGTTACGGCCATTCACAGAAGTCGATGGGCGATTCGAGATCCCGTCAGTTCGTGAGCTTGACCGATCAATATTTTGCTGCCCGGATGGTTCCGGCGTCCCGGGTGAGCGGCCAGCAGAAGAGGGGGGAGTGGGCCGGACTCCCGGCAGGCGTGACTTGAGTCTGAAATTGCGGTCGTTCTGCCCTTCACCAAACTCGATCGGCAGTCGAGGCACCCCACCAGGTTGAACCCTTGTGTAGCTGCCCGGGCTGAGAAGAAGCGGCTGATCTGGAAATTGCCGGTTGCTGACCGCGACGGCCCCTTCATGAAGATAGACATCGGTCTTCTCATCTTCTACGACAACATCAAAAACCGTACCGCGAACGGCAATAATGGTGGTTGGCGTGTTGACACGGTATGGATTCGGCTTTCCCCCAAGTCTCTCGATCTGAAGGCGTGCCTTCCCCTTGATGATATTGATCAGATTTCGTGGTGATTCAGTCAGATTATCGACTTTAATCGTCCTTTTGGGGGCAATTACAACCTGTGAACCATCGCTCAGTGCCAGAACTAGGCGGCCATTGCGACCGGTAATGATAATGTCTTCAGGGAAAAGCAGATCCTGTGGCTTGACCACGATCGCGACGGGGAGTGCTAACGGCTGAATGAGGGGCTGCCCGCCCGTTTGCCTTCGAACTTCAACCTTGCCCTCAATCGCCAGGATTTGAACAGTTAGAGGGTCTTGTCCAAAGGAGACAGCCGATGAGACCATGATGACCAGAACCGGTACAAGTTGAGTGATTGATGAGAAAAAAGATTTCATAACCCATTCCAGTGAGTAGTTACAGTTGAGTCACTGTTTCAGAATACCTCACGAATAGCCAGCATAACAGAAATCTATCCGCAAAGTACTGGCGGGTGACCAAAAGGCTGACAATCAGGATCGTGGATGAAATGACTGATAGGTCTTTTTCAAGTGTTCATCCGTGACGTGGGTATAGATCTGAGTCGTGCCAATATCACTGTGTCCAAGCAGCATCTGGACAGAACGCAGGTCTGCGCCATTACTGAGCAGGGCGGTTGCAAAACTGTGACGAAGAATGTGTGGAGTGATGTAATCTATTCCAGCGGATGCGCCATACTCCTTGATCAGCTTCCAAAATCGCTGCCTGGTAATAGGGCGGGCGGCGTTATCGATGAAGAGGAGATCACTGTGGCGTTCGCCTGCGAGCTGGGTGCGAGCAAGGTTGTAACGGCGCAGATGTTCGATGGCAGAGCGACCAAGCGGCACCCGACGCTGCTTGCTGCCCTTTCCCAGACAATCAAGAACCCCCTTCTCCAGATCGATATCTCGGATTTTAAGGGTGATTAGTTCGGAGACGCGGAGCCCCGTTGCATACAGAACCTCGAGCATTGTCCGATCTCTCACGCCTTCCGTCCTGCTCAAGTCTGGCTGCTCCAGAAGCCGCTCGACATCCTGCGGAGTGAGAAAATGTGGAAGAGTCTGCCAGACCTTGCGAGAATCGAGATGAGCCGTTGGATCGCGGGTCATCAGTTTTTCTCGAAGCAGATAACGGTAGAAAGTTCTGACGGCCGAAGTGTAACGTGACAAGGTCGAATCGCCATTACCTCGATCATCTTTCAATGAGGCCAGTGACGCGATGATATCGTCCCTTTCGACAGTCTGGAGGGATCGACCTCTCGCTTCGGCAAACTTCTCCAGTTTGGCGAGATCTCGGCGATAGGCATCGATTGTATTTCCAGCGAGCCCTTTTTCCACCTTTAAACATGTAATAAACTCATTGATCAACTGTTGATTGGTCATAGCTTTCTCCATCGTCGCTCAGGGATCCTCTGTCATTTTCCAGCTAATTGGAACGAGGATCTCCTGGAATTAGAAAGCATAACGTTATCAGACGGAAGGAAAAGAGTAAACATTTAAAGTATTACATGAGGAGATGCGGATGAGATTGGGAGAAATAGCTGCGAGAACAGGTTGTCAGGTGATTGGAGATGCAGATCTTGAGATTACAGGAGTCGCCCAGATTGAGAGTGCAGTAGCCGGCGAGTTGACCTTTCTGAGTAACGTCAAATATCGGAAGTATCTGGCAACGACGAGGGCTTCCGCAGTGATTACCGACCGGGAGAGCCATCTGGGCGAGGGGCAGTCAGGTATCATCTCGCCAAATCCATACCTGACCTTTGCCGAGGCACTGGGACTATTTCACAGGCCAGTCAAGCAGGCAGCCGGAATCGATCCCCGGGCAGTGGTCGCACCGACCGCCTTGATTGGCGAGGGCGTATCGATTGGTCCTTTTGTGGTGATCGGCGATGGCGTAAGAATTGGCGACCGGGTAACGATAATGGGTAACACGGTCGTCTACGATGGTGCAGAGATTGGAGATGATGTCCTCATCCACTCACAATGTACTATACGCGAACGATGTCGGCTGGGGGCAAGGGTCATTTTGCAGAACCAGGTGGTCATTGGTGGAGACGGCTTTGGATACGCTCCACGAGCAGATCGATCCTGGCACAAGATACCGCAGACAGGGATAGTAGTCATCGAGGATGACGTCGAGATCGGATCAGGAACGACGATCGACCGGGCGACAATTGGCGAGACGGTGATTCGGGGTGGGACAAAGATCGATAATTTGAGTCATATTGGCCATGGATCGACCATCGGACGTGACACTCTGCTATGTGCTCAGGTAGGATTGGCAGGAAGCACACATATTGGCAACCAGGTTATTCTTGGAGGTCAGGTTGGAGTGGCTGGACACCTCACGATTGGGGATCGGGTGATGGCGACCGCGCAGTCAGGAATTCCCGGTTCCGTTGAAGCGGGACGATCTATCTCCGGATCACCGGCCATCGACCATCGTGCCTGGCGTCGTTTCTGTGCGATCTTCGACGAGATCGCCGACTGGCCAAAGGAGATCAGGGCGCTCAGGGAGCGACTGACGGTGATTGAAGAAACCATCGAGCGAGAAAATCAATAAGGAAATCTTTTTGAGATGAAGATTGAGAACAAATCGACATTGAAACTGCCCAGTAAGACCGACGAGATCATCGACGGGGTGTTTGAGGTACTACCACGAGAGCATCTGCGCGGTATGACCCGCGTCGTCCTCGTCGACCAGATCGATCCGGACAGCCGCATTGCGGCCGCCAATCTTGGTGAATTGCCAGGATTGTACCATCCACGTCAGGCCAACCTTCAGCCCTGGTGCGAGATATCGGTTGGGACTCTCCTGCAAAGGAACGAAGGGGTGATGAAACGCCTTGCGGCAAAGTTGAACTACAAACCAAACCTGGCCTATCTGGTTCTCTCGCTGCAGGCGCAGCATTACTATCTGACCCTCTCCCACGGGATCAAGAAGCATCAGTATGAGGGAGCGATTCGCTCATACGTTGAGCAGTACCACAAGGCCTGGAGGGAGAAGCAGAGTGGATGGAGGGGCAGACTCTTCAAGCCACTGCAACCGGTGATCGACCGTTGGGCAAAAAAGCTGCGCAAGAGATACGACGAAGAGAAGAAGCGCCGGTAGGTCGTTGGATCATCGGTGAAGATAAAAAGGGCCGAGTGGGGGTTGAAGCTTCCCCGCTCGGCCTCTTTTTTATCACCATCAGAAATCTGAGGAAGGTGGAGACTCCGCGCCAGGAGAGATTGGCAAGGAGTCATCGGCATCGACCGGTTTGGCATTGGGTGGCTGATCATCTCGCCCACGACGCACCTGATCAATGATTCCCTGAAGAGCAGCGATCAACTCATCATCCGAGACCTCGGTCCGCCTGAACTTTAGTTCAACGCGAAACTCCTGTCCGGGCGCCGCATACCGCCAAGTAAAAGGCTGGGGACGATCCTGTCGTTTAGTCCGTTCACGACGCGCATCGTCTCGGGTCATTCCGCTTCGGACAATCCGCTCGACAAAAGTGCGCATGGTCTCCAGGTCAGGCTGGCGGGCGATCTGAAGTAGAAGTGATTTCGAGGTTATTGAAGCATGCTGACATATCTCACGTATTACCTGAGGTATCTGTGCCAAACTCAATGATTCTGTGACAGATGAGCGTGCCTTGCCAATCTTTCTTGCAATCTCTTCGTGCGTATAGCCAAATCGATCCGCCAGAAGCTGTAAACCATCGGCCTCTTCAAAAGCAGTCAGATCCTTACGCTGCAGATTTTCGATGAGCGCAATCTCGGCAACGCCCTGATCGTCGACGTCCATCTCTATGCAGGGGACCTCGTCCAGACCAGCCAGGCCGGCGGCCTTGAAGCGACGTTCACCGGAGATGATCATGAAACGGCCGCCAACCTCGGACGGACGGACAAGGAGTGGCTCGAGAACCCCCTTCTCCATGATCGAGGAGACCAGCTCTTCGAGTTCGCCAAACTCGACCCTGGGCTGGGATGGATTTGGTTCAAGCCGGTCGAGTGAGATCATTCTGCCAATTGGCGCACCGCGCTGGGCGGCAAGCTCCTCGACATAGTGGCGGTCGTGTCTCATCTTCAGGGTTGTCGGGAGACCTCTTTTAGCTGGCACGTCGGATTACCTCGTCACAAAGATTTGAATATTCGATGGCACCACTCGATTGCGGTGCAAAATTGAAGATCGATTCACGGTAGGCTGGACTCTCCTCGAGCCGCACCGATTTGGAGATGGTGGTCTCGAAGACCTTATCGCCAAAGACCTGGCAGATCTGATCATAGATGTCGCGCGACAGTGTTGTCCGCCGGTCGTGGAGAGTGATGACGACACCCAATACTTCGAGATCGGGGTTTGGTCGGGCCTTGATCCTCTCTATTGTATCGAGGAGATCATCGGTTCCTTCAAGGGCGAAGTAGGAGGACTGAATGGGGATGAGGAGATGGGTAGCGGCGACGAGCGCGTTTACCGTTATCAGACCCAGGGTTGGCGGTGTATCGATAATAGTGAAGTCGTACATCAACGAGGATCGTTCGAACCGATCCTTGAGGCGAAACGGGGCATCGAGTTCGCCAATGAGTTGACTCTCAAGTTTGGCAAGATTGATCCGCGAGGGGAGGATGTCGACATTTTCGATATTGGTTTTTCTGATGACATCTTCAAAGGAGAGTTGGGGATTGGTGAGAAGGTCATAGATCGAATGTTCAATCTCTGCATCGGTCTGAAAGGAGATGGTGCTGTTAGCCTGCGGGTCGAGATCGGCAATGAGGACTCGTTTACCACGCAAACCGAGCGCAGCGGCCAGATTGATGGCCGTGGTCGTCTTTCCCACCCCGCCCTTCTGGTTGGTGATGGCGATTCTTAGTGCTGGCAAGCTGGTCTCCTCTGGATTTTTGAGTTGAATACTGGCAAGTGATGCAGTAATGAGATCTGCTCACTCACATTCGATAGTCACTGATGTCTTCAATCTCTTCCGGCCATTCGACCTCGTCTTCGTCATCTTCCACGCTTGCCTCCGCCTCTTGAGGCTCTTCAGCAAGACTGGAGGCGATAAAGACCTCATCGCGTACAAAGATCTGACAGTCGACACGGAGAGCAAGAGCGATCGCGTCACTCGGCCTGGCATCGATGATAACTACTTCTGCACCGATTTCGATCTCGATGAGGGCATAGAAGGTATTGTCACGCAGTTCAGTGACAATAACTCTCTTCACGGTTCCACCCATCTGGGTAATGATGAGACGTAGAAGATCGTGGGTCATGGGGCGAGGCGGGGCCACCTTCTCGATCTCGGTAGCGATCGAGTTGGCCTCGAATGGTCCAACCCAGATTGGAAGCATCGCCTCTGATTCGAGATCCTTGAGCAGAACGATCGGTGTGTTGGTGGTTGGGTCGACAAGCAGACCGCGAACCTTGACTTCTCTCTCCATAACAGACTCCAATATGAAGGGTAAAAGGAAAATATCTCTCTGCTCAGCTACTGGAAGGAGTGGGATGACGATCAGCCCTCACCAGCCAGGTCGGTCACACTGCCTGGTCTATTGCCAAATTGTGAACCAACAATCGAGCCAACTATCGCGTCTGACGTTGCAGTCAGTCTGTTCTCGATTGGGGAGGCTTGCAAGGTACCATAGAGGCTATTCTGTTTCGACTCCGTCACCTGCACCTTGACTATTTGGCCAGACAAGGACTGGTCACCAGGAAAGTTGATGACCTTCTGGCATCGTGTGTGGCCAGTGAGGTCGGTCTCTGAACGAACGCTCCGCCCCTCGACCAGAACCTCAACTGTGCGACCGATGTAACGGTCATAACGTCGCATCTGAATCCGACGCTGCAACTCCTGAAGACGGGCAAACCGATCAGACTTCACCTCCTCGGGCACTGAGTCGGCATAGGCTGCCGCTGGTGTCCGAGGGCGAGGTGAATAGTTGAAGATGAAAAGTCCATCATATTCGACCTCGGCAATAAGGCGAAGAGTCTCATTGAAGTCCTCTTCGGTCTCTCCTGGAAAACCTATGATAATGTCACCGGTGATCGAGTAGTCCTTCCTTGCACGACGGATCTCTTCGATTCGCTCCATATAGTCATCAAAAGTATAGCCTCGCCGCATCGCTCTGAGAATCCGGTCACTCCCCGATTGTGCTGGGAGATGGATCCATTCACAGAGATTTTCGTATGAGTCCATGATGCGGACGACCTCGGCGTCAAAGTCCCTGGGATAGGAGGTCGTATACTTGATGCGCGGAACACCACCTTCGACAGCAATTCGCTCGAGAAGCCTCGCAAATGAGATCTCCTCTTCACCTGCTCCACCCTCTTCGACTCTGTTGATTGGCGAGTGGCTTCCGTGCAGACGTCCACTGGTACCGTAACTGTTCACATTCTGCCCAAGCAGCTGTATCTCTTTGAATCCCTGCTCACCCAGAGCACGAACCTCGTCGACAATATTGTCGGCGCGCCGACTTCGTTCCCGACCACGGGTAAATGGCACGATACAATAGGAGCAGAACTTGTTGCAACCTTCGGTAATAGTGACAAAGGCGACGTGAGTAGTCTGGCGCTGACCAGCCTGCAGTTCAAAAAACTCGGCGTCCTTGCTCAATCTGACCTCAATCGCCCGTGCAAAACCGCTCTCGAGCTGCGCCACCATCTCCGGGAGTTTGCTGATGGCCTGCGTGCCAAGGACGAGCCGAATGTCGGGACTGCGTTCAAAGAGACGGTCGGCTTCAGCTTGGGCAACACAACCCATGACCCCAAAGATGGGCAGCTCGCCCACAACATTGCCCGCCCCGCGACCGGACCTTTCTCGCCTGATCTGGCCTTTCAGATCACTGACTCTGGCATAGACCCGTCGTGCCGCCTTCTCGCGAACCATGCAGGTATTGAGCAGGATCAGGTCGGCAGCAAAAGGATCCTCAGTCTGCTCAAATCCACCACCTGACAAGGCAAAGACTGCCTTCTCGCTGTCGTGGACATTCATTTGACAGCCATAAGTCTCAAGATATAGTTTCTTCTTCTTCACTTCGACTTCCGGGATAAAAAGTCTGGCACTCCAACCACTCTGTTCAGAAAAGAGTATGATTCAACAATTCTTTTATATAACAGACCTGCCCTCTCCAGCAAGACTACAATTGATCACCGTCCGAGGATTTGAGCAATTCACGAGCGTGGCGACGCGCGCTCGGTGAGGTGTTCTCCCCTCCAATCATTCGTGCCAGCTCCTCAATTCTCCCTTCTGTGTCGAGAGGAGAGACATTGGTCAAGGTACGCCCTTCGACGACCTCCTTGCTGACAAGAAAATGAGCATCTGCATATCGGGCGATCAGGGACTGGTGGGTAACACAGAGAACCTGGTTGGATCCAGCGAGCCTCTTCAATCTCTGCCCGACCGCATCGGCGACCTTACCACCAATACCGACATCGATCTCATCAAAGATCAGCGTGCGGGGGAAGGTTGAAGGTGCAATGACTGTCTTCAGGACGAGCATCAGCCTCGAGAGCTCACCTCCCGAGGCAACAGCCGCCAGGGGGCGCAGATCTTCTCCCGGGTTGGCGGAGAACTGAAATTCGACCTGTTCACTCCCACTGCGGCGGGGAGGAGGACCGCTCATACCGATCGCCTTCTCCAGTCGCTCGGCTAGTGCCGGGTTGCTTTGTGGACGCCAACCGACCTGCCACCGGGCATTGGGCAGCGCCACATCGGCCAATTCTTTCATCACTGCGGCCTCAAGTCGGATTGCTCCAGCAATTCGTGACTCTTTCAGCTTGATCTCAAGGGTACGGTAGCGTTCAAGCTCCAGACTCAGACTCTCGCGGAGCTTGCTGGCATGCTCTTCGTGATGGAGAAGAGCGTCCTGCTGTTGGCGAAGCTCGGCAAGTCGATCAATCAGCCCGGGCAGGTCGGTGCCATATTTGCGGCGGAGACGATCCAGTTCGGCAAGACGATCCTCGACAGACTGAAGACGCTCGGGGCTGAGATTGATTCCATCGACATAATCGCGCAGAAAGTAGGCGACATCCTCAATCGAGAGGCGGGCAGTATTCAACTGTTCAAGATGGGTGGCCAGTCGTATATCGAGAGTTGCCAGATCGGTCAGGCGGCGTAGGACCTGACCCAATCGTGTCAGGACGGCCGATTCATCATCGTAGAGTGCCGTGAATGCATCATGCCCCAGGGTCGCCAGTCGGTCGGCGTTGACGAGCAGACTTCTCTCCTGTTCAAGGCCCTCGTCTTCCTGGGGCCGAATGGAACTCTCCTCCAGTTCATTGATCTGAAAGGAGAGCATATCGAGGGTCTGGAGTCGTGCGGCATCAGATTGTCCTGCCGCCTCGAGTTGGGTGAGAAGATCGATGATTCGCTCATAGCTCTCGGCAACCA
>CAIOZW010000470.1 GCA_903862855.1 uncultured Acidobacteriota bacterium
GAACGAATCTCCACGATCACGCAATGGTTCGATCAGCAGACGATAGAAGTCCCAGTGATCGAGCGAGATCCAGGCGACAACAAGCAGCGCGGCCGTCAGTACCAGCCCCCCTCTCCAGCGAGAACGCTCAGTTTCATGGAGGGCCGATCCCAAACGGTCATAGAGCAAGGCTGAAACGATCAGGGCGACAATGACCGAGAGAATTGCCACTCCCCGGCGATTGAGAACGATCAGAAAATCATCTCCGATTGCCGGGGCGAGTCCGGGAAGGTCGATCTGGAACCAGTGAAGGATGGCAAGCGCGAGGATAAGCCCCGCAGCAGCTCTGGTCAGACGTCGCGAGGTGCGCAGTCCAAGCCAGGTCAGGATTCCCCCCTCGACGGCCCAACCGATCGTCACCCAGGAGAGATTGAAATGGATCGGAATGGCCAGCGTCAGGAAGGATAGCGCCAGTCCGAGAAGGGCCAGCGGCAGATATCGATCCTCGCCTCCCCGGCGCAGGGTGACCTGTGACTGGACAACATAGAAGATCGCAAGAAGCACTGTCCAGCCACTCAGCACTGGCAGATGGGCCGGCTCAAGCAGCCTGTAGAGGGCCGCAAAATAGACGCCGCCCGTGAGAAGAATCAGCAGCAGATCGAGCTCGCTGGCCGGCTCCTTGCGGATGACACTGCCGATTATCCCGGTCAAGGCAAAGATCAGATAGAGAATGGTGAAGACGACCAGCGTCGAGACAAGCTTCTCCGGCTGGTACCACTCATCCCACCAGGCCAGACTGAGCAGACAGGTCGCCAGAAAGGCGAGAAGATTGAGCAGTCTCCAACGACGATGCCAGGCAATTCCAAGCACACCCAGGTTGAGGAGTGTCAGATAACCAAAGAGAGACACCTGGCTGTCCCTATCACCGGAGAGGAGAACCGGAGTCAGAAAACCGCAGATCAGCCCAAGAATCGCGATCGCCAGAGCGTCATAACGGATAGCAAGAGTGCCGGCAATGGCCGTGATGAGGGCCATGATCAGGGCGGCCGTCATCTGTCCTATCAGATGGTAGAGATCGTGCGCCGCATAGATCGACAGGTAGAGGATGGAGACTCCGCCACCGGCAAGTCCATAAGCATAGAACTGGTAACCACGCTTCCGGATCAATTCACCGGCGACGAGAAGCGAGAAGCCGGTCACGACACCGAGTGCCACCCGCCCGAGCGGTCCCAGCCATTGGTTCTCGATTGCGTGCTTGAAGAAGAACCCGGTGGCAAGAATGATCGCGAGGATCCCGAGCCGGTTGAACCAGTTGCCTCCAACGATACGCTCCCAGTCCATCTGCGTGAGCTTTGGCAGAGCAGGGATTTTCAGTGACCTTGCGGCGGCCTGGCCAGCCTCGCGGCGCGGTAAGCTCGGGGGCTGGTTCCGCCCCACGCGCTGCTCCAGCTCGTAGATTCGTGAAGTCTGACGATGGAGCTGCTCTTCAAGATAATCGACCCGCTCTACCAGCCGGCGAAGATCTGCGCCATTCCTCTGCTCATCAGCCATCTCTGCCTCCTCAGGACGATCGAACGGGACTGCATCTTGTTAAGAAAGATTGAAAATCGATCTGACGATCGATCCCGATTTACACCCCGCCATCAAGCTGTAACAATCTGGATGTGACCATATAGCACCAGCGGGCAGCACCAGCGGGCGCCAACAGACTTGACTATTGCCCCGCCTACGCGATTATAGTCGCCGATTGGGTATCGACGGTCAATCCCTGAACGGTCACTGATGAATGGCCAAGATTGGTCCTGGATCAAGTTGAGGAGGAATAATTAACCCCATGGAAACAAATGAGATCTCACCCGGCTGGTGCGAAATGACGACCCGCGTCCGCTATGCCGAGACCGATCAGGCTGGAGTCGTCTACCACGCCAACTACCTGGTCTGGTTTGAGATTGGGCGGGTCGAGCTGTGCCGTGCTCATGGATTCAATTATCGTGATATGGAGGTTGAAGAGGATGCGCTGCTGCCAGTCACCGAGGTGCGGGCCACCTACCGCCTACCGGCAAAGTATGACGATCTGCTCATCATTCGTACCCGCATCACCCGGCTTCGCAGTCGAGCCATCTCCTTCGCCTATGAGATCCGCCGGCACGTCGATGGTCAGATTCTTGCCGAAGGTGAAACTCACCACATTGTCATCACCAGCGCCGGCAGTGCGCGGGCCTTCCCGCCCCGTTACTCCGAGCTGCTCCGAAAGTCGATTGCTGAAAGAAAGTAAGGCGCCCGGGCTGATTTTTCCACTTCAGCGGGCAACAATGGCGATGCGGTGGCGGTTGGCGGCTTCGAGCGTCTCCTGACGATCGAAGATGAGAGTCTTGTCTGCAGTCAGTGAGACGGCCGTGACGTGACAGGCAACGAGCGTCTCAATCGTCTGGAGACCGATCACCGGAACATCGAAACGCATGTCCTGATTGGGCTTGGCGACCTTGATCACGGTCAACGGACGCCCACGAACCAACTCGGCGGCCCGCCGGATGGTCGCATCGGTTCCCTCCATGGCCTCGAGCGCTACCACGGCCTGATTCTTGACGACAATCGTCTGGCCAAGGTCGAGTCGCGCCAGTTCCGTGGCCACTTCACGACCATAGTCCATGTCGGCCTGTTCGTTCTTGTCCGGAGCGCGGCGGGTCAGCACTCCTTCCCGCGCCAGCAGTGGCTGCAGGTAAGTGGTCGAATCGATCAGGCGGATACCCTCGGACTCAAGCTCACTCGCCACTGCCCCAATCAGCGCATCAGTGTTGCGCCTTTTGAGCCGCGCCAGCATTCGCGCCATGCGCAGATCCGGCAGCGCAGAGAGTCTGAAGATCTGGACATGCCGGACCTGTCCCGCCATGATCGCCTGCTCGACCCCTTCCTTTCGGAAGAAACGGATCAACTTCCCAAGATGGCCAACACTGATCCACTCGATCGATGAGGCCAGTTCGGCAATCCGTGGATCGGTCTCTTCGCTTATCGCAGCGACGACCATCTCCACGCCCGCGGCCCGGGCCCCCTCAAGAACCAGAAACGGAAATCTCCCATTCCCGGCAATTAGTCCACATCTCTTTGCCACTTCTTTATCGACCGCCGTTTAACTACTTGGTCACTCCCCGCTCGGACTTCTCGATAAAGCCGATCAGGTAGTCGATCTCCGGCTCACCGCCCATCTCCGCTCTGATCTGCTCGAGGGCCTGACTCGTATTCAAACCTGCGGTGAGAAGCAGACGAAACGACTGCTGGATCCGGCGGATCGCTTCGTTCGAGAAGCCTTTCCGCCGCAGACCGATCGAGTTGGCCCCGAAACAGCGGGCCTCCGTCCCGTCGGTCCGTGCATACGGTAGCGCATCCTTGACGATCTTCGAAAATCCGCCAATGAAGGCATAAGAGCCGACCCGGCAGAACTGGTGGACACCAACGTAGGCTCCGAGCGTGACGTGATCCTCGACGGTGACGTGGCCCGCCAGCGAGGCCACATTGGCAAAGACGTTGAAAGAGCCAACGTGGCAGTCGTGGGCGACGTGAGACTGGGCCATAAACAGGTTGTCGCTTCCCACCGATGTGATCCACCCGCCCCCAACCGTTCCACGATTCATCGTCACATACTCGCGGATGGTATTCCGTTCGCCGATCTCCAGCCGCGTCTCCTCACCACGATACTTCAGGTCCTGCGGCGCCTGCCCGATCGAGGCGAAAGGCAGGATCTGCGTCCCCCGACCAATCACACAAGGCCCTTCGATCACCACGTGGCCAGCCACTTCGACTTCATCGTGGAGGGTCACCTTGTCACCAATCAGACTGTAGGGGCCGATCGCGACATTGGCGCCGATCTCTGCTCCCGAATGAACTATCGCTGTTGGATGAATCATGCTTCCTGTTTCTTAAACTTGTCGGCAAGGACCGAGGTGATCGTGGCCTCGGCGACCACCTGACCATCGACTGTCGCCACGGCCTGCAACTTGGCATAACCCATACGGTACTTGAGGACGGTTGCCTCAAGCCGCAATTGATCTCCGGGCACTACCGGTCGACGAAATCGTGCCTCCTCGATACCGGTAAAGTAGAGCAGCTTCTCCTCGCGATTGGGAATCTCCCGGAAAAGCAGCACCGCCCCGGTCTGGGCCATCGCCTCAATGATCATCACTCCCGGAAAGACTGGCGCTCCCGGGAAATGGCCCTCAAAGACCTCTTCGTTGATCGTGATATTCTTGATCGCCACGATCCGCTTCAGTGGCTCGATCTCGACGACCCGATCGATCAGCAGCATCGGATAACGATGCGGGATGATCGTCTGTATCTCCTTGATATCCATTACCATGACACTTCAACTCTTCTCTTCAAGTTTTCTGAGACGCTCAAAAAGTTCCGGCAAACGGCCATAGAGCACCTGCGACTTGCGCCACTGCTGATAGTCCATCGCAGGCATCATTCCACCAACGAGGCGCCCGGATTCAACACTCTTTGTCACCCCGGTCCGTGCCGTGATGATCACACCATCACCAATCGTGATGTGCTGATTGGTCCCGATCTGGCCGGCGATGATGCAGCTCCGACCAACCTTTGTTCCACCTGAAAAACCGGCCAATGCGGCGATCACCGTATTTTCACCAACCTCGACGTTGTGACCGATCTGGATCAGATTGTCGAGCTTGACCCCACGCCGCAGACGGGTCTCCCCAAAACCAGCCCGATCGATACAGCAGTTGGCCCCTATCTCGACCTCATCCTCGATCACCACCCGTCCTACCTGGAGCAGCTTGAACTGCCTTCCATTCTCGTCCGGAGTGAAGCTGAATCCGTCTGCCCCGACAACGGTTCCGCTATGAATCCGGCAGCGCGCACCAATTATCGAACCGTCATAGACGGTGACATTCGGATAGAGAATCGTCTCATCACCAACTTCGACGTGATCGCCGAGAACGACCCCTGGATGGAGCGTGACCCGATCTCCAATCCGCACCGCCGCGCCAATTGTAACCCGCGGATGGATCGAACAGTCCTGCCCGATCACGGTGTTGTCGCCGGCAACCAGATCGGCACTGACACCACGCGGCAGATATGGAGGTTCATGAAAGAAGGCGATCGTCCGTGCAAAGGCGAGCTTGGGATCGGTCGCCACAAGAAGCGGCTTGCCCGTCAACTCCGGGTGATCAGCCATCTTGCGCGAGACGATCAGCGCTGCGGCTGGCGACGCCACCGCAACACCGATCTTTGGCGCTGCCGCGACATAACCGACCTCACCGGCACAGATGTCATCAAGAGAGGAGACTCCGGTCACCTCCAGCAAACCATCGCCACGCAGCTCCACACCGACCGCCGCTGCCAGCTCACTCAACCTGACTGCTCTCTTCACCCGCTCTTCCCTCCTCTCCGATACCCGGATCGGCGGTCGCAGCCTTCCATCGACCGATGATCGACCGACAAAACAGAGACGAAGCAGGAACCGCTCTCTTCGCGATCCCTGCTTCGTCAAGAATGTGAGCCTCGATGGCAGACCAATATCGAACCATCGATGTCGGTCTCCTCTGTCAACCCGGCGACCAACCTCTTACTTGGCCGCCGGATTGGCCTTGTTGTACTCCTTCACGAAGTCTTCGGTGATGTCGGTCGCCGGCGAAGCGAAGATCAGCACACCTGCCTGCTGCGCGGCCCCACCCTCGAGGACGAGGACGATTCCACGCTGCGTGCAGTACTGCTCAAGAAACTTGCCAACCTTCTCATAGACCGGGGCTGAGACCTCACCAAGCCGCTTCTGTCCGAGGGTCTCATAGTCCTCGGCACGCCGCTTGAGCATCTTCTCCTTCTCGGTCGCATCCTCGACCCACTGGTTACGAACCTGCACACTGACGGTCGTCCCCTGGCTCTGAATCTTGTTCTTGAGGTTGTTGACCTCTTCCTCGAGCGACTGGATCTCCTTCTTCTTTGGCTCGAACTCGGCGTTCAGCGCCTCGAGGCGGATCTTCAGTTCGTCGATTCCGACCCGGAACTGGGCCGTATTAATGTAGGCGACTTTGCCCTCTGCGCCGGTACCACCGGACGCTGCTGCGGGTGCTGCCCCACCGGCAGCGGGACGTGCCGGAGTCGGTGTCTGTGAAAACGCGGTCAGTGTCGTCATTATGCAGACGGCAACGCCCAAAAATATCCTCTTCATCGTGTCTTGCTCCTTATGATCAAAGGTCTCAAAATCCTGAAAGTCTCAGAGGGAGATACTCTCCCTCAAAATCTCTACTTGGCGGCCGGCGCGGGATTGGCCGCGTTGTAAGCCTTGATAAACTCATCGGTAATGTTCGCATTCTGCGAAGCAAAGACCACCACTCCGGTCTCCTGCAGCCGACGTGCATCGAAGACGGTCGTGATACCGTTCTTTGTGCAGTACTGATCGAGGAACTTGCTCAGCTTGTCGTAGATCGCCTCTGTCTCCTCAGTCTCACGACGTCTGGCAACGGTCTGTGTATCCTCGACCTTGCGCTGGTAATCCTTCTTCCCTGCCTCAAAGTCAGCGGAGAGTTTGGCCGCCTGCTGTGGCGTCAAACCCTTGTTCTCGTTGAGCGTCTTCTCCTGAGCCGCCAGAGTTCCCTGCAGAGTCTCGAGCTCCTGGTAGAGAGTCGCAAACTCCTTCTGGAGCTTGTCATACTTGATCTTCAGCTCACCGATCTGTTCACGAAAGGCGAGGATGTCAACGATCCCCACCTTCATCTTTGGTATCTGTGGTGCTGCCGCCTGGGCAAAGGCCGATGTGGTTCCGCCCAGGAGCATCAATGCCAGTGACAATATTATGTTTCTCATCCTCAAAAAGAGTCTCCCGTAATTTCAGATTTCAATAAATCCTGCAATTCGAACAGCGCCTTTCAGCAGACCGGGCCTGATCCAGACCTGTTGATTAAACCAGTCAGGTAACCCGTCGGCAAGGGACATTCGTAACGCTAGAATGTTCGGCCAACGCTGAAGCGCATGACCGTCCGGCGCTCGATAAAGAGAACCCGCGGGTCGGTGATATCGGTCTTGGCCTGCGGGTTGTAGGCGAAAATAAGCCTGAACGGTACGTTAATGACCGGCATCTGCACCCTGAACTCAAGGCCATAGGAGGACCGGACATCAGAGAGAAATTTGAGCGGGCTCTCAGATGTTCGGAGAATACTATAATCGCGCGAATCTCCCTGGAGGAAGACGCGTCGATATCCGATCGGATCTCCCAGATAGTCACGTGGTGCGCTCGAGACCTCTTCATCGGTCGCGACCCGACCGGCCTGGTTGAGATTGACACCGGTCTGCGTCAGAAGCTGATTGATGTAGTTGGTCGTCACGAGCTGGTCGCGATATTTGCGCAGATTGAAGGTCGATCCGAGATCGGCGAAAGCCGCGACCGACAGGACGCTGAAGACCGGAACACGGTACTCGAGGTTGTAGATCAGCTGCGTATCACCCCCGATCGGAGTGAAGAACCGGCCGGCATTGACGACATTGCAGCCGATCGAAGGGTCATTGGTCTGCCCGCAGGTTGCGTTTCCAACCTTCTGGGTCGGCGACTCGAAGGTGTAGTTCCGGAGAACACTGGGGTTGACATAACCTGCCGGAGCGTCGATCAGCTTCGTCGAATCGGCTGGATCCTGAATCTTGGCGACCACGTTGCGGGTCGAGAGGAATGATTCGGAGGCAACCACCGGCGAGATCGAGCGGAAGTTGTAGCCGCGGATGTCGAACTCACCACCAAGGAAGAACCGCTCAAAGATCGGAATTCCACCGACGAAGGAGAGCGAATTGGTATCGAAAGGTGTCCCAAAGGTCCGGATCGTGTCGGCACGGGCTCGCATGGCCACGACGTGCGGCTTGTCTGTCCGACGCCTGAAGACTGGAACGAAGAGCTGGTACTCGACCGAGGGGGCGAACGTCTTCACATCACCACCCAGTGGGCCTCCGGCCAGGGCAAAGCCGAGGAAGAGGCTCTGACCACGCGTCGCATCCATCGCGGCATTCTTCGTATTATAGTAGAGCGATGGAGTGACGCGGCTGGTGATGATCCGCGGCTGGGAGAAGGTGACCGGAATGTCGTTGGCCGGATCGGCATCCCGATTTACCGCCGGATCCTGGATGCTGCTCGTCGTCAGCGAGTAGGAGAGGCCAAGTCGGGCCAGGCCGGAGAAGGTTGGCCACTTGCGCGTAAAGAGCTGGAGCGGCGCCGAGACATTGACCGATCCGCCGGCCGTCTGCTGACTGAAGAGCGTGCTCGAATCGATCGAACTCAACCCGAAGAAGCTGGCCTGGAGCAACTGTGAAGCATTGTTGAAATTGAAGCCCTGTCCAACGAACTGTGCCTTCGAGGCAAAGATTGAGAGGCCAAGGCTGACCGGGCGTCCAAACAGATAGGGCTCGTTAAAGCCGAAGCTCGCAAAGACCTGGCGGTTACCACCGGAGAGGGCGAGACTGAGTGACTCACCATAGCCGAGCAGATTGTTGGTCGAATATTCGACACCGAAGAAGCTGCCGGCGAAACCGGAGACTCCACCGTTGAGCTGAATCTGCTGGCGGCCCCGTTCCTTGACCTGAAGATCTATGTCAACCGTCTGGTCACGATCGTTGGTGCGGGTGATGGCGTCCTTGTCCTTGATCTCATCGAAGAGGCCAAGCTGGTTGAGGCGGAGAATCGAGTAGTCCCAGCGCCGCTTGTTGTATGGGTCGCCCTCATTGAGCAGCACTTCGCGGCGCAGCACTGAATCACGAGTGCTGGTGTTTCCAATGAACTCGAGCCGGCGCATCGTGAACTGACGCCCCTCGTCAAGCTCGAGGGTCACCTCGATATCGCCTTCGGTATCGGTCTTGGGAATGAACTTGGGAATAAAGTTGACGTCGGCCTGAATGTATCCCTGCACACCATAGAGATCCTTGACGCCCTTGTAGACGTTATCCTGAATCTTCTTGGCGTCGACGTAATCGCCAACCTGAAGACCGGAGACGGCGGAGACGATACCAGGCTGGAAGATGGTGACCCCCTTCTCTTCGACCTTCGATATCTTGTAGCGACGTCCGACCTCGATCGGGATGACCACCTTCAGGCCGGGCCCCTTCTTGCGCAGACCGGGGATTGGCAACATAAGACCGCTCGTCACCGTACCGGCCTGTTCGACCCGTGGTTCGCTCAGCTTTGCTTCGAGGTAGCCCTTCTGTCCAAGGAAGAAGCGGACGCGTTCGAGATCGTCCTGAAGTTTCTCTTTGAAATAGATGTCCTTTGAGGTAAAGGTCGCGAGCAGGCCGGCCTCCTTGACCAGCTTCATTGCCCCGCGGAGTCGTCGCTGGGAGAATCCGGCATGGTCTCCGCTGAATTCGATCTCTTTGACCCGAACCCGCGGTCCCTCTTCAACGTTGAAGACGAGGGCGACTGTCGTCGCCGAGATGTCCTCGACCTCGACCAGCACCTTGGCATCAGGATGACCCTTTTCAGCAAGCAGCTCACGCAGGGCGAGCCGGGCCCCGTTGGCCTTGGCCGGATCGAACTGCGACTCCTTGCTCACCTGAACACGGCGCTCCTTGAAGCGTGTCAACACATCGCTCTCGGTGGCCGACTTCAGTCCACGGTACTGGAGGTCGCGAATGATCGGATACTCCTTGACCTGATAGATGATGATCTTTCCGCCACGTGGCCCATCCTCGACAAAGAGCTTTGTCGCCAGCGGATCAAAAAGACCCATCTGAATGATCGACTGAAGATCTCGCTGGGCCAGTGGAAGACTGAATCTGTCCTGTGGCTTGCTTTGTACATAATAGAGGATGGATTCGCGCGGTATTCGCCTGTTTCCGCGGATCTCGACATCCTCAATCAAGATTTCCTGATCTGTCTGCTGCGCCACCACCGGGCGCGATGAGAAGAGTAGAACAAGGACAAAAAGAGTTGCGCTTGCCACTAAGGTAATGCGCTGAGCCATGAAATTTCCCCCATCCAAGCAGTGTGGATCTGTCTTCAAAGCACAGAACCTGAAAACGCAATCGGCAAGCTGCAGTGTCAGGCCTTGTCTGGCTGGTGCCAGACTGGATTGGCATTGTTCATACTCCGGTCAAAGTGCCGCAGAGTAGCGTCTCTACCTTCCCGACGTGTCTTCGTGTTTCAGGTACCCTGGTCGACCAGGTGTCCTGTAGGATCAATATCTCGGTTTCCCAGTCTCTCAGTCCTGACGAACGATCCTCAATGCCAAGATTGCAACGCTATTTACAAGATCGCCGATTATACGAAAATAAATCGCGATTGAACAGTGACCAGCCGGTCCTCCCACTTTTTTTGGGCCCAGACCTCTCCCATTCGACATATCGGGTCAGGCTACTGCCCGATCAGTACCTCACTGGGCTGCAGGTCATTCTCGTTGATGGCCCGGTAATCAAGCCCGGCCCCGGTCGCAAAAACCTCGATGAACCGCGGATTTCCGAGACGACCATCGATGAGGGCCTCGGAGAGCGGGTCTTCAATGTGGCGCTGGATGGCGCGACGAAGTGGACGTGCTCCATAGGTCCGGTCACCACAGGTGCGGTCAACGATCCAGCGTCGGGCCTCCGGAGTGAGCCTGATCTCCAGATGGCGCTGGCGAAGAGTCTGGTTGAGCCGGCCAACGAGCAGGTCGACAATGTTGAGGAGGTCGTCATCTCCAAGCGGATCGAAGACGAGAATCTCGTCAAGTCGGTTGATAAATTCGGGATTGAAAGTCTCACGGACGGTAGACAGGACCCGA
>CAIOZW010000471.1 GCA_903862855.1 uncultured Acidobacteriota bacterium
GGAGGAGCCCGCACCGCCCTCTTCAACTGGCTCTTTGCCCGCCGTCATGGCGGCACCCTTATCCTGCGAATCGAGGACACCGACCAGCAGCGTTCGAGTGCCGAGATGGTGGAGGGAATACTCCAGGGAATGGAGTGGCTTGGTCTCGACTATGACGAGGGACCGTTCTTCCAGTCGCACTATGTCGAGCAGCACCGCGCCGCGGTCTACCAACTGCTTGAGGCGGGTCATGCCTACCGCGATTTTACTCCCAAAGAGGACCGTGCAGACGCCACCGTCAAGCAGCAGATCGCCGAGGCCGCGCGACAGCCCGGGACGCTGCCTCCCTACTGGCCATACCGTGAGCTTCCGCGCGCGGAGTCTGACGCCCGGGCCGCGACTGGGGAATCTTTCGTCGTCCGCTTCAAGGTACCGGTGGAGGGTAAGGTCTCTTTTGTCGATAGTGTCTTTGGGCTTCAGGAGCGGGAGTGCCGTGAGCTCGAGGACCTGGTTCTGTTGCGGAGCGATGGACACCCACTCTACAACCTGAGCGTCGTTGTTGACGATATCTCGATGGGGATCACCCACGTAATCCGAGGCCAGGATCACCTGATGAATACCCATAAACAGGTACTCATATATGAGGCGCTTGGGAGGCCGGTCCCTCAATTTGCCCACCTGCCTCTGATCCTCGCGCCCGGTCGGGAGAAGCTCTCCAAACGCAGACACGGCGAGATTGTCAGTGTGACGACATACCGCGATCGCGGCTTCATCCCTGCCGCGTTCCTCAATTTTCTTGCTCTTCTCGGCTGGGCACCTGACAGTACCGAGTATAAGGATCGTGAAATCTTCTCACGGGCCGAGCTAATCGAACTGTTCTCCCTCGATCGAATCCATAAGTCGAACGCGATCTTCAACTTTGATGAGGGGGACGCCCGCAATTGGACGGACCAGAAGGCTCTCTGGATGAACGGGGAGTATATCAAAGCACTGCCACTCGAAGAGCTGCTGCCGCTGGTCAGAATCGAACTGGAGAAGGCTGGTATCTGGCAACCGGATTTCGCCGCGGAACGGCGGTCTGAGATTCTGCATACGATCGGCATTTTGCGCGATCGCTATCGATCCCTGACCGATTTTGCCAGTCTTGGTCGGCCATACTTTGTTGATGGACTCGATTTTACTTGGGAGGAGGCCGCGGTCGCGAAAAATCTGCGGAAGGATCCCCAGCTGAAAGAGCTTCTACCTCAACTCGCCACGCGTTATGCGGCGCTGGACCGATTCGACCACGAGACGACCGAGACGACTCTGCGGTCTTTCGCCGATGAGAAAGGAGTCAAGGCCGGCCTGCTTATTAATGCGGCTCGAACGGCATTGACTGGTCAGTCGGTTGGCCCGGGAATGTTCGATGTCTTCGTCGCAATCGGGCAGACGCGAGCCGTCGCGCGACTCTGCCACGCCGCGCAGCTTATCTAACCCGCTTCCTCCCCTCACCCTCCAGGCCGGGACACCTCGCCTGTCGCTGCCGGCGGAGCCGTCTGAGCTAACACCTCTCGCTGCCAATCTGTCCACACCAGGTCGGTAAC
>CAIOZW010000472.1 GCA_903862855.1 uncultured Acidobacteriota bacterium
CCGAGGACGAGGCGTTGCCCCCGCGTTCCCTGCTCACCGGAGCGCTCGCCAATCTGCTCAATCCGCATCCCTGGCTCTTCTGGCTGACCATCGGCTCACCCATCCTCGTCGAGGCGCGGGAGACTGAAGGGCTCACTGGCGGTGTCGTGAGTGGACTCGCCTTCCTTCTTGGATTCTATGCCTGCCTGATCGGGGCCAAGGTCGTCGTCGCCGCCGTCGTCGGCCACTATGGCCGCCATCTGTCAGAGAGATGGTATGGCCTCATCCGGCGTGGCCTCGCGATAATTCTTGCCCTCATCGCCCTGCAGATGATCTGGGTCTGGGGTCGACGCACCTTGTCGTAACACCCAGAGTCATTGCCATCAGATCAGGATTGGTCAATCCGTGCGGGTCCATCTACGGCACGCCATGAGGATGCCTCAGAGTAGTAAAATATTGATTGAATCACGGGTAGTATTGAGTTCTAATCTGACTTGGCAGAAGATCTCCACTGAAAACGGCAGCATTCCAACACGAGGCATCGATGAGTCCATTCATGACCAAATTGCTGAGTTGGGTTTTCGGGCGTCCGGAGAATCCGGAATATAATGAACCCGCCAGAGTCGAAAAGGACTTCAGCTGGTTCTTTCCTCCAAAAACGCTGACAGATCCATTATCCTGGGACAGGTACTGGTACGAACATATCTCCCACCACTACGATTGTTATGTCGACATGGTGCTGAATGACGGCGAGCTCGTCGATGCCCTGCGCCAAAATGGTCTGAGGAAAATACTCTGTATCGGGAGCGGGATCTCACAGGAGCCGCGCGCGCTTGCGTGGGCGGGTTTTGACGTCACCGTCCTCGACCTCTCCCCTTTTGCCATGAGAGTCTCCAGTGAAGTCGATCCGCCGGAGTCATATCTCGCGCAACTTGTTGGTAACAGGGAGCGTACAGCCGAAGGAAGCTTGAAGTTCGTCGCCGGTGACCTCTGTGATTCATCATATTGCCCTGGACCATATGATGTCATCATTGACCGCCGCACACTTCAGTTGTGGCCGGCTGATGAGCTCCCAATAGCCATGCAGACAGTTGCCAATCGCCTCGCACCACGTGGGCTCTTCTACAGCCATTGTCACGATGGAAGCTTCAGCTTTCAGCAGCCGCCAACACACGCGCTGGAAAGCTGGTTCAAACAGGAGGGGTGGGAGTTCTGGTTTGGTGAAGGATCACTGACCAACCGGGCGGCCTGGCTCACAATAAGCACGGGATGAACCCCGCCGCGAACCCGACTTTTATCAGCAGGTGACGCTTACGACCAGAATCCACTGACGCGCCGTGTTCAGGGAATACAGGCATACATCACGCTGTCGATCAGCTCTCCATCCTTGGTCACACTCTTGCAGAGTACTCCTTCGCGCACGAAACCGATCTTCTCAAGCACCCGCATCGAGGCCGGGTTCCAAGCAAAGACCGTCGCCTGCAGCCTGGCAAACTGTCCCGACCGGACCAGATGATCTTTCAATGCGCCAGCCGCGGCCGTCATCACTCCGCGTCCCCAGAACGACTCACCCAGCCAGTAGCCAAAGTCGGTCGTCGCCTGGGAGATGCCCCTCCCGGCGACCGAGCCGACTCCTCCGCAGACCTCCCCCCGCAGCTCGATCGCCATATGAATACTCCGCGGATCAGCATTGGCTATGGCGACCCAACTGTTCGCCTCGGGTATGGTATAAGGGAATGGAAATGTATGTGTCAGATTCCGCCAGATCTTGCGATTATTGGCATGACAGACGATAGCCGCCTGGTCTCCCTCGCGCCAGGGACGAAGAATGCAGTCAGGATTGCTGGTGGTAATTATCATGGCTTTTTCCTCCTCTGCTCGATCCGAGACTCAGCATTTTTCGCCCAACCTGAACAGCTTGACGACCATTGATCAGATATCGCCGCGCCGCAACTCTTCGGAGAGATGATCCATCGCCCGCCAGGCAAGAGCCATGATCCAGGTTGTGATTCCTTGGATGCCAGGCAATGAGACAAAACAACTCGCATCTGACTGTAGAGGCAGCTCAAGGTTTGCGACTCAATTTTCTATCGAAGAAATCGGCCGTGGCCGAGAGGGCCGCCAGCCAGTTGCGATGAAGCAAGAAACCGTGGATCTCGTCCGGAAAGACCAGCTGTTCAAACTCGACCCGGCGTTCACGGAGCGCCCGCACCAGCCTGACCGTTTCATTGAAGTTCACGTTGCGATCATCATCGCCGTGAATCAAGAGCACTGGTGATCGCCATCCATCGACGCTGGCAAGCGGCGACGAGTCGAAGGCGAGCCTGGAGGCCTTGGGATCCTCAAGTGGGTTGTAGGTGGGCACGAAGTTGCGGATGCCACTGTTCCAGTCGTGAACGCCATGAATGTCAACTCCGGCGGCAAAGAGCTCCGAGGCACGTGACAGTCCCATTGCCGTCAGATAGCCGCCATACGAGCCCCCCCAGATGCCGATCCGGCGGGCATCGACATCAGGCCGGTTGCGGAGGTAGAGACCTGCCCCGAGCACATCTTGAAACTCGCTTGCACCGGTCGCACCGTAGTTGAGCGCTTCACGAAACTCAAGACCGTACCCGGTACCACTACGGTAGTTGACCGAGAGGGCGACATACCCCTGACTGGCCAGGTACTGATTGAGTGCGTAGGTCGAGTGGTAGTAGTCGAGGTAATGCCACCCCAGCAGCATCTGGCGGCGCGAACCTCCGTGGAAGAAGACCGTCGCTGGCCGCTTCTCGCCGGTGGGATTTTTGGGCAGGAAGAGCTGGGCATGAATCTGCATGCCATCGGCTGCCGTAAAGACTACCGGCTGCGGCTCGACCAGTGCGGCCGTGGGAAAGTCCGCCGGTATGACCGAAAGCGGCTGGGGCACCGCGCGTGTCCCATTGCCGCTGAGGGGTTGAATGACAGCTTGCGCCGGGATCTTCGCGTCGGCGCGGAGATAGGCAATCATCCGGCCATCACTGGTCACCTGCGGCATCCATTCGATACCCTTGCCCGAGGTGATGGCGACAGGAGTTCCACCACTGATCGGTACGCGCCAGAGATGGCGGCGGTCGAGGTCATCCTGATTTGAATTGAAGATGATCTCGCGGCGATCCTGGCTGAGCGTGGCAAACTCGACCTCGAACGCACCCGGGGTCAAGAGCGTCGCCTTACCTCCGGCGGATGGAAGAGAATAGAG
>CAIOZW010000473.1 GCA_903862855.1 uncultured Acidobacteriota bacterium
ATAATTCCCTTCCCTTCAGCCTCGACGAGGTGCTCACCGCGCTGCGCGAAGAGCCGGAGGGGCTCTCCGTCCGCGATCTGGCGGAGCTGCTCGACCTTGACCGTGGAGAGCAGAAACCACTCACCCAGATCCTCAGCCAGTTGCAGGGGACGGGGCTGCTGCGGAGGTATGGTCATGAATATCGTCTGGTCAGAAACCGGAGGGTCATGCTCGGCCGTATCCGTCAGCGGCGCCGCAAGATGATCCACTTCCTGCCCGACGAGGCGACGGAGCGGCTTGCCGGACGGATCAGGGTCGACGCTACGGATCTGCAGGGAGCATTCGATGGTGATCGGGTCGTCGCGACCATCTCGCGGCGCGACCGTGATGGTGATCGTTTTGCAAGGGTCGAGATGATCGTTGCCCGCGCCGCATTGCGGATCACCGGGCGACTCCACCATGGGTTTCGGGAGTCTTGGGTCGAGTCGCTCGATGAGAAGTTTCCCTTCGACATCGATCTCGAGGGAGACGAGAAGCCACCCTTTGAAGATGGGTGGGTCGTCGTGGTCGAAGTGACCGGATACCCGGCCGGGAGACGCCTGCCACGAGGAAGAATCGTCGAGGCGCTCGGTTCATCGAGCGCAACGCCGGGGATGGATATCGAGATCGTCATCCGCAAACACGATCTCCCGCACATCTTTCCGGAGGAGGTGCTGGCCGAGACATCGACCGTTTCACCCGTCGTCACACCAGAGCAGATCGCCGGTCGGCTCGACCTGCGCGATGTACCGACAGTGACGATCGATGGAGAGACAGCGCGCGATTTCGATGATGCAATCAGCCTGCGCCGGCTGGCCGATGGCGATTTCGAGCTGGGGGTCCACATTGCCGATGTCAGCTACTATGTGCGCCCTGCGACTCCGCTCGACCACGAAGCAAGGCTCCGCGGCACCTCGGTCTACTTTCCCGAACGGGCCATCCCAATGCTCCCCGAGCCGCTCTCGAATGGAATCTGCTCACTCAAGCCACAGGTCGACCGTCTGGCCCTGTCATCGATCATGATCGTCGACCGCCGGGGAGAGGTAAAAAGCTACCGGATCTGCGAAAGCGTCATCCGCAGTGACGAGCGCATGACCTACACGGCCGTCAATCAGCTCCTGCAACAGCAAGATCCTGACCTGGCGTTACGTTATGCCAGCCAGTTTGATCTGTTTCGAACCATGGAGGAGCTGGCCCGCATCCTGATCGCCATGCGTGAGCGACGTGGGGCGATCGACTTCAACCTGCCTGAATCGGTCTTCGAATTTGACGACGAAGGAAGAGTGGCCGGAGTCCTGAAGGCCGATCGAAACATCGCCCACCGGATCATCGAAGAGTTCATGCTTCTCGCCAACGAGACGGTTGCCAGCCATCTCGAAAAACTGGGTATTCCGTCGGTCTATCGAGTTCACGAAAAGCCCGAGCCCCAGCGGGTCTGGGAGTTTGCCGAGCTGGCACGGGCCTATGGACATCGCTTCCCTGCCTCAGATGTGAGCGCCCACGACTACCAGCATCTCTCAAAACGACTGGAAGGTCGACCGGAAGAGCGTGTCCTCGCCTATGCCATGCTGCGCTCTCTGAAGCGGGCTCATTATACCGCCGATAATGAGGGCCATTTTGGTCTGGCCTCCCCGGTCTACACTCACTTCACTTCACCAATTCGCCGCTATCCTGACCTGCTCGTCCACCGGATAATCCGTGGGCTGCTCAATCACTCTCCTGACTGGGGAGACTCGACCCGCGCCTTCGAGCTGAAAGAGATGAAGACTCGCGTACCCCAGCCAATCGGACGGGCCGAACTTCAACTGATGGCCATCGAATCGAGCGAACGTGAACGTGCTGCCGATGCGGCGGAGATGGAGATCGATGAATGGAGAAAGGCCATGTTTATGGCCGAAAGGGTTGGGGAGGAGTTTGAAGGAATGATCATCCAGGTCAGGGAGTTCGGGCTCTTCGTCGAGCTGGAGGAGTTCTTTATCGAAGGGCTGGTCTCACTCAACAGCATGATCGACGATTTCTACGTATTCGACCAGCGCAGCCATACCCTGACCGGAAGGAGCACCAGAAAACGCTACCGCCTCGGAGAGCGGATCCGCATCCGTGTCGACCGCGTCGATGGCGACCGCCACCTGATCGACTTTTCGATCGTCGGGATCAGAGCGACCAGGGGCGGCCAGCGACGCAAGGGCTGAAACGAGCACAATTACTTGTAGACGCGCCCTTCCCTGTCCATTCGACCGATATTCTTCTCGATCTTCTCGACGTAACCTAACGTCTCACCGTGACGCCAGTTGCGAACCTCAGGAGCGATGGCCCGGATGCTGGTCCAGGCAGTGTGGTTAAGATTTTTTGTCCGGGCAACCTCCTGGGCTCTGAGGAGCGTCGTCCTCCCGGCATTGTAACTGCCGAACATGAAGCTACGCCGATCACCCGGGAGACTCTGGCTGGCCCATTGAGTCCAGAGCTTTGAATCGTAGTAGATCCCGGCGGCGATATTCCACTCGGCGTCATCGATCGAGACAAATTCTGGATTCTTCGACTGGATCTCCGCAAAGGTGCGCGGCATGAGCTGCATGAGGCCGCGCGCCCCAACCCAGCTCTTTGCATTCATGCTCAGATTGCTCTCAGCCATGGCCTGCGCCTTGAAGACACGCCAGTCCTGACCCGGACCAAAGAACCTCTTCGAATATTTTCGAAAAGTATCGTCATAGCGGTCGGTAACCGCTTCGGCCCGGGCCTCGCTGAACGAGGCGAGGACCAGGAGAACGGTCAGAACCCTCAGCAGCGTCGGGGCTTTGGACTTCCTCAATTGAGTGCGCCTCCGATGATGATCGCGATCGAGATGAAGAGTGCGGCAACAAAGATGGCGACGGCGATGTTGCCTTTGCGAAGCTCCTCCGAGAAGTCGACCTGCGGCATGAGATGGTCGATCACCCGATAGGAGATATACATCAGGACAACTCCAAGAACTGCATAGACAAAATTCAAGGCAATGATGCTCAGATCCATTGGTTCCTCCTGGAAGACTGATCTATGTTTAACAACTCTCGTTTCAGGGAATGATTGCAAGGTATCACTAACAGATCGTCACTTCCAGCAAAATCTTATCCTAAAATGCACTTCAGCGCCTGATCTCGGCTCCTGGTGGAATAAACAGTCGGTAAAGAATCGATGAAAATTATCGGGGCGAGAGATCCGCCCCTAATCCGGTGAGAGCCAGGTTGGAGTGTCTCTCAACCTGCTCAGACAAATCGCTCGTTGAGTTGGCGGTAGGCGGCCTGAACCCGGGCAAGGGTGACCTCGATCGCGCTGTCAGCAGCAATATCCCCTGACTGGCGCGTCGCCCGATCGTAGAACTCGACCAATCCCTCCTTGAGCTTCTTCGGGCCGATCCGGATCTGGAATGGGAATCCAACCAGGTCGGCATCGTTCAACTTGACTCCGGCCCGCTCATCGCGGTCATCAAAGAGAACCTCGATTCCGGAGGCTCGCAGTGAGTTGTAGAGCTGTTCGGCCAGATTCCGGACCTCCTCATCCTTCATGTTGAGCGGACTGAGAATCACCTGGAAGGGAGCGATACTGATCGGAAAGATGATTCCGGCCTCATCGTGGTTTCGTTCGATGGCCGCCGCCAGAATCCGCTCGACACCGATCCCGTAGCAACCCATGATGACCGGCGTCTCCTTGCCATCTGCATTGAGGACGCTTGCCCCCATCGCGACCGAATACTTGGTTCCAAGCTTGAAGATGTGACCAACCTCGAGTGCCTTCGCGACGTGGAGTGCCCCGTCACACTTCGGGCAGGTCTCGCCCTCGACGACATTTCGCAAGTCCGCCCAGGCTGCCGGCTCAATATCACGATCGACCGCAACTCCGCGCAGGTGATGATCGTCCTCATTGGCCCCGGTCGTCATGTTCTGCCGACCGCGCAACGACTCTTCAACGATGACCAGCGGCCCCTTCACTCCAACCGCCCCAAGGCTGCCGGGATGGGCTCCGAGCAGATCGTGAATCTCTTCCGGATGAGCCGCGCGGAGATTGACCAGCTCCCAGCCATCTTTATTGACCAACCGTGCCGCCGCATTGGAGAGCTTGGCCTCATTGACCGAATGGTCACCACGCAGGAGGGCGAGGAGCGGCCTGTTCTGCGCATCATTACCCTTTGCCGCAACAGCAATGAAGACGAGCGTCTTGATCTGTCGATCAGCGCTCGCCCCCCCCGGAAAGTTGACCAGATCATCGATCGTCCGTACCCCTGGAGTCGGAAACTTCTCGATCTGTGCCACCTCCGCACCATCATCGATCGGCGCAATTCGTGCCGTCGCCTTCTCAAGATTCGCCGCGTAGTGGCACTTCGGACAGCTCACGACCAGATCCTCACCGGCATCCGTGTAGACCATGAACTCGTTGGAGGCTGATCCCCCCATCGCCCCACTGTCAGCATCGACAATCTCGAAGTCGAGCCCGCAGCGCGAAAAGATCCGGCAATAGGCCTTCCGCTGGGCCTCGAAGGATTGGTCGAGCCCGGCCTGATCGACGTCGAACGAATAGGCATCCTTCATCGTAAACTGCCGCACCCGCAGCAAACCCGACTTCGGACGGGCCTCATCTCGAAACTTGGTCTGGATCTGATACCAGACCTGTGGCAACTGCTTGTATGACCGCAGTTCCCGCCGCGCAATGTCTGTCATCACCTCTTCGTGGGTCATGCCAAGACACATCTCGGCGCCTTTGCGATCCTTGAGCCGGAACATGTTTGGCCCCATGAGCGCCCACCGGCCACTCTCCTGCCAAAGCTCCGCCGGATTGAGCGCCGTCAGGAAGAACTCCTGTGCTCCCACCGCCTCCATCTCTTCCCGGATGATCGCGGCGATGCGCAGAACGGACCGCTGCGCCGTCGGCAGATACGAATAGAGCCCGGCACTCAACTGTCGGACCATGCCGGCCCGCAAGAGGAGCTTGTGACTGATGACCTCGGCATCTGCCGGGACTTCACGCAATGTAGGGATAAAATATGACGACCAACGCATGATTTCTAACTCTCTGACCTTTCGGTTTTTTGGGCAAGAGCGATCAGTGACAGCCCGCAGGGCGGACCGATCAGACGCTCCAGTTTCAATACCGGCACCAGAAGATTGACCATTCTTGTCTGATCCTCGGGAAGATAGTCTCGCTTGAAGATCCTTCCATTGACCAGCCACGGAATGACCGCCGCGATATTGAAAAACTTGATACTGTTCACCTCGAACTCTGCCTGCCGGAGCAGCTTCAGGAGAGGCGACTTCGAATAGCGGCGGAAATGGCCCACTGCCAGGTCGAACTTACCGTAAAGCACCGGGTGTGATGGTACCAGCAGGGCGAGATAACCCCCCGGGCGGATCACCCGCCGCATCTCACGCAGCGCTCCTAGATCGTCTTCGATATGTTCGAGGACGTTGAGACAGACGACCGAATCGAACTGCCGCTCCACAAAATCCGGCGGCGCCGCACTATTGAGATCGAATTCGCTGACCTCGATATTTCCGTTCCCGGCATAGAGCCGTCGCAGGTGCTCGCGGTAGGCGGGCAGACCATCCGTCGCCACTACCTGACGATCCTCCTGCGCCAGAAACCTGGTAATGTTGCCGGTCCCGGAACCAACTTCAAGGACCTCCCGACCGAGTACCCGTTCAATCTCCTCGTAGATCCAGCCATTGTAGCGGTCATGATCCGCAAACTGGTTGAGCGACACGGTCATCGAGGAATGTTCCTGCACCATAGAGTATCCCTGAAGTATCCTTGAGCTGAATATTGTTGATTGTACCGTTCAGCAGACTGAAAAGGCACGATTTTGGATAGTGCCCCCGACCGCCATATAAAGTCAATGCTCCTGGCGGAGCTGAATCTCTGCCAATCAATGCAGATAAGCCCTTTGCACTGAAGTGGTAAAGGCCCCGGCTCGACCACTGATCGAGCGGGGCCATTCGGCGACCGTAAGTTGCAAGAGAAGGCCCGAACCATCGATCTATGGTCGTCCACTCTCCAGGAAGGCCTTTAATTTGCGTGAACGGGAAGGATGACGAAGCTTTCGGAGCGCCTTCGCCTCGATCTGCCGGATGCGCTCACGAGTCACCGCAAAGTGCTGTCCGACCTCCTCCAGCGTATGCTCGCTCCCATTCGGCCCCAGCCCGAAGCGCATCTTGATCACCTTCTCCTCACGCGGTGTGAGAGTCTTCAGAACCTCTTCAGTGATCTCCCGCAGATTGATGTTGATGACTGCCTCGGATGGATTCTGGATTGTCTTGTCCTCGATGAAATCACCAAGATGAGAATCCTCCTCCTCACCGATTGGCGTCTCGAGCGAGATCGGCTCCTGGGCGATCTTGAGAACCTTCCGGACCTTCGAGGCCGGAATATCCATCTTGCGGGCGATCTCTTCACTCGTTGGCTCGCGCCCGAGCTCCTGCACCAGTGCCCGCGAAGTCCGGATCAGCTTGTTGATCGTCTCGATCATATGGACCGGAATTCGGATGGTACGCGCCTGATCGGCGATCGCCCTGGTGATCGCCTGACGAATCCACCAGGTCGCATAGGTCGAGAACTTATAGCCCCGGCGATACTCGAACTTGTCGACCGCCTTCATCAGCCCGATGTTCCCTTCCTGGATCAGGTCAAGGAACTGGAGCCCACGGTTGGTATACTTCTTGGCAATCGAGACCACCAGTCGAAGGTTGGCCTCGACCAGCTCTTTCTTGGCCTGCTGAGCTTCCGACTCTCCGGTGATTACATTCTGAACCGCCCGCTTGATCTCGACACCAGGTTGACGGTACTGCTCCTCAAAATGGACGAGTGTCCGCTTCGAGGCGCGGAGCTTCTTTTCGAGATCCTTGATATCATCCGGGGACTTCTTCCGTTCGATCGACCGCTGGAGACGCTCGATCTCCCGCTCATTGGTCCGAACCTCATCGCGGGCCCGGCGCATCGCACCAACCAGACGATCCTCGATCCGCGGCGTAAACTCGAGCAGCCTGACAAGCTGCGAAAGCTCGATTCGCTGCCGGGCGAGTTTGCGGCGCATCTTGACCAGTTTCGTTGAACGCTTGGGCTCGGCCAGAAACTTCTCGTACTGGGTCTGCGCCTTCTTGAAGGACTTGCCGATCTCGGTGATCGTCTCGACCGTATAGTTATGGTACTCGAGGATCTTCTCCTCGGTAATCCCTTCCTGCTCATTGAAGGTCACGACCTCACGAATCGGCAGCTCACCGACTGCCAGCTCATGACCGATGCGGATCAGTTCCTGTATCGCCACCGGTGAGCGGGAGATCGACTTCTGGGCCCGAATCTTGCCGCGCTCGATGCGCTTGGCAATCGCC
>CAIOZW010000474.1 GCA_903862855.1 uncultured Acidobacteriota bacterium
GCTGCGCGGTTGCATTCCGACGAAGGAGCTGCTCCACTCTGCCCACGTCTACGATATGATCTCTGATCCGACTGAATTCGGCGTCAGTGTCGAGGGATTCAAGCTCCATTTCAACAAGGTCATGGACCGGAAGAACAAGGTCGTCGGTCGCCTCTCGAAGGGGGTCGAGTTCTTAATGAAGAAGAACAAGATCACGGTCTTCAAGGGGCATGGCAAGCTCGAGGGCAAGGGCCGCGTCACGGTCACAGATGCGACCGGCAAGAAGCAGGATATCGCGACCAGGAACGTGATCATTGCCACCGGATCGGCCCCGCGTCTCCTGCCAGGGGTCGAAATTCAGTCATCACGGGTCGTGACCAGTGATCAGCTGCTCGATTTCGATCACGTCCCGAAGTCGATGGTCGTGCTTGGGGCCGGCGCCGTCGGAGTCGAGTTCGCTTCGGTCTTCAAGCGGTTTGGTTCCGACGTGACGATCATCGAGCTGCTTCCGCGTCTCGTTCCGATCGAGGACGAGGAGACCTCCGCCGAGCTGCAGAAGTCGTTCCGCCGGCGCAAGATCAATGTCATGACCAGCACCCGCTTCGAGTCGGTCAAGGTCAACAAGGACGACGTCGAGATCAGCTATACCGGCGCGGATGGCAAGCCGGGCAAGATCAATGCCGAGACCCTGCTGATCGCCGTCGGGCGCCGCCCGGTGACTGATGGACTCGGTCTTGAGAATACAAAGATCGAGACCGATCGCGGTTACCTGAAGGTCGACGAGTTCATGCGGACTGCCGAACCCAATGTCTACGCGATCGGCGATGTTATACCAACTCCGTGGCTCGCCCACGTCGCCTCGAAAGAGGGCTGCCTCGCCGCTGAGCATATCGCCGGGAAGAACCCCCACCCGATCAACTACAATCTTGTCCCCAACTGTACCTATTGTGAGCCGGAGATTGGCAGCGTTGGCCTGACTGAAGCGAAGGCGAAGGAGAAGGGCTACGATGTCAAGGTTGGCAAGTTCCCCTTCTCGGCGCTTGGCAAGGCGATCATCCTTGGTGAGACCGAGGGCTTCGTGAAGATCATCAGTGACGCGAAGTATGACGAGATCCTCGGTGTCCACATCATGGGCCCGCACGCGACCGACCTGCTTGGCGAAGCCTGTGTCGCCCTTGGACTTGAGGCGACGACCGAAGCGCTTGGTCACATCATGCACGCCCATCCAACCCTCTCCGAATCGATTATGGAAGCGGCGGAGGCCGTGCACGGCTTGTCAACCAGCATTTAGATCCCGGCTTTTGACCGGCATACTGATCATACTTAGGAGAGAATCATGGCTATTGATGTTCTTGTGCCCCAGATGGGCGAGTCGATCGCCGAGGGAGAGATTGTCAAAAGTTTTTTCAGAGTTGGAGACTCTGTCCATCGTGATGAGCCGTTGTTCGAGATCTCGACCGAAAAGGTCAATGTGGTGATTCCATCACCGACGGACGGGACATTGACCGAGATTCTGGCCCAGGTTGGCGATGTGGTTCAGGTCAATTCGGTCATTGCCCGCATTGCCGAGTTGAGATGGAGGGCTTCGTGAAGCTCATCAGTGACGCGAAGTATGACGGGGTCCTCGGTGTCCGCATAATGGGCTCCCACGCGACCGACCCTCTTGGCGAAGCCTTTGTCGCCCTTGGACTCAAGGCGACGACCGAAGCGCTTGGCCACATCATGCACGCCCATCCAACCCTCTCCGAATCGATTATGGAAGCGGCGGAGGCCGTGCACGGCTTGTCAACCAGCATTTAGATCCCGGCTTTTGA
>CAIOZW010000475.1 GCA_903862855.1 uncultured Acidobacteriota bacterium
GACAACTTGTACATATCGTGATCGGTAAACTTGAGACCGACGACATTGGGGATGGCACAGAGCTCGAGAATCTGGGGAATGGTCGTGAAAGAGACTCCACCAGCCGGCATGTAGTAGACGACCAGCGGCAGATCGGTCGCTTCGGCCAGCGCACGGTAGTAGTTCCGGACATCCTCAAAACCATATGGTCCGGCCGGGGGCAGGCTGCTCACGGCGGCCGCACCGCTGTCGGCCGCGTGGCGTGCCAGCTCGATCGCCTCGTTCAGGCAGGACGCTCCGACGTGGACCATGACCTGCTTGCCGGCCGGAGTCACCTTGAGCACCAGCTCCGCGACCTCCTTGCGCTCGGCGACCGTCTGGAGCACACCTTCACCCGTCGTGCCACAGACGTAGAGCCCTTCTACTCCGGCACCGTAGAGCCGCTCGACCAGCTGCTCACACGCCCCCGGATTGAACCGGCCTGCGGCGTCAAAAGGTGTCACCAGCGCCGGCAGTATCCCACCAAGTCTCTTCATTTTATCTTCTCCCACGTGTCTCTACCCTGCGTCAGCCAGTCGAGATTGAGACTGGCAAGCCGCAAGGTGGTCTGCCGAAAGAGGTCGGCACCTGAATTGACGGCTTCATAGAGGCAGTAGATGGCCCCATCCGCCCCCGTCGCGAGGTCACTGTATCCGCTCCAATCCGGCTCGATCGTCCGGCTGACCGGCCAGGTCTGCCCCTCATCATAGCTGAGCCGTAACGTCAGATTGCGCCGCATCCGGCTTCGCCCGGGCTCTCCGGGTGGCTTGGCCGCGGCCAGGCTGGCCGGATTGGCAAAGAGGATCCGCTGACGACGCGCCCCTCTACTCAACCGCGCCAGACTCGCCATGCAGATCGGCTCGACGAGCTGTTGATGAAACTCCGGAGCAGTCCAGCCTGTCGCACCATCCCGGCTGTAACTGACCATCCGCCGGTGTGGCTTCGACTCACTGCGCGAATTGAAGACCACTCGCCCATCGGCCAGCTCCAGCACAGCCGCCTCACTCGGATCGACCAGCGTCTCCGAACTCCGACCGGCAAACTCACCGGCCCTCCAGCTCTGCCCGCCATCATCACTGTAGATCACACCATTATTGGATGGATGATGTGCGCTCTTCCCTGCCGAGGTCGAGAGCCAGACCGGCACCACCAGCCGCCCACTCTGCAACTGGATCCCGTGGCCAGGCCCGGTCGCAAGGACCTTCCAGTCGTACTCTGCCCGGAACCCCTCAAACGCCGTCGTGATCTCGACCGGCTCGGAAAAGCTCGCCCCGTCATCGACCGACTTCATGTAAAAACAGCGCGCATACTCCAGACAGAAGAGAAAATGGACGACTCCAGGGCGCTGATCAACGATCGCCACCGGATTGTTGTAGGTCAATCCATCGACATTCCCCGGATTGGCGGCACGCTCACGATCGGCAACCGGATTACGCCGTGCGCCAGCGACAGTAGCGATCTTTCGCTGTCCGCTCCAGGTTCGGCCACGGTCAGTCGATCGCTTCATCACAATATCGATCTGGTCCCAATCACCCCGCCCGGTTCGCCGCGCCTCGGCATAGGCCAGCAGCGTCCCGCGCCC
>CAIOZW010000476.1 GCA_903862855.1 uncultured Acidobacteriota bacterium
ACTGACCGCCGCTGGTTCCGGCTGATTTGATGTTCGTGGCCCGTTTGTCTCGATCTTCAGTTGGTGCACCGGTTGCGGTGGGACAGGCACGGTGGGATTGGTCCCTGACGCCGGACCGACTGGCGTTTCGGACGAGCTCGGCGCGGCGGGGATGTGGATCCGGAATGGCTCCTCATCCAACTCCGGCAGGTGCCGGCTCTTTCGGGACTCGATGAATGATCCGCGCCCGGTGGGTGGATAGGGTGTCTGAAGATCGTCGACCAGAGATTCCGAACGGCGCCCTTCAAATGGTGTTACCGCGGCCCGGGCGACACTGATGGCACCGCGGGTGGCATCACGAACCAGATCGAAGACGATCGTGCTGCGCACAAACCGGACCTCGGTCTTCGCCGGATGGACATTGACGTCGACCTCGTGCGGTGGCAGCTCGACAAAGAGCATGGCCGTCGGGTAGGCCCCGGAGGGCATCATTGCCCGGTATGCTTCAGTGAGGGCCCGCCCGATCACCCTGTCCCGCACGTAACGACCATTGATGAAGAAATACTGGCTGTCCCGGTTGCTGCGCGGGGTCGATGGTGAAGAGACAAAGCCACGCACCCGCATCTCCCCGCTCTCGAGCGCGACCTCGATCAGATCACCGATAAAATCCTCACCAAAGAGCTGGTAAGCTCGTTCACGCAGGTCGGCCGCCGGGGTGACCCGGATGCTCTCGCGTCCATTGTTGGTGAGCGTGAATGACAGGGCCGGGTTGGAGAGCGCGTAGTGCGTCACCAGGTTGGCGATATGGTAGCTCTCGGTGGCATCCGTCTTGAGGAACTTGCGCCGCGCCGGCACGTTGAAGAAGAGGTCACGAATTTCAAACTCGGCTCCGCGGCTGAAGGCGGTGTCACGGACCGCCAGAACCCGGCCGCCGGAGATCTCGATCTCGGTGCCCACTTGGTCGGCCGCTGTCTGGGTGCGGAGCCGGACCTTGGCAACCGAGGCGATCGAGGCGAGCGCCTCACCGCGGAATCCGAGGGTATTGATCGCCTCCAGATCCTCGGCGGAGCTGATCTTGCTGGTCGCGTGGCGTTCGAAGGCGAGCAGTGCATCCTCACGCGACATGCCTTCACCGTCGTCGCTGATCCTGATCAACCGCTTGCCGCCCGCCTCGATGGTCATCTCGATCCGTGTCGCGCCGGCATCGATCGAATTCTCGAGCAGCTCTTTGACGATCGACGCCGGTCGCTCAACCACTTCGCCAGCGGCGATCTTGTTGGCCAGGCTGTCGGGCAGGACACGGATCTTGTTCATACAGGTTAACTGAGCGTCTTGATCTTCAGTTCCGCCAACTGGGCCGGACTGACGCCACTCGGGCTGTCGGTCATCAGATCGGAGCCGCTCGCCACCTTCGGGAAGGCGATCACGTCGCGCAGCGATTTGGCACGGGCAAAGATCATGACGATCCGGTCAAGACCGAGGGCGATTCCACCGTGCGGCGGCGTACCGTAGCTCAGTGCATCGAGGAAGAAGCCGAACTTCTCTCGCGCCTCCTCCGGCGTCAGGCCGAGCGCCTCGAAGATGCGTGCCTGGACATCGGCCCGGTGGATTCGAATCGATCCTCCGCCAAGCTCATTGCCATTGAAGACCAGATCGTAAGCCTTCGCCCGTACACCACCGAGATCCTGACCATCGAGCTTCTCGATATCCTCATCGATCGGCGAGGTGAATGGATGGTGCATCGCGTACCAGCGCTTGTCCTCGTCGTGGTATTCGAACATCGGGAAGTCGACCACCCAGAGCAGGCGGTTCTCCTCCTCGCGAATCAGCTTTTCGCGCCGACCAACCTCGAGCCGTACCTGGCCCATCGCCGTACACGCGACATCCCAGCGGCCACCAATCATGAGGATCGCATCACCAACGTTCGCTCCGGTCGCGCTGATGACGGCCGCAATGCCGTCGGCGCCAAGGAATTTGGTCAGGGCTGACTTGCTCTCACCCTCGAGAACCTGGATGTAGGCCAGTCCGCCCGCACCGTAGATGCGCGCGTGCTCGATGATCTCATCATACTGCTTGCGCGACCACGAGGCCGCCCCCGGAACGACGATCGCCTTGATTGCCCCACCCTTCTTCACCACGTCGGCAAAGACGGTGAAGCTGCTCCCGGCAAAGTGCTCACTCAGATCGACAAACTCCAGACCAAACCGCAGATCGGGTTTGTCGATGCCGTAACGGTTCATCGCGTCGTGATATGACATCCGCAGAAAAGGCGTCGCCGGCGGCTCGATCCCGGCAATCTGGAAGAACTCACAGATCAGCGGCTCGATCGTCGCAAAGATATCCTCTGGCTGGACAAAGCTTCGCTCGATGTCGATCTGCGTGAACTCGGGCTGCCGATCAGCCCGCAGATCCTCGTCACGGAAACAACGCGCAATCTGGAAGTACTTGTCATAGCCGGAGATCATCAGCAACTGCTTGAAGAGCTGTGGTGACTGGGGCAGGGCAAAGAACTTGCCCGGGGCCGTCCGGGCCGGCACAAGGTAGTCGCGGGCTCCCTCCGGCGTCGACTTGGTCAGAATGGGCGTCTCGATCTCATAGAATCCCTGCTCATCGAGCACTCGCCGTGCGGCGAGCGCCAGCCGATGGCGCAGCCTGAAGTTGGCCTGGATCTCCGGCCGCCGCAGGTCGAGGTAACGGTACTTCAGCCGCAGGTCCTCGGCGGCACGGCAGTTGTCGATCTCGAATGGCGGCGTCTGCGCGTCATTCAGCACCTTCAGCTCTTCCGCCATGATCTCGATCTCACCGGTCGCCATGATCGGGTTGAAGTTCTTCTCGTCGCGCAGAATGCACTTGCCGGTGATCGACAGCACATACTCGCTGCGAACCCCTTGCGCCCGCTCGAGCAGCTCGGCATTGAACTGCTGATCGAAGACGATCTGGGTGATCCCTTCGCGATCGCGGAGGTGCAGAAAGAGCACCGAACCATGATCACGGTAGCTGTTGACCCAGCCCATCAGCGTGACGGTCTGTCCTACGTCTTCCCGGCGGAGTGCGCCGCAATGATGCGTCCGTTTTGTTGTTCCCAAATGATCGAGCATGGTTAAAGATCCAGTCAGTTTCTCTGTAGTTTAATAATGATATCGGAGACGGCGAGCGATTCCTGCTCGCCGCTGGTCAGGTTCTTGAGGGCATAGCGACCTTCGTTGACCTCGTTCTCACCAATGATCAGCGCGTGACGCGCCCGCGACTTGTCGGCCAGGGCCATCGCCTTCTTCATCTTCCGATCGGCGAAGTCGAGGATGACCACCAGCCCTGCCCGCCGCAGTTCACGCACAACGTGGTAAGCATGCTGCCGGGCCGCCTCACCCATACAGACCACAAAGATGTCGGGTGCCCCGGCGGCCCGCAAATCCCTGCTGATCGTCTCTGGAAGCGCCATGACCATCCGGTCGAGCCCAAAGGCAAAGCCGAAGCCCTTTGTGGGCGGCCCGCCAAGGGTCTCCGCCAGTCCATCATAGCGTCCACCACCGACGATCGTGTTCTGCGCTCCGAGACCGGTGCTGCCGATGATCTCAAAAGCGGTCCGCGTGTAGTAGTCAAGCCCGCGCACCATCTCCGGCTGCACAGTGTAGGTGATTCCTCGCGCGTCGAGATGGGCCTTGAACTGCTCGAAGTGCTCGCGTGACGCACCATCCAGAGAATCGGTAATCGTCGGCAGGCCGGCGATCAGGGGCCGGCAGTCCGGATTCTTGCAGTCGAAGACCCGCAGCGCGTTGGTCTTATACCGGTGATGACAGTCGGCACAGTAGCGCGACAGGTCAGGCTCGATCGCCACCCGCAGTCTGCCCAGATACTCCTCGCGCAGGGTGGCATCGCCGACCGAATTGATCAGCAGCGTCGTCTCGGTGATGCCCAGTTCACGCAGAAACCAGTCGAGCATCTCGATCACCTCGGCCTCGATCGCCGGATCATCGCTGTCACCCATCACCTCGGCCCCGATCTGGTAGAACTGCCGGTAGCGTCCCGCCTGGGGCCGCTCACGTCGGAACATTGGGCCGACATAGTAGAGCCGGGTCAGCTCACCCGGTGAGCGGTCGGCAAACATCTTGTGTTGCAGATAGGCGCGAACGACCGAGGCCGTATTCTCTGGTCGGAGCGTGATCGACTCACCATCGCGATCCTCGCGGGCCCGGTCGACGAAGGTGTACATCTCCTTGTTGACGATGTCCGTCGACTCACCGACACCACGCGCGAAGAGCTCGGTCTTCTCGATGATTGGCGTCCGGATCTCGGCAAAACCGTACCGCCGGAAGGCCTCACGCGCCACATCCTCGATACGATGCCAGAGCGGAATGTCCTCTGGCAGGATGTCTCTTGTCCCACGAATCGTTTGAATCATAAACCATCGGTCTCCGAGCTTACCATCAGACTGAATCGCGCATTGTAGCACGAGACAACTTATTGTCCCAAGGATTGACGCAAAAGCCATGTCCGTTCGATTGGCGTGATTTGTATTCATCGGTCAGAGCGCGTAATATCCGGTCATCCGATTTGAATATCTCGATCACGAATCGACATTTTTATGAAATCTCTCCCGGGAGGCGAATAATGAAACACTCCATGCACAACTGGATGCGGCCGGAGCCGATCGAAGTGACCCTCGAGCGGCTCCACCGCTTCGGCTATGACGGAATCGAGATCAGCGGTGAGCCGACCCGCTATGATACCGATGAGGTCCGCCGATTGATGGATCGCTACCAGCTCGAGTGCTGGGGCAGCGTGACGATGATGTTCGAGGGACGGGATCTCGTCCATCCGGATGCCGGGATTCGCCGTGAGAGCATCCAGTACATCAAGGACAGCCTCGATATGACGAAGCGGCTCGGCGGGCGCATCTTCTGCATCGTTCCCTCGACTGTCGGCAAGACTCGTCCGCTCGCTTCGATTGCACAGGAATGGGCCTGGGCTGTCGAGGGCCTCAAAGAGGTCACGGAGTATGCCGGTGAGCTGGGCATCGTTCCCGGTATCGAGCCGCTCAACCGCTTCGAGACCTATTTCATCAACCGGCACGACCAGGCGCTGCTGCTCTGCGAGGAGGTCGGCAACAACCTTGGCGTCGTCCTCGATGCCTTCCACATCAATATCGAGGAGTCCGATCCGATCCAGGCGATCCGCAATGTCGGCTCGAAGCTGGTCGACTTCCACGTTGCCGATAACAACCGTCGCCCGGCCGGGAAGGGCCACTTCGACTGGGCAAGCATCGTCAGCGCGCTGCGCGAGATCGGCTATGACGGCCATCTGACGGCCGAATTTGTCCTGACTCTCGATCGAACTCCGATCGCCCTCATGAGCGAAAAGCGCGAGAGCGATATGACCGTCACCGCGGAAGACCTGAAGTTTATCAACGACATGGGCTCGGGTTTGATCAGCGGTGCCGACTATGACCGGGCCGTCGAGACCAGCATCCAGACGCTCAAGAGCCACCTCTAAACTTGGTCAGCCCGGGGAGAGAATCTACATGCCATCGATCAGACTGACGGTTCTACTGCTTCCGCTGCTCCTCTTCTTCAATTGCCAGAAGCCACAGCCGGTTGCTCCAGCCGAGCCGCTGCCCGGCCATTACGAGACGCGGCGCAACCACGATCCGAACGGGATCGGCAAGTTCTACCTTGGTCGTGAGATTGCCCGCGTCATGGGCTATCAGGGCGCCGACTGGCTCGAGCGCCCGGAGCGGATCGAGGAGGAGCGTCCCGATGAGGTCGTCGCCCGAATGGCTCTACGTCCAGGCGATGTGATCGCCGATATCGGTGCCGGAACCGGATACTTCAGTTTTCGTTTTGCGAAGGTCGTCACCAACGGCGAGGTCCTCGCCGTCGATCTCCAACCGGAGATGCTCGAGATCATCGAACGGCGCAAGCGCGAGCTGAAGATCTCCAATGTGCGTGGAGTCAGGAGCACCGACCGTGACGTCAATCTCCCCCCCGGGTCGATCGATGTCGCCTTCTTTGCCGATGTCTACCATGAATTCGAGTGGCCGCGCGAGATGATGGAGAGCATCGTCCGGGCGCTCAAGCCCGGTGGCCGTGTCATCCAGATCGAATACCGTGGCGAAGATCCGGAAGTCCCCATCAAGAAGATCCACAAGATGACCGTTGAGCAATGCCGTCGTGAAATGGCCAAGGTCGGCCTTGTCTGGAAGGAGACGAAGGACTTCCTGCCTTGGCAGCACTTTCTGGTCTATGTCAAACAATGACCGCTCCGAGCAGATGTGTGACTGCCCCGGAAAAGCTCAAAGGTGAACCACGAAAAACACGAAAAGCACGAACGAAAAAAGAAAGCCATAAATTTCGTGTCTTTCGTGCCTTTCGTGGTTAGATAAAAGAGATCACAATGATCGAGACAATCTTGTTCAAAGATGAACCACGAAAAACACGAAAAGCACGAACGAAAAAGTAAGCCATAATTTTCGTGTCATTCGTGCCTTTCGTGGTTAGATAGAAAAAAGTGCCTTGAGCGAGATAATCCAGTTCAAAGATGAATCCAATGCGATCAGCAACCGGAACAGGTCTTAGCAGCCATGTACCTGCCCCGGAGAAGCTCAAAGATCAACCACGAAAAACACGAAAAGCACGAACGAAAAAAGAAAGCCATAAATTTCGTGTCTTTCGTGCCTTTCGTGGTTAGAT
>CAIOZW010000477.1 GCA_903862855.1 uncultured Acidobacteriota bacterium
CCGCGTCTCGATTCAAGATCGATCGATCTCCGAAAATTTGAGGAGCAGCCCGGCGATGATGAACCGGTTCCCTTCTCATTCACGACGACGAGGATCACGCGACCACAGATCTCCTGTTACATCGGATATACGACGGATCGTCTTCACCGGATGATACGTGAGAACCTCGCGCGATCACCACTCTACTCAGGGCAGATACAGGGTATTGGTCCTCGATACTGCCCGTCGATCGAGGACAAGGTGGTCAAGTTCCCGGAGAAGGATCGCCACCAACTCTTTCTTGAGCCCGAAGGGTACAATACATATGAGACATATTTGAATGGGTTCTCGACCAGCCTCCCGGCAGATCTGCAGCGTGAGCTGGTGCATCAGATACCAGGCCTTGAAGATGCAGTGATGCTCAGACCCGGATATGCGATTGAATATGACATGGTCGATCCGACAGAGCTCTGGCCCTCGCTGGAGACGAAGCGAATCCGTGGACTCTTCAATGCCGGACAGGTCAACGGGACGACCGGATATGAGGAGGCGGCAGCCCAGGGAATCATTGCTGGCCTCAATGCAGGGCGTTTTGTGGGAGGATTGGAGCCGATAGAGCTGCCGCGCGAGGAGTCATATCTTGGGATTCTTGTCGATGACCTGGTGACGCAAGGGGTTGATGAACCATACCGGATGTTCACTTCCAGAGCCGAGCAGCGGCTGCGGTTGCGGATCGACAATGCCGATGAGCGTCTGACCCATCTGGGTCATCGGCTTGGACTCCTCAGCGGTGATCGTTACGAGCAGTTTATTGGAAAAGAATCACGCAAGAGCGGCTTGCGCGACTATTTTCGTCGGACGACCATTGGGCCGCGAAGCTATGGATATGCCGCCTTCAATGCCCGGACAGGGATTGAGCTGCCAGAGGCTCTACCGCTCGCCCAGTTGGCTAAACGCCCGGAGCTTGGTGCGGAAGATCTATTGATGCTGCTCCCGGAAGATTTGCGAGATGGTGTCTCGACAATGGAGATCTCAACCGTTATCACCGATCTGAAGTATGAAGGCTATATGGCCGCCAATGAGAGCATGGCCAATCGTTTGGCCAAAGCTTCGCAGCGCCAGATTCCCGCAACGATCGAGTACTCATCGCTGCCTGGGCTCTCAAACGAGATGGTCGAGCGACTGACCCGGGTGCGGCCACAGACAATCGGACAGGCGATGCGCATTCCGGGTATTACACCAGCCGCGATCACCCTCTTGACCGTGCATGTCGAACTTCAAGCCCGTGGTGGAAGATCATGAAGTCAGCTGATCCGCGCTTGGGAGAGCTGCAACAGTTGCTTGCTGATCGTTATCCAGAACTGACCCCACTCCAGTTGGATCGATTCAATCGCTACTATGCACTTGTCCTCAAATGGAATGGACTCCTCCATCTGACTACATTGGTCGAGCCAAAAGATTTTATGGAGCGTCATATCGTTGAGGTTCTTATCATTCATAGTCTGATCGATCGACGAGTCAATACCGTGTGGGATCTCGGATCTGGAGTTGGTGTGCCAGGTATCCCCCTCGCCATTCTCAGACCGGATCTCAATGTCAGACTGGTCGAGTCGAGTCGCAAGAGAGCGATATTCCTGGAAACGGTCATCGACGAGCTATACCTCGATCGCTGTGAGGTCGATTGTCGAAGAATCGAGACACTCCCCCCACCTACACCTGAGACACTTCTCACGGCAAGGGCGGTCGAAAAGATGGCCAGCCTTATACCCCTAATCCAGGAACTTGCCACCACTGCCGGACAGGCGATGATCTTCATCTCCCTTGAGACGGCGTCCCTCCTCCACCAGGCCCGCCTTCACCCACTCCCAGGTGCCGACCGTCGTTGTGTTGCCATTCTGGAATGTTCCACGTGAAACATTCAGAGCCTCTTTCCGACGCTGATGCCACGTTTCTTCTGAGCCAGTTTGATCAATTTTGAGATGAAATGGTCTAACTACTCCCATTGAGAGCCAAAAGATGGTACTCTTCCGCTTTCGCACAATCAGATTATCCTCAGAGATGTCGTATGGGAAAAATTATTGCAATCAGCAACCAGAAGGGCGGGGTCGGTAAGACGACCACGGCGATAAATCTATCTGCCTCATTCGCTGTCGCGGAAATCCCAACCCTCCTCGTCGATATGGATCCACAGGCCAATTCGACCAGCGGCGTTGGAATAAAGAAGGGATCCTTCAGGAGAGGTCTCTACAATGCGATGGCACTCCAGGACTCGGTCGAGAATATCATACTCAACACCGAGCTCGAGTTTCTCAAGCTTGCTCCCGCCGACCGCAACCTGGCTGGCGCCGAGGTCGAGTTGGTAGATGCCAAGGAGCGTGAGTTCTATCTGAAGAAGGTTCTCGAACCTCTCCGCGACAAGTATGAATATATCCTGATCGACTGTCCACCAAGTCTCGGTCTTCTCACTCTCAATGCCCTCACGGCGGCCGATTCGGTGATCGTCCCTATTCAGTGTGAGTACTTCGCGCTTGAAGGCGTGACCGACTTGTGGGACACCCTGGTGAGAATAAGGCGCAGTCTCAATCCATCCCTCTCTGTCGAGGGCTTTCTGCTCACCATGTATGACGAGCGGACAAATCTCTCGAACCAGGTTGTCTCCGATCTGCGCGACTTTCTCGGCGCTCAAGTCTTCGAAACGATCATTCCACGCAATATCAAGCTCGCTGAGGCTCCAAGCCACGGCAAGCCGATAATTCTCTACGATATTAAATCTCGTGGCTCCGAAACCTATATGAATCTGGCAAAGGAGGTGATGGAAAATGTCAAGAAAGGCACTCGGTAGGGGACTAAGTGCCCTGCTCTCAGACTCGATGACGCAGAACGTCTCTGCTGATGGAGATGACTTTCTGGAGGTCGACATCGATCTCATCGAGCCCAATCCTGAGCAACCACGAACACATTTCGATGAGACCAAACTGGAAGAGCTTGCCCAGTCTATTCGCGCCAACGGGCTCGTCCAACCACTCCTATTAAGACGCGCTCCAGGTGGTCGCTACCAGCTCGTCGCTGGCGAGCGACGCTGGCGTGCTTCGCAACGTGCTGGACTCCGCAAGGTCAGTGCGGTCATTCGTGATATCTCCAACGAGCAGCTTCTGCCACTGGCCCTTATCGAGAACATTCAGCGCCAGGAACTCAATCCGGTCGAAGAGGCACTTGCCTATCAGAAGTTGATTCAGGACTATGGTCTGACCCAGGAAGAGCTCGCCAGACAGGTTGGAAAGGATCGTTCGTCGATTGCCAATCATCTCCGCCTACTCCGTTTACCGGCAGATGTTCAGCGTATGCTTGAGGACGGGCGACTCTCGATGGGCCACGCCCGCGCACTTCTCTCCCTTGAAGATGAGAATCGACTGATCAGCCTTGCCGAAGAGATTCTGGCCAATCAATGGTCCGTGCGTGAGACGGAGAAGGCCGTCAAGCGCGCGACCAACGCTCCAGGCGATAAGGAGCGCTCGACCGGCAATGGCACTGTTCAAAATGATGCCAACATAAGAGCCGCGGAGCTCAAGTTGAAACGCTACCTTGGCACCCAGGTCCACATCCATTTCGCCAGTCAGAATGGCGGTCGGTTGGAGATCGAATTTACTTCAATGAGTGATCTCGACCGTCTCTACAATCTTATTATGCGTCGCGCGGATGGTTCATCGGGCCAATAGTCACAGCGGAGAGTCTCTGCCGCAGATACCCGCTGACCCTGAATGTGTCATAAAGACCATTGAAAATGAGAGTAATTGATAAAACTCAAACGAGGAGGCTTTGTTTATGAAATTTGGCGGAAATAAATCGACCTACTACAGTGGTGCGGGAGCGACTGACTCCCCAACCGACTTGCGCAGCTTTCTGGGCGAAGGAACCGACATCAGTGGTGAGGTCAAGTTTACGGAGATCATGCGTGTCGATGCGGCGATCAGTGGAACGATCAATTCGGATCAGGGGAGTCTGCTCGTAATGGAGAGGGGTCGGATCAAAGCGACTATTCTGGCTGGAACAGTCGAGGTGAGTGGCATTGTCGAAGGGACAATAACGGCCAAGACGGCGGTGAGAATTCATCCAACCGGACGTGTCTATGGTGATATCTATACACCAACCTTGATCATCGAGCAGGGTGCCCTCTTTGATGGAAAGTGTCACATGCTGGATGGGAAGGATCAGAAGAGGGTCACCGGCGAGGGAACTACCGGGACAATGCGTACCCCTGACACTCCCTGACGTGGCACTTCCTGACTACCAGGACAGCAATAAGGACAATAAAAGATGGAAGCGGAATCGTTTCAGTCAGGAAGCGATTCCGCTTTTGTCTGTTTCATGTCGGCAGAAAAGTTTGTAAATTGTTGATAATATTAGACTTACAGTAATGCAAGTTGTTGTCTTAGAGCCGCCTCGTCGATCGTCAGGAGTTGTCGGTCCCGCATGACCACTACTCCATCGATCAGCAGAGTCTCCACGTTGAAGGTTTGGGCGGCATAGACGATCGTCGAGACGGGGTCAGGGTGTGGAGAGGTGTGGAGTGAGTTCAGATCGATTATCTGGAGATCGGCCTTCTTCCCAACCTGAATGCTGCCAATCTGCTGGTCGAGTCCGAGGGCGCGTGCGCCACCAATTGTTGCCAGTTGCAGCACACGAGAGGCAGGTAGTGCTCCCGGGCCATGCCTGATATTCTGTAGGAGGGCTGCGGTCCGCATCTCCGTGAACATATCGAGTCGATTATTGCACGGTGCTCCATCGGCACCAATCGAGACCTCGATTCCCGCCTCGAGCATCTCGACAATGGAAGCAATACCGGAACCAAGTTTGAGGTTCGAGGATGGACAATGGGCAACGCGGGTCGATGTTCTGGAGAGAATCTCCATCTCTGATTGATCGAGATGAATGCAATGGGCAAGGAGAACATCTTTACCGGTCAGCCCTGTCTCTTCGAGGTAAGCAATATTTCGCAGTCCAGTCTGACTCTCGACCAGCTCGATCTCGTCAGTATTCTCTGAAGCGTGGGTGTGGATCATCACCCCATGCTCTCTTGCAAGGTGCGCTGTTTCAGTGAGGAGCCTCCTGCTGCAACTGATCGCAAAACGAGGTGCAAAACAGTAACGAATTCGACCATTGGCTGCTCCGTGCCAGCGCTTGAGTAGCCGGAGAGACTCTTCGATCGATTGCGTGGTCTCTTCACAAAGTTCCGTCGGAACTCCCACACCCTGATCCATCATGCACTTGCCAGTTGTCGACCGGAAACCTGCCCGTTCTATCTCTGCAAATACGACATCCGTATGATTGACCGACTCCATCGATAAGGCGGTTGATGTACCTCCCTTGATCAATTCAGCAATTCCCAGCCGTGCCGAAATCGAGAGAGTCTCACTGGTTAGTCTGCTCTCCATTGGCCAGATCCGATCTTGCAACCAGTCGATCAGTGAAAGATCATCAGCTGCTCCTCGGAAAAGGGTCTGACAGAAGTGGATGTGTGTCTGGACGAATCCCGGGAGAACGTACCTTTCGCGTGCATCGATCACCTCCATCGAGAGACTGGGCCTTATCGTCGGCGCAATCGATACAATGAGACCATTTCTGATCAGCAAGTCCGCTGCGATGATCCCTGAATGTGGAACCATCGTGATCAGTCGACCTCCCTTGATCAAAATCTCTCTGGTCATCTCACTTGGTGTCAATCGAGCAGCCTTGTTACTGCCGTATACTTTCCTGTAATCCGCGCGACCGGATAGACCGCACCCTTCACCAGCAATTGATCGAGAAAATTCCACCGCACATATCCGCAATCACTCTCTGGTTCGAGCAGATAGAAGATCAGTGATGCACGCGACTGAGTCGTTCGAACGAGGATCGATCCGGCCGGCCAGGTCTGTGAATCGTTGGCATACTTTCCGCGAAGTCGTATCTCCTCGTGCCCCTGAAATTTACGAGTCGCCCGGGTGACTGCGGTAATGGTGAATCTTTCACTCTCGATTGTCAGGGGTTCCTTCAACTCCTCCAGGGCCACGCCGTGGAGTCGAAGATTGGCCTGCATCTCCCGCGTTACTTCACCGGCGGGCATAACGTAGGCTGCCGGAAGGGTCGAACTGCGAGTGGCTTTGAAAATGCCATAGTCAGTCATAAGAGTTGGCTTGACTCTCTCCTCGACCATCACCGTCATATCTTTGCCTGACTTTGGATTACGGATCTTCTGAACTTCACCAACCAGAATGGGGACCTTCTTCTCAAGAGGAGCAATCTCAAAGTCGAGCCCCTGTGCCCGACCCTTACCGCGCATCAGATCATCATCGAGCCGTCTGATCAGTGAAATGATACTTGAGGCGTGAAGGCTTGAATATTTGAGAATCTCTTCAACAAAGGACTCTGTCACCTCAACTCTCTTTCGAAATTCAAGATAACTGTAGGCCTCAGAGAGAATAGTCAATCTGTTGCGCAGCCCGACATAGTTGTTGCCAAACATTGGCCGGTGATCAAAGGTCCGCCAGACAGGGGTCTGCGGCGAGCCAGCCGGTTGGGCAGCGCGACCGGAGCGTTGCAGTTCGAAGTTCTCCACTTCGCGGTTGAGCCGCTCGACCGTCGCAAAATTTCCGTAATAATAGCTTCGAAAGCCATGTTTCAGAAGTAATGCCCGATTGATCGCCGGAAGCATTCGCTCTCTTTCGTAGTCGATCAGACGCTGGTCGGCATTTGGATTGAGCATCGGCGAATAGGTCAGATGATATCCGTGGTAAGATCCATTTGAGGTATGAAGATCGACCGTCAGATGCGGATCCCATCTGTTCATCAATCCAACCAGCGCTCGCGCCTCGACCGACTCCAGTTTCATGTAATCGCGATTCAGATCGAGCCCTTTTCCATTCTCCCGCGTCCCAACACCATTGACGGGCCCATTCTGCGCGGTGCGCATCTTTACGTCGATGCGTTCATTACCGTCTGCGTTGTAGATCGGTGCGATGAGAATGACCAGCTTGCGCAAGAGCGGTCGCAGATCACCTGTCACGAGTCGACGTGAAAGGTGGAGCATGGCCTCCTTGCCCTCGACCTCTCCGGCATGAATGTTGGCCATGATAAAAATGACCGGTCTCCCACTCTGGCGTGCTTCGAGTGGCTGGGTGATTGGCGGATCAGAGAGGATGAGCAGTGGCAGGTCGCGGCCTTCTTCACTCTTTCCAAAGGTGACCAGCCGCAGCAGGTTGCTTCGCTTCTGAAGTTCAGAGATAAAAGTCATTACATCTTCGTAACGACTTGTCTCCTCGAAGTTGGTCTCTTCAGCTCTTGACCGGAGTACCGGTTCGGATTTCTTTACCATATCATTCCCCTGTGGCGTCCTGGTTACCTGTGGAGGTATTGTGAATAACAGACTCAATAAGAGCAGCAGCATTTCATCGACTCCCGACCTGATTGAACAGATTCAATTTCATGCTGGCAATCTTATATAACCAGCTCAGTATAAAAATGATTATCAGAGTATAGAACAACTGGTTTGCACGACGCGACAGGACGCGTTTTATCAGGTCGATCCGCCACCTGATCAAGGCCGTCCCGATCCCTGTTGTGACCAGACTGCCCAAAAAGATGACCAGTCCAAATGGTTGAACAAGCAACGCCGCGAATATCATTCCACGTGCGGCAAGAGAGATACTGGTCGTCAAGCCGCAGAGTGGACACGGGATCGTGGTCATGGTCAGAAATGGACATGGTGGCAGGCCCAGCTGTTGATGAGTTCCCACTCCGGCCGGTGATGGTTCAAGAAACCGGGCAGTCAAGAGGACTGCCAACGCAAGGATTCCGATCGTCAGGAACCTCCACTCATCTCTCCAACCTTTTGCCTCTTGGCAATCATTCATCATTGATGCCTTGCTTTCGCCATCTCGAAGCAGTCAGAGCACAGTCGAGATCACTCAAAGTTGTATCTGCAGATTTTGATAGTGCTCGTCCCGTCAGCGGCTGTCAAGAATCATCACGTTTGAAAGGATCGTCTTCATTCACATCATCCTTTAACTTCGATCAATAAAAAAGGCACGGGATCGACCCGTGCCTTTCACTCGCCAAATTTCGACATCGTCAATCCGTCACTGCCGTTTGAAGTGATTGATGATACGCTTGACCTGATCCTGAAACATCGACATTCCTCCGATGTAACCGTATCCAACCAGGAAGATCAGCAGAAACGGAATGGTTGCATAAATATGGCTTCGGTACGCGTAATAGACCGCAAAGACAAAATAGGCCGCAAATGAGAGTTCAAGGTAGGGGAGCCACCCTTTGCGACGCCGGTACTTGCGTGCAACCTGCAGCCAGTTGTCCTTACTGCTCTCAACCTTGTACTTTGGAGTTCGCACGAAACTCGACTTGATTCCAAGCAGCGCCTCGAGTACGGCCCGTGTGTTCGAGAAGACCATCCCAATTCCAACCGCCATGGCCAGCGGGATCATCCAGTAACGCTTCCGCTCGTTTGGATATCGATAGGAGATCGCTGTCCCATAAAAGCTGACGACCGAGATCGTCGCAAAGATCATCAGTGGAGCGTCGAGCAGGAACATGTGAAACAGTCCCTGGTTGAACCGGACGATCAGAATCGGTACGTGGAGTAGGCTGAGCACGATCAGCAGGACAGCCGCACAGTTTCCGAAGAGCCGGAAGAAGAGCTCGACCTTCTGTTGCAGGCTCAGCGTGGGATGGTGCCAGATTCTTGGCATCAGCTTCAACCCTACCTGAACCAGCCCCTTGGCCCAGCGGCGCTGTTGTGCCTTGAAGGCATTGATCTCCACTGGAAGCTCTGCTGGTACCTCATCGTCGACAAGATAGACAAACCGCCATCCCATCAACTGGGCACGAAAACTGAGATCCGTGTCTTCAGTCAGTGTGTCGTGCTGCCAGCCACCACTGAATTCGATCGCTTGTCGTCTCCACATTCCGGCCGTACCATTAAAATTGAAGAAGGCACCAGTACGGTTTCGTGAAGTCTGTTCAACCACGAAGTGACCATCGAGAAAGACCTCTTGCAGCCGGGTCAAAAGAGAATAGTTGGCGTTGATATGGCCCCAGCGCATCTGCACCATCCCTATCCGACCATCCTTGAAATAGTCGACCATCTTCCGCAGAGTCTCTGGCTTCGGCATGAAATCAGCATCGAAGATGGCAATCAGCTCCCCCTTGGCCATCTTCATTCCATTCTCGAGCGCTCCTGCCTTGTAGCCGGTGCGATCAGTCCGGTGGATATAGTGGATGTCGTAGCCACGCTGCTGATAGTCCTGCACCGTCTTTTCAGCTATCTTGACAGTCTCATCGGTCGAATCGTCAAGCACCTGAATCTCAAGTCGATCGAGCGGGTAGTCAAGCTTCGAGACAGACTCGATCAGCCTCTCGACGACATACAGCTCGTTGAAGAGTGGTAACTGAACCGTAATCCGCGGCAGCTCCTCCTCAGTGTATCTTGAGATCGGTGAGGGCTTGATATCACGGTAACGCCAGAACTGATAGACCATCCGTAACCGATATATTCCGAGCACTGCCAGCAGGAAGAGAATCCCGAAATAGAGAAGAATGATGAACCAGTCGAAAGCATCGAGTGAGTAGAGGTAGCTGATGTTGTCCCGACCGTGACGCAGAATAGGGTCAAGTGAGTTCCGGACACGATCCGGTGAAGGGACTTGCAGAAGGAGATTCGTCATATTCATATCGACTTCATACCAACGTTCAACTTCGTACCAACGTTGTCCTTGGAAGAACTTTGTCAGTCAGGCATTTGACAAATATAAATAATATCCTGACCGAGAAGCTTGTCAAACCAGAAACATCTCCGCGGGTCGAATAGCAGTCATTCGACCACGACAATCGAATTATGAAGAGACTTGACAAAACAGGAGTTGCTGGAGCCGCTATTCACCAGAAAGTCAACAACCTGGCGGGATTCTCTGATCTCTCAGATCGATCGTGAAAATGTGAGTTGATTCAGATTATTCAGAGAATGGCCTCTATTATTCATGTGGGGAGGTGCAGATGGTTCTGGGGAAAGGCAGAAGGTTCCTGCGCCCCAACGGAGCGCTTCAAAAAATGCACGTGCAGAGACGAAGGGTTAGTGCGATCGACCTCTCATTGAACCGGCAACTTTGCACTGAAGAGGGTGAAGATTCTTGAAAAGAGATAGTTCTTAATTTCCCGATCAAGCCCCATTGTACTTTGAACGACCACTCCAGCTCCCGACTTGCTGGTGCTGGAGTTGGTGTTGAAGGCGATCAGATATGCGGTCCTTGATTCAGGCCTGACATAAAAATGGGAGATGAAGCCTGCCTGTTCACCATAGTGACCATAGAAATTCATTCCAAAATTCTCTTCAAGCAGAAACGAGAGTCCGACCCAATCTTTGCGATCCTGTCCCGTCTGTTCCGGCAATCCGCCGGCCTCGATCATCAGCTGAGGTTTGAGCATCTCGAGCAGTGACGACCGTTGAAGGATCAGGTCGTACAAAGACTGTCGCGCCGGATCACCAAGTAGAAAATTGACATATTTCACCATGTCCGACAGTGGAGCATTGAGGCCGCCATTCGAGACGGTGATACCTGTGTCTGGATCGAATGGCGCGACACTCAATTGACCATCGCGCAGATAGTATCCGGCCGCACGATCCTTCAAGAGATGCTTCGGGGTTCGATCGAAGTAGCTGCGATACATCTCAAGTGGTTTGAAGATATGCTTGTCGATATAGACCTCATAATCCTCCCCGCTGACAATCTCGATCACCCGCCCAAGAAGTATTACCCCCGGATTGGAGTAGCTGAAACGACTGCCAGGCTTGAAATCAATTGATGTATAGGGGAGCATTGCCACAATCTGTGCCCATTCGCGTGGCTCAAATGGATGCCAGGGTTGATCACCGCCCCACGGCCAGGTTGGATTGCGAAGTCCGGCACTGTGGCTCATCAGATGGTGCAAGCGTATCTCAGCCATTGAGCCGTGTGGATTATGAACACGGTTCATTTCCGGCAGATACTTGATGATGGGATCATCGAGTGAAATCAGTCCCTCATCACGCAACTGCATGATCGCAATCCCGGTAAGCGTCTTGGTGATCGAGGCCCAGTGGAAGATCGTGTTCTCTGTTACCAAGGTTCCTTTCGCACGATCGGCCTGACCGTAGAACTCCTGAGCAATCACCCGTCCATCCTGAAGGACCATCATCCCGCTCCCGACAATCCCATGAACCTTCATCGACTGTTCGTAAAATGTCTTCAGGTCTCTCCGCACCTGGGCAAAGCTGCGCGGAGATTGGGCCGGAATACTCTGAAAGAAGCAGCCAGTAATGAGAAGTGCAATTGCAAACGAACGGGTAAGGTTTCTCATCATCATCTTCAATATCTCCATCTTCATTTCAATACGCGACGATTGCACCAGAGTGAATAACGACCAGCAGTTCATTCTTCAAAATAGCATCCGGCTCTGCAAATCGAACAGTTTAGGGCAAAGTGTCTCTATCCTCACCAAACTGACAAACTCAAATATCCGGCTGCCTGAAAATCTGGCACGACGACGCACTCAGCACAAAATGTTACCAGGCGAATCGCCAGAGAGGAGCCAGAGAGGAGCCAGAGAGGAGCAGGTGTGGAGCCGGCAGGGATCTTTGTCGTCCTTGAAAAATGAGAGGCGACAGC
>CAIOZW010000478.1 GCA_903862855.1 uncultured Acidobacteriota bacterium
AGCAGCAGGCCGTTCAGCGGGTCGGCGGAAAAGACTCCCTCGCCAACTGGCAGTGGCTCTGCGAGTGGATTGCCGTGGCCGCGAAATGCCTCGAGGCCTGTCGCAAGCATGGTCAGAAAAGTCGCGAGCAGCCCGATCGTCGCTCCACGGCGGGCTTTCTCGGCAGAGGACTGTCGCCACGTCCAGATCGTCGTCACGGCAAGAATCGTGATTCCAAGACTGATCCAGGGAAAGAGCATTTTTTCAGACATCGGCACGCTCCATGGTTCTGTTGATCGAGTCAATCTGGAATCGTTTCATCGACCGGAGACTGTTACGTGAAGAGAGGGGCGCCGCTGGATTCGGTGCCTGGGCAATGATGATCGCTGTCCAGCGGGCCTCGACCTTCGTCAGAAATGCGGCAAGACGGATGATCGGACCGATTCCCAGTCGTTCAATCAGCGTATCGTGGTGCCCCTGTTCAATGGCAAGACGGTAGAGCCAGGAGCGGAGTCTTCGCGGAATTATCAGTTCGAAATGGTTACCCGTCTCCCCGAGATGGCCACCCGCTGCGGCATGGATACGATGGTGATCGTGGAGCATCGAGGGGGCGCGAAGAAACTGGAGTGTTCTGACCACGGCATGCCCGGTGATGTGAAGCAGGGCAATCCATTGCAGGCCAAATCCGATCTCGACAAAGATTATCCCAAGCTGAGCCATCGCAGCATAACCGATGGCCGTCTTGGCATCAGCGCAGGCGCGGCCGACCATTGTTCCGTGGATTGCCGTCAGCAGCCCGACCACGATCACGGCGCCAGTGACAACCTTTGATGAGCCGATCAGGGGTTGTGCGCGAAGAAGCAGGTAGGCACCGGCGTGAACCGACAGCGCTCCATAAAATATGGCGCTCGATGGTGTAGGCCCCTCCATTGCCCGCGGCAGCCAGCCGGAGAAGGGAATCTGCGCGGCCTTTCCCATTGCCCCCAGCAGGAGAAGCAGTCCAACGAGGGTCGCCGCTCCATTGCCCAGCGTTGAGCCACCCTGCGGCCAGGTTCCCCCAGTTGCATTGAAGAGCTGGGTAAAGATAGCCGTGCCTGCATAATGGTGAAGCAGGGCGACTCCGGTCAGAAGGCCGATATCGCAGACTCGATAGGTCAGGAAGACCCTGATCGCGCTGCGAACCGGCTCGTCCCGGTACTGGAAGAATCCAATCAGCAGGACCGAGGTCAGACCAACCAGCTCCCACCCGCCAATGATCATATCGAATGAACCGGCGGTGAAGAGCAGGGTGATCCCGAACCCGAAGATGTTGAGGAGGATGAAGAATCGATGATAGCCCGGATCACGGTGCAGATAACGAACCGAGAAGGCACCAATCACTCCGACCAGAACCGTACTCAGCATGACGAGAGGCATCGAAAGGCGGTCGATCACCAGCAGCAGCGGAAAATGGTATTCTCCCGCCTCAAACCAGTTGCCGAGAGAGAGCCGGACTTCATTCTGTCCCGTCTGCAGCATCATGCCGAGAAGGATCAGTATCGATCCGGTCGAGATGAGATAGCAGAGCCCGGTCAGCCGGGCGACCATCCTCTCGCTCAGCTCGATCCCCAACAACCAGAAGGCCCCGAGAAGCAGGCTCACCAGCCCGGGCAGAAAGACGATTATTCCAATCAGGTATTCCATACAGTCAGATCCAATGGATCTCCGGCCAGATTAAGCCAGGGATCAGGCAGAGTGTGTCAATGCCTCAGTTCAACCCGTTATTCCCGCGCCGACCCGTACGATCGGCAGATAGTCGAGTTCTCCTGAAAACCAGTCAGGAGAGCTTGCATATTCCGGCAGACTCTCGACACTCTCCGTGAATGGCTCAAACTGGCCCCCGCGGTAGATGTGAATCTGCCCATCATCAGGATCGATTGTCGCGAGTCTGATCCATCTGTTTTCGATCAGTTCGCGGACGACATCGCTTCTGAATGCCGACTGGAGAACCATCGCCGGGCTGTTCTCGACGATGAGCAGAAGTCGAACGGGTTCGTGGATCTCGACCATCTGCCAGGGAAGCCCGGTTCGCAGATCGCTCGAGGGACCATTCATCACTCCAACCAGACCGGTCACATTGTGTGGAAGCTTGGTTCCACATCCGTAACGTTCGTTATCGACATAGGAGAAATAGTATTCAAGATTGATACCGGCGCAGACCGGGCCGGCGGCTCCAAGGATGGCGGCAAGCGAGTTACCTTCCGGATCGATGGTCGCATCGTAGGAGATGAGAAAGGCCCGCCGATCGAGGAAGAGTCCGCGACTGATACGGCGGCGTCCGACAATGGCGACGGCATTGGTGGCGTGCCCATATTCAGGACGTGGTTCAGCCAGGTGTTCAGCTCTCTCCTGAACGTGCCGGAGGGCAGAGGCGGGCGACTTGTCCGCCCACGCCGCTTCAAAGCGGCGTGAGCGTTCAAGCGCATTCCCCGCACGGGCAGCGTCCAGGACCGTGCGGATGAATAACAGATCCTCGCGATGGGAGGCTGGAATGGCATGCTCATCAAAGAGGATTACATCGTCGTTACAGGTGTCGTGATACCCACCGACAAACCAGGTGTCTTCCGGAATCTCGATGCCCGTCTCTTTCAATTCGAGGCGCACCTCGTGATGATTGGCCATGGCGGCAAAGAGGCGTGCATTTGGACCGCCGCGCCGTCCACCGCAGGCTCCGCAGTCGTGGGCCGACTCGTGTGGATTATTAAGACTGGTCGAACCGTGACCGAGGATGACGATGACTCGCGACATATTGCGAGTCAAACCAGCAGGACGGAGAACCGAGGCGACTCGTGCGGCCTTCTCCGTCGTCGTGAAGCCGAGGAGCAGATCACCAGTACCGTGTGAGTCAGGTTGCTCTTCGCGCATCAGGGTCAGCTCGGTTCGTGGATCGGGCAGAAAGCGGTTGCTCAACCACTGGTAGAGGAGTCCCGACTGACGGGGTGCCAGCACTCGCGAGATGAGGGGAAAGATGGAGAGGAGTCCGAGTCCGGTCGTTCCAATCCAGCCCCGCACCAGAGTGCGCGACCCGATGAAAGAGTTGTGGGCCAGATCGGCCCAGAGCTTCCGTCGCTGTTGCCTTTTCTGATCGAGGTGCTGATCCCTCTCCGCCACCCGTTCAATTACCGCGTGCTGCGGGGTGACGACGACCGGGCAGAGGGCTACCCCGTGTGCATCATCGAGACCGCGGTAGTTGACTGCTACACCAAAGAACCCGGCGGCTCCAAATGTCTCGACATCCGGCGCTACTTCTTCCAGTGCCCGACGCATCGACTCTTCCCGTTCGTCGATGCAGAAGAAGACCTGGGCCCGGGCGCGTTCTGAAACATCCCCACTCCCCTTTGCCTCTGGTTTGATCGACTGCCGGTGCGTGTTGAGCGGGGCGAGAAACTCGATTTCGTGGCGGCGCTCGTAGGCGAGATGGAAGATCCGTCGCCTTTCATACTCGTTGAAACTCTCCAGCTCATTCCTGAGGCGATAGAATTCGCTTTCACTGAGTGAGTTTATCTGGCCAGCCGACAGTCCAAGAAGCTGCGCCGCGTCAAAGAGGTTGGCGACGGAGGCGAGGTGGGTCGATTCGGTTGGTCTGGACATTGCTGAAATCTGTCGCCACAGATGGCGATGATCACCAGAGCATCCGGAATCCTTCCAGATATTCCCGAGTGCGACGTCCATCATCGTCAGCCGAATGGCAAGAAAGTCGATCAGCGAACAGGGGAGAGGCTCGTGTGGGGCGAGGCCGGGATCTTGCTCAAGCAGGTGGATCAGGCCAGGCCAGCCGGGGAGCGCCAGCAGTTCGGCGGTAATGAAGGATTCCCATTCTGCTTCGCCAATTCCATATGAACTGATGATCGCCAGGATGATCTCGCGCGGATCCATCTTCGTGTCAGACTGCTCACGAAAACGCTGCTGGAGCCCGTCCAGTCCAACCCTTTCCGGCATGACCGCAAAGAGATCCGACTGACCATAGAGATCGCGGATGGCCGCGTAGAGTCCGTTCTCACGCCCCGGCATCGGCCAGTAGGCCTGGCCCTGATCGAGAAAGAGGGCGGCCAGCCGGATCATAAGTGGGTGGACAATCCGGTCGGCATCCACGCCCGTCAGGTCGAGAATACCGTCACGAGGGCGGACTGGCGCCTGGCGATCCGTACCGGCAGGCTCAGGTGTGCGCCGAAAACAGGCAGCGAAGAGGCCACGTGCCGCCTGCTTTCGATTCTTTACTGCACCATCGGCGAGTATTGCTTCACGGACTGACGGGCTCAGATCTTCCCGTAGATGATCGAGCAATCCCTCCTCTTCGATCATCCATTCGATATTCGAGGCAGAGAACTGGCGCAGGCCCGGCCAGATCAGTGCCCGGCGAAGTTCACGCCGGGTCAGTGTTCTGGGCCAGATCTCCTCATCCGTCTCCCGGGCCAGCACCGCCTCGATATCCTCGATTCGAATGCGCCCTCGTCTGACCTCGTCACGATAACGTTCCTCGGAAAGAAATGGCATTGCCCCGAATCTCTCAGCTGCTTCGACCACCGCTTGCTCAAACGGAAGATGCTGAAACGCGTGAAGAGTGTTGTGATGGATGAAGACTCCGATCGGCCCCTGAGCCGGAAGCAGGTGTGCCGCGTGGCCGATTGCTCTCTCCAGTCTCTCTTCCGCAGTGGCATCGACCGTGACCTGATCGTGGTTCAGTCTGCTCATGCCTTGACGGCCTCCTCACGACGTCGCCAGCGGGCTGCCAGACGATGATTCGATGCGGCAGCGTGATTGTCGAGCCCTTCGAGGATCAGCTCACGCCCCTCCATCCGGTTGCCCATACCTTCGAGCTTATTCAGAACCGTGTGATCGACCACCCACGCGTTCTCAAAGTCGATGATGACCCGTTTGATCTCCGGACCGAGCGACTTCAGCCGTTTGTAGAGTCCAAGATAATTGGTGAAGATTGCGGCATCACGAACCTCAAGCCGCAGTGTCTCGCCGTCCGTTCTCTCTTCCAGGATGCTGCGAAAGAGGTATTTCAATGGTGCACCGTTCTTGAGGTGGAGCCCAACCTTGAGAACCAGCCCAGCCCCGACTCCAACCAGCAGGTCGGTCATGAGCGTCACCAGCATGGTGGTCACAAAGATCAGAAGTTGCTCCGGTCCAATGTGGTAGGCGTGCTGGAACTCCTTGGGCGACGCGAGGCGTGACCCGGTATAGATAAGCATGGCCGCCAGCGCTGCGAGCGGAATCTGCTGCAACAGGCCCGGGATCAGAGCGACCGAAAGGAGCAGGAATGTTCCGTGGAAGAAGTTTGACCAGGCGCTCTTCGCCCCATTATCGATGTTCGCCTTGCTGCGGACAATCTCCGAGATCATCGGCAGACCGCCAATGAAGGAGGCGATGGTGTTGCCGACTCCGGTCGCCAGCAGGTCCCGGTTGAGGTTACTCGATCTCTTCTCCGGATCGAGTGAGTCGACGGCGGTCACGCTGAGCAGAGACTCGATCGACCCAACCAGTGTGAACATAATAATATATTTGATCGATGTCCCACTCAGTATCTGTGAAAAATCGGGAAAGGCCAGCGCCCCGAGCAGGGAGCCGGGAAGGCGGATCAGATACTTCGGTCCAAGGTGGAAGACGTGTCCAAGCAGTGAATAGTTGTGCTCGTCACGCAGATCGAAGATATATCCGAGCGGGACGGCGAGGGCAAGCACGACCATTGGCCCCGGGATCTTTCGGGCCCATTTATGGCGGATCAACGGCAGTCCAAAGAGGACAATCAGGGAGACCAGGCCGATCAGGAAGACTTCCGGATTGAGCTGGGTGATGCTCTGTGGTATCTCCGCCAGAAGATGGAGCGGCTCCTTGCCCTCCGGAGTTACTCCCATCAGCGTATGGGTCTGTTTGGAGATGATGATTACGCCGATGGCCGCAAGCATGCCGTGTACGACTGACGATGGCATGAGCTCGCCGACCACCCCGGTTCGGGCAACCGCGAGCAGAATCTGGAGGACTCCGGCGACAACACCGACTGCGATTGCCCGGCGGTATCCGGCGACAGGGTCACCATTGCTCAGCTCGGTCACCGCGCCGAGCGCGATGACAATCAGCCCGGCGGCCGGACCCTTGATGGTCAGTCGCGCGCCACCGATGAACTTGGTGACGATCCCACCGACGATCGCCGTCAGAATGCCGGCCACCGGGGGAAACCCGCTCGCCATCGAGATTCCAAGGCAGAGTGGCAGGGCGATCAGAAATACCAGAAACCCCGCTCCAAGATCGTCTCTCCAGCTGTGACTATTTTCTACCATACTATTTTCCATAGATAATCCTCAAATTGTCTCTGAGAGCTGTCAGGGCAGACCTGTCTCTCAAATTTGATAATGATCCTGGACGCGGGGTCAGAATATCCATAGTGAGACTGCCCGACTATCCCTTCGAGAGGGGAGTGGAAAGGACTGTTTTCAGGGATAGCGGATCAGCGGGCAAATTGCTGATAGAATCAGGTTGTGATGGTAGCCATGCTTTAATGATCTGATCACTCTTTAGGAAGTGAGATATGCCGACTGCTACGACAAACCGTTCGCTCTGGATTCTGACAATTGGCTTCGCCCTGGTCATTATCACTCTCGCCCTGCTTGCCTGGCTTGGCTTCAATCAAGCCGAGGGCATCAGACGCCAGGCCGGCGCCCTGGTCGATGAGCATCTGTCGACACTCAAACTGATAGAAGGGCTCGAGTTTGAACAGCATCGCGCCAGCACACTGCTGCTTGCCGTCTCGCGTCCGGGTGCCAGCCGGTCGGTCAACAAGCTGGAGGAGTTTGAAAAGTCGCTGCCCGGTCTGGCGGCGGAGGGGGCACGGATACTTCCGAGTCCGCTCTGGGCGGATCTGACCGGTGTTGGTGAGGCCTATGCCAGGACGATCCGTGAGGCAATGGCCCATCCGGAATCGATCGATACGGCGCTGCCGCGGATCCAGGATCGTTATGATCATTTTATCAGCCTGATCGATGACGCCCTCAAGCTGGACGCCCTGCGGGCCGCTGCCGGTGGGCGCAGCATTGAAAAGGCCTCAACCCAGCTGACGAGTGAGAGTGGCGGCCTGCTGGTCGGGGCGTTGATCCTCTCGTTGACCTGTGCCTTGATCTCGATCCGATTCACGCAGCAGTCACTACGCCGAATTGCCTGGCAGGGGCGCGAGCTCAACCGGGTCTCCTGGCATCTGATCCAGGGGCAGGAGGAGGCGGCGCGTCGTTTCTCGCACGAGCTGCACGACGAGCTGGGCCAATCGCTGACCGGGCTCAAGGCGATCATCTCCGCCATTCAGCCAGTCGAGCTCGAATCACGCCGCGAGTCCTGTCTGACACTGCTCGATGAGACGATCGGAAATGTCCGCGAGCTTTCACAACTCTTGCGTCCGATCATCCTGGACGATTTTGGCCTGCCGGCGGCGCTTCGCTGGCTAGCCGAGCGATTTGAGGAGCGGACGAGGATCGAGGTCGAGACATCCTTTACCGGGATCGAACGTCTCGCTGACGATGTCGAGACCCACCTCTACCGGATCACGCAAGAGGCGCTGACCAATATTGCCCGGCATGCCGGTGCAACCAAGGTGCGGCTGGAGATGGTCCAGAAGATCAGAAAGGCGGAAAAGACCGGGCGGCAGGGATGGATTGAGCTGACGATCAGTGATAACGGGACAGGGTTGCCTTCTGATCGGATTGCGGGAAATCTTGAATCACCGAGTCTGGGATTGGTTGGGATGCGTGCCCGGGCTGACCAGCTTGGCGGACATTTCAGTCTGGCCAATCGGCCGGAAGGTGGAGCCAGGGTTACGGTGACCGTCCCGGCACGGTGGGCTGAAGAGGAGGCGAACTGAACCATGCCTGAGAAGAGAACAACGGTCCTGCTCGTAGACGATCACGCTGTAGTTCGCCAGGGATTCCGCATGATCATCTCCGCTGAATCAGACTTTGAGGTCATCGGGGAGGCGGCAAACGGTCGCGAAGCGGTCAGCCTGGCAGAACAGCTGCAGCCGGATATCGTGCTCATGGACGTCTCCATGCCGGAGCTCAACGGGATCGAGGCGACCCGGCGAATTGTGACCATCGCCCCGCGCGCCCGGATTCTTGCCCTGAGCATGCACCGTGATTCAGTCTATGTCCGGGAGATTCTGCGTGCCGGGGCGAGTGGATATCTGCTCAAGGAGGCGGGTGACCACGATCTTCTGACAGCCATTCGGGCGATTGCCCAGGGGCAGGGATATCTCAGTCCAGCCGTCTCTGATGCGGTACTCAACGATTATCGCAAGCACGTTACCGATCCAATCGATCTGTTGACGAGCCGCGAACGTGAAGTATTGCAATTGATTGCCGAGGGTAAGACCAACAAGGAGATCGCGACGGTTCTCGACCTGAGCACCTACACGGTCGAGTCCCATCGAGGAAGGATCATGGAGAAGCTCAACCTGCACAGCGCTGGTGAGCTGGTGCGGTTCGCTTTTCGCAATGGCCTCATCAGCTGATACGCGCCTTACCTCGAGAAGTGGTCATAGCCCCTGACCTTCAGTGGATGTGGATGCTCATCTCCCTGCCGGATCAGAATGGCAGAGTTGCCGGAGTCCTGGTCGACGATCGTGCCGATGCGGCTCAAACGCAGATCCGGGCCGGCCATCTCTCTGAGCTGATCCTCGACCGCGCGGGCGGCAGTGAAGAGCAGTTCATAATCCTCACCGCCCTCAAGGGCCAGCGCCAGGCGCTGCGCCTGCTCCAATCCAAGCAGGTCGAGACAGGGTGCGACCGGCAGTTCTCCGGCGTCAATCACTGCTCCCACTCTGCTCTCGTTGCAGATGTGGTGCAGATCCTGGGCAAGTCCATCACTCACATCGATCATGGCTCCGACCAGTCCAGACCTGCCGAGGCGACGTCCGAACTCGACCCGAGGATCCGGTGCGAGCTGGGCACGGATCGCCTGCTGGACAAGGCATCTCTCCGACTGGTTGGCCCGTTCCCCGGCAAAGAGCAATCGCAGCCCCGTCGCTGCCGCACCAATCTCGCCCGTCACATAGATTGCCTGTCCCTGTTGCGCACCACTGCGTCTCACTGCATGGCCCTTCCGGGAGTGTCCCATGACGATTGAATCGATCGTCATCTGCGCGGGGACGGCCGAGATATCGCCTCCAATCAGAGTGATACCGTGACGTTCTGCAAGTTCGAAGTAGCCGTCAAAGAACTCCTCCCAGAAATGTTCAGCGCCATTCCGCTCCCCTGAGATCAGTGACGGCGGGATGCCCAGTGTCAGCAGCGCAAATCGCGGGTCTCCACCCATCGCCGCAATATCGCTCAAGCTGACGGCGAGCGCCTTATGACCGAGCCAGCGGGGCACGGCATAATCGAGCCGGAAATCGACCTCTTCCACCAGCAGGTCGACGGTGATCAGTGTCTCCCGACCCGACTCCTCACCGAGAACCGCCGTGTCGTCTCCAATCCCGAGATGAAGATCAGGAATAACCGCCGGTCTCTGCCCACTCTGGCTGGATCGCCTGCGGATCTTCTCGATAAAGTTGAACTCACCACTCATACTGTTCAGCGATCGCCGCGCAGAACACCCCGCCCACCGGCGCTGTTCTTGAAGATGCTCTCGGCGATTCGTTTCAGGTCGCTTTTGCGCACTCCGGTCATCGCTTCCGGCTGCCCTTCGACATCGGCCGGTCTCCTTCCGAGGAGTGCCGCCCGGGCATACTCAAAGGATCGTTCGGTATTCGACTGCAGGGCAATTGCGTATCGACCGATGGCTGCGTTGCGTGCCAGTTCAAACTCCTCATCGGTTGGTTGGTTGCCAACCAGCCGTTGCAGTTCACGCGAGAGAAGGTCGAGTGCCGCCGTCTCCTGACCAGGCACGGTTACCATCTTGGTTCTGAAGAACGATCCGGCAAGGTGCTGCTCAATGGCCGCACCAACATGGTTGACGATCGACCGCTTCTGCTGGATCTCATTGATCCAGAGTCCGCTGCTGATGAGTTCGGCCAGCATCGCTGCGACCAGATGGTCGTTCGGTGCGGCAAACGCCTGATTGCCAATCCGGAATCCGGACGCCTGCCAGGTTGCCCCCCATCCCGATTCTCCAACCCGATCCTGCGCGGCTGCAAACTGGGTTGGCAGGCTCACCTTCAGCGTCTTGTCCAGATCTCCCCTTTTCAGACCGTCAGAAAAGATCCGCGAGACCATCGATGATCCATCCGTATCTCCGACCAGAAAGACGAACGGATACTGACGCCGGATCGACCTTGTATGAAGCTCCTCGAGTTGTTCCGGAGTGGCACGGTTTATCGCCTCTCTCTTCCCATAACGGGGAAGGGCATAAGGATGGTTGGGAAAGATCGAGCCCAGAAGATACTCTCGTGCAGCTTCTGCCAGCTCATCCTCTGCGCGATCCTGGTCAGCCATCAGAATCGTCCGCTCGCGCGCTACCTCCTCGCGGTCGAAGAACGGGCTCTCGATGATCTCCAGCAGCAGTTTGACGGCGGCTTCGGCATTCCGTGAGAGTACTTCGATCGAGAATCCATAGAAGTCGGGCTCATTGACGGTCCGCACATCGGCTCCATAGCTCTCCAGCTCGTGCGCGATCAGGTCAGCCTTTCTTGCCGTAGTGCTCTTGAGCATGCTCCGTAACATCAGTTCGGTCATCCCGCTGTTCGCGCTCGTCTCCTGCAGCCTTCCTCCCTGAAAGACGATGGTCACGGTCAGAATCGGGCGCGACTTGTCCTCACGAACGAAGGCCCGTGGTCCGCGCAGTACAGAAAAGTCACGAACTGGCAGGGGAATCGGAGCAACAACCACATTCTGCTCATTCGCCGGAAGGCTCCTCTCCGGACCCTGCTGGAAGATCTTCAGGACGGTCGCCGGCTTCACCTCATCAGTCCGTACAGCCTGGGCCGCTCCAGGAGCAAAAGTCACGATCAGCTCCGTATACTTTGCGGCATCAAAGGTCCTTCCCGGACCTTTTGATGGCTCCAGTTCACGAACGGCAGTCCGATCGAGTACCAGATACTTTGCCGCCGCTTGTTGAATCTCGCTTGCCGTCACCCGCTGCTGGCGGCTGAACTGGCTCTCGATAATCCGACAGTCGCCATCCTGCAGCTCGCTCCCTGCCAGTCGCTCGACCTCACCCTCAATCGTCTCGACGGCGTCGTAATGGCGTTTCTCGAGCATGGTGATGGCCCGCTGTCGCTCACCCTCACTGATCACCTCGCGTCGCAATCGCTCGATCTCCCGAAAATACTCTGCTTCCGCCCGGTCGATCCGCGCCGGATCGACCTCGAGCTGGGCGATCAACCAGTCATGTCCGGGGCCAGACTCCCTCCTGGCCTCGGCACTCAATGCAACGCTTGTCCTGTCTCGCGACGCCAACCCCTCCCGCAGCCCCTGGTGGAGCCTTGATCCTCGACCAAGTCCAAGCACGGCTGCCAGCACCTCGATCACTGCCCGCTCTTTCAACTCTTCCGCACCAGGCTTTCTGGCCGTCTGAACCGGAAGTCGATAACCGATCGTCACCACGCTCTGGTCGATCCCCGCGCGGTCGTGCCCGTATTGAAGCCCCTCCACACTGCTCGCAACCCGCGCCACTCCACTCTCAACGGTCTTTGGTGTTCCGACCAGTTCTCCAAACCTGAGTTGAATCTGCCCTAGCGCTGGCAACGAGAAGATGTCTCCGACGACTGCCACCACCATATTGCCCGGCTGATAGAATCGCCGGTAAAATCCCTCGACCTCGGCGACCGGGAGACCCTCGACCCCCGTCGCCACTTCACGTCTTCCCAGTAACCGCGCCAACTCGTCTTCTCTTCGATCCTCGCCACGTTGCGTCCTCTCTCGCAACTCGACCCGTCGCCGCGCCCCATCGATCGCGCCTGCTGAGAGATCGGGCTTTCCAACCATCTCCGCCAGTATCCCCACCGACTCAGCGTAGCTCTCTGCCGGAACAACCGCGATGATCACACTCTCCGTCGCTCCAACACGCGCGACCATCCGCCCTCCCAGCCGCGCCATCTCCTGCTCGATCCCTCTCCCCTCCGCCTTCTCCTCTCCAACTCCACTGCTGATAATCAGCTCCTGCACCAGCCTCGAGATTCCGGCCCCACCTGCCGGTTCGTCCGCCCAGCCAGCTCCAACCACCACCTCTACCGCTACCAGCGGCACCGAATGGCGCTCCCTGATCACCGCTCTCAGCTCATTGCGCAGCAGGAACCTTCCTGTCCCTGCTCCTCCATCCTGGCGGACCAGCTTCCCCCCATCAGGTATCCCCAACACTATCGGTCCTGATACCGGCACTTTCGGCACCGGCTGCGGCTTCGGTGGTGGCGTCGCCGGATTTCGCCCACGCCCACTCTGCCCAGCCACACTGATCATCATCAAAACTACCAAACAGACACTCGCTCCTGCTCTTGCCATCCCTCGTCCCATCGCTCTCTTCCTCCAGACTGACTTACACCACCACGATACCTTCACCCCATCATATGCTTCATCTATCCCCATTGACCAGTCGACCATCCGCTCGCTCCACGGCACAATTTAACCCCGCAACTAAGCCTGGACAGCCAGAATCCTGAACGACTGGCCCCTCTCCACTTTGCCCTCTCTACTCTCCGAATTTTCTCGTCAGACAACCGGGCTTGTTTAATGACCTGGGCAATCGCATCTACCTTCCAGCCATCATTCTGGCTTCGTCTCTTCGTGTGAGATCTCTCTGACCGGTGGCTTCCTGGAGGACGCGAAGACGCGAGGGCGCGGCGGTTCGCGGACCACCTCTAAACGTACCCCGGCTCCGAGACAGACCCTGTGGAGTCAATCTACCTCTGACCGCAGTGTATGATCATCCGCCACCCTGAGCTGGTAAGTCAGCAATCCGCAGCGGATAAGGAGGACGCCATCGGGGATGAGATGAGACTACCTGCAGCGGCTGGGAGGTGGAACATTCTCTCAACTCATAATGCGATTGCCCTGGTTTAATGACAGGTAATGATAACTTTTTCTATTTTTCTACTTCCCAAACGTTAATGTATTGAATATACTGCATTTTCAATGCCCTTTTTTTCTGTATTCCACACATTGCAAGACTCGGCTATTCTCTCCGCGATCTTGCCGCGATTAGGAATTCGGTCAGCCTGCAGATAGCTTTAAATTTGCAATCTTTCTTGCGAGCCACTACTGCACCAGCTATACGGCTCACATAGTGAAAAATAGTTCAAGGATATTAAAACCAGTTAACATCAACGAAAAGAGGAATCACCACGTATGTTTCTAACAATCTCAGGCTTGACCATGCTGGCGAAGCTCTTTCTCGGAAGGCGCATTGGAGCAGGAATGAAGGTAGTCCATCATCAGAAATCAGTGATGAGCGTTCTTTCGGGATTAGCATTTGGAGTAATAACGGCAGGAACGGCGCTGGCGCAGACGGGAGAGGGCGGTCACACGCCAGGGGGCGAGGCCAACCTCAAGTTGCCAGATCTCTCGACCGTCAGTTTTATGGGAGGGACAACCGGCGAAACGCTCCTGTTGGGTGGGCTGGTGGTCTGTGCACTTGGGCTGCTCTTCGGGCTGATGATCTATAAGCAGTTGAAGAGATTGCCGGTACATCAGTCGATGCGCGAGATCTCGGAGCTCATCTATGAGACCTGCAAGACCTATCTGGTGACGCAGGGCCGGTTCATCTCGATTCTCTGGATCTTCATTGCGGTCATCATCGCGCTCTACTTTGGGTTTCTGCTCCATTTTGAGCTGAAGCGCGTCCTGATCATCCTCTTTTTCAGTGTCGTTGGTATTCTTGGAAGTTACGGCGTCGCGTGGTTCGGGATTCGGGTCAACACCTTCGCCAATTCGCGGACGGCGTTTGCCAGTCTGGAGGGGCGCCCATACCCGCTCTATTCGATACCGCTGCGGGCGGGGATGAGCATCGGGATGCTGCTGATCAGTGTCGAGCTGCTGATCATGCTGGTGATCATCCTCTTCATTCCGGGGGACTATGCGGGACCTTGCTTCATTGGTTTCGCGATTGGTGAGTCACTCGGAGCAGCGGCGCTGCGCATTGCCGGTGGTATCTTCACGAAGATCGCCGATATCGGTTCCGATCTGATGAAGATCGTCTTCAAGATCAAGGAGGACGATGCGCGCAATCCAGGGGTGATTGCCGATTGTACAGGTGACAATGCCGGTGACTCGGTTGGGCCGAGTGCGGATGGTTTTGAGACCTACGGTGTGACAGGAGTTGCGCTGATCTCCTTCATCCTGCTGGCGGTCAAGGATCCGACGATTCAGGTGCAGCTGCTGGTCTGGATCTTTGTCATGAGGATCATGATGATTCTCGCTTCAGCCGGTTCGTACTTCATCAATGAGTTCATGGCAAAGGCGAAGTATGGAAGCGCGAAGGAGATGAACTTTGAGCATCCGCTGACCAGTCTGGTGATCATCACCTCGGTCGTCTCGGTACTGCTGACCTTTGTCGCCTCAAAGCTGATCATCCCGGTCTTCAATTTTGCTGATGGCGGACAGAATGCCGATCTCTGGTGGCAGCTTTCGGTGATCATCTCGTGTGGAACGGCGGCTGGAGCGCTGATCCCGGAGATGGTGAAGGCCTTCACCTCGACCAACTCGCGCCACGTCAGTGAGGTGGTGACGGCCTCGAAGGAGGGTGGTTCATCGCTCAACATCCTCTCCGGACTGGTCGCGGGTAACTTCTCGGCCTATTGGCTGGGGATGGCGATCGCGGTGTTGATGGCGATTGCCTATTTCGTCAGTCTGCAGGGGTTGGGAGCGTTGATGGTTGCGCCGGCCGTCTTCGCGTTTGGGCTGGTTGCGTTTGGATTTCTGGGGATGGGACCGGTAACGATCGCCGTCGATTCATACGGACCGGTGACCGACAATGCGCAGTCGGTCTATGAGCTCTCACTGATCGAGAATATTCCAAATGTGAAGGAAGAGCTGAAAGCGAGCTTCAACATTGAGGTCAATTTCGACCGGGCGAAGCATCTGCTGGAGGACAATGACGGAGCAGGGAATACCTTCAAGGCCACCGCGAAGCCGGTGCTGATCGGGACGGCCGTGGTAGGTGCGACGACGATGATCTTCTCGATCATCATGGCCCTGACCGATGGACTGGAGCAGAATGTCGACAAGCTTTCTCTGCTTCACGCTCCTTTCGTGCTCGGGCTGATCGTCGGCGGGGCGGTGATCTACTGGTTCACCGGGGCGTCGACCCAGGCGGTGACCACGGGAGCCTACCGGGCAGTTGAGTTCATCAAGGCCAACATCAAGCTGGACGGGGTCGAGAAGGCCTCGGTCAAGGACAGTAAGCGGGTGGTTGAGATCTGCACGCAGTATGCGCAGAACGGGATGTTCAACATCTTTCTGACCGTCTTCTTTTCGTCACTCGCTTTTGCCTTTATTGAGGAGTACTTCTTCATCGGCTATCTGATCTCGATCGCGATCTTTGGCCTCTACCAGGCAATCTTCATGGCCAATGCCGGCGGCGCCTGGGACAATGCGAAGAAGGTTGTTGAGGTAGAGCTGAAGCAGAAGGGGACGTTACTCCATGATGCCTGTGTGGTTGGGGACACGGTTGGTGATCCGTTCAAGGATACCTCCTCGGTCGCCCTCAACCCGGTGATCAAGTTTACGACCCTCTTCGGACTGCTTGCGGTCGAGCTGGCAGTGCTGTTGCGGGGGTCGGGAGCGAATGGAACCAGGATCAGCCAGGTTCTGGCAGGTGTCTTCCTGCTTGTTTCACTCTTCTTTGTCTATCGTTCATTCTACGGGATGCGGATCGGCGAGAAGAACTGAGGATGAAGAGTCAGGATCTGACCGTTGGTATTGGATCAATTACCGGAGAATTGGTAATTCCCCGGGGCTCTCTTCCAACCAGGGTCATTGCGAATAGGTCCTGATTGGCCACAATTAGCAAGTAGTTGTTTGATCGAGGGTACGGGTAGATTCTATCCGTACCCTCGACCTTTTTTGACTCTCACCATCGCCCTCCCGAGGCTATCACATTAATCAAGTATCGCGCCCTTGCTCCCCGCTTCGCCTCCAGCGCTCCGTTCGGTGTAGCCAATCCGGCTGTTTCTCTTGTTTTCATCTCAGACGGGCTGTAGACTGCGACAATTGATGGTGTTACGCTGTAAATGGGTCGGTTTTCAGGCAGAATGACAATCCAGGCAACTGTGAAATGAGCAAACTCAACAGTCAAGAAAGGGAGCAGGAAAATGGTTAAAAGGTTTTTGTTGTCGGTGGTCTCGGCGCTGGTCGTGACGATGGCGGTTGGCCAGGCTGGCATGGCCCAGACGCATCCGGTCGAGGGATCATACGATGTGACAGCTTCGAGCAGTGATCTTGGAGAGCTGAAGTTCAAGGTGATCCTCAAGCTCGACAGCGGCAAGTGGAAAGGTGAGATCAAGGATGCGGCGATGCCGCTGACGGTCACTGCGGTGACGGTCGATGAGTCAAACAAGGTCACGATTACGAGTGATGCTGGCGGCACATCTGTCGTCATTGCCGGTAACTATGCTGATGGCAAGATTACCGGGCAGTGGTCGGCTGGTGACATGAAGGGCAACTGGAGCGGTACCCGGGCAGCGGGCAGCGCTCCGGCGGCGGCAACAGCACCGGCAGCAGCGGCACCGGCAGCCTCTGGTGCAGTGAGCCTCGAAGGGGCCTGGGAGGCCACGATCACTGCCGATGGTCAGGGTGAGTTCAAATTTGGCATGAACATCAAGAAGAGTGGTGACAAGCTGGTTCCGGAGGTTCCCGGTGGTGGCGATCTGAATATCGTCGAGATCGAGACGAAGGATCCAGACGTCGTCAATATGACGGCCACCTACCAGGGTCAGGGGCCAATCCCGCTCGTTGGCAAGCGGATCAGCGCCGATGAGGCTGGTGGCAAATGGGAGGCCGGCGGTTTCTCCGGTACCTGGAAGGTCAGCCGGAAGAAGTAGTCCATTTTTCCGGACACCATAACGGTCGACGGTCAGGGAGCGGAGTGGCTTGTGGATATCCCCGCGGGATCTTCAGCCACTCCGCTCTATTTTTATGTTGTCTGCCGGTATGATGGCAATGAAGTCCGAGGTGAATATTGGATCGAATGGCCGATGGATGGTTCTGGAGCAGATCACTTTTGTGGGAGGATGACCAATGATTATCGATCAGTTTCGACTTGATGGGCAGGTGGCGCTGGTGACCGGGGCATCGGCAGGGCTGGGGGCGGCGATTGCCCGAGCACTGGCCGAGGCAGGGGCTGATGTGGCTTGTCACGGCAACACCAGGTCGCCGGAGGGGACTGCCGGAGAGATCACCCGTCTCGGCAGAGCGCCATTGCCGATCGTTGGAGATCTTCAGGATCGGCGGACACCGGAGCGATTGGTCACGGAAGTACTCGATCACTACGGGCGGATCGACATTCTGATCAATAATGCGGGGATGATCCGTCGCGCCCCGGCCGCTGAGCATTCCTGGGATGACTGGGAGGCGGTGATCGAGGTCAATCTTTCAAGTCTCTTTCGCTTGTCGCAACTGGCTGGTCGGCACATGCTCCCTCGTGGGCGGGGAAAGATCGTCAATATTGCCTCTCTCCTCTCATTTCAGGGAGGAATAACGGTACCGGGATATGCGGCCGCCAAGGGAGGGGTTGCCCAGTTGACGAAGGCGCTGGCAAATGAATGGGCCGGGCGTGGGATCAATGTCAATGCAATTGCTCCCGGCTATATGAGAACGGACAATACTGCGGCATTGCAGAGAGACGAGACCCGGCAGCGTCAGATTCTCGAACGCATCCCGGCCGGTCGCTGGGGAGAGCCTGATGATCTTGCTGGTGCCGCACTCTTCCTTGCTTCAAAGGCGAGCGACTATGTGCACGGAACCCTTCTCGTTGTTGATGGGGGATGGATGGGACGCTGAGATGTCAGTCGTTACCGGTGCCATTGCCGCTGATGACAGTTCCAGCTCCACTGATGGCAGAGGCGACCAGCGTCTGGGTCAGTTCGGCCTGGTTGTTGGCGAGCGGTAGAGTGATGCGGAAGACGGTTCCTTCGCCAGCCCGGCTCTCGACGGTAATCTGTCCACCGTGATCCTGAATTATTCCGTAGCTGACGGCGAGGCCAAGACCGGTACCCTTACCAATCTGTTTGGTCGTAAAGAATGGGTCGTAGATTCTGGTCAGGTGTTCGGCCGGTATTCCCTCGCCGGTGTCCCGGAAGGTGATCGTGATCGATTCCTCGGTCAACCCGGTAGCTATATCGAGCTGCCCACCGTGCGGCATGGCGTCGCGTGCGTTGAGGATCAGATTCATGAAGACCTGCTGAAGTTTTGGTGCATTCCCGGGCGCAGAGGGCAGGTTCTCCGCGTAGTCTCTGGTGACCTCGATCCGCGTGTTGTGCAGCTGCGACTCGAGAAGCTGGATGGTATCGTCCAGGACCCGGTTAAGATCGACAGCGACAAGTTGTGAATCACTGACCCGCGAGAAGTTGAGCAGATTGTTGACGATCGATGAGGCTCGTGAAGTCTGACGATGGATCTTCTTCAGGAGCTGGTGGCGTGAATCAGACTCAGGTATCTGCTGCATGAGCATCTGGGAATATGATGAGATACCTGTCAGAGGAGTATTGACTTCGTGGGCGACCCCGGCGGCCAGCAGACCGATCGAAGAGAGCTTTTCACTCTGCTGGAGTTGCTCCTCGAGATGGATCCGCTCGGTCACGTCTTCAATGGCCACCAGCGTCCCCTCAAATTCCGCCTTCTTGCTCTGGAGTGGTGCAAGCGAGATGTTGAGTATCAGATCGCGCCCGTCAGAGGAGTGGGTACGGAACTTGTAGACGGTCGACGGCTCTCCCGCGTGCCATCCCCCTCCCGTCGTCATACTGCGGAGAGTCCGCAGCATGATTGGTGCAAAGACCTCACCAATCCGCTGACCGATCGCCTTCGCTCGTGGCAGTCCATAGATCAGCTCCAGCGCGCCATTCCAGTTGGTGATACGTCCAGCCGGGTTGATGACCAGCACCCCGACATTGATCGACTCGATGATGTTCTCATTGAACTCCTTGAGTCGGGCAAGCTCCTCGGCTCGCCGCCCCTGCTCTTCAAGCAGAAGTGCATTCTCGATGGCGACCGCAACATATCCGGAGATGGCCCGTAACAGCTTCATGTCCTCGGATGAAAGGAGTGCTCCATCATTGGTCCGGCCAAGGGCGATTACGGCAACTATCCGCGAGCGGACGGCGCACGGGACATAGTAACTGAAGGCCTGAGGCGAACCGGGGCGGAACGACTCGGCTTCATCCGACTCGATCTCTTCGACCCGGACAATACCCGTCCCGATGCTCTGTTCACGCAGCAGACGCAGAAAGTCTCCCGGCAGAATGGACTCTCGGTCGGCAAGCTCGGCAATACCAATCTGGGCATCGACCCGTGCCAGGCGAAAACCTGATGGCGTGGTTCGATCCTCGATGAAGATCGCCAGCTGCTCGATTGCAAATACCTCACGCAGGCGGCGCGTCAAGCTCATCAACAGCGTTTCGAGCTCGGTTGTCGAGGAGAGGGTTCTTCCAAAGTCCTGAAGGGTCAGACGGTAATCATACTTCTCACCATAGAAGAGTCGATCGATTCGCTCCTGCACCCAGTTTTTGACCGGAGCAAAGAGCATGGCCATGACCGACATTGTCACTGCCGCAATGAGCAGTGTCGCCTCCTGGGGAATCATCGACCGGAGAAACTCATAGCTGATCGCCATGACCGTGCCAAAGAGTGCGGCAACGGAGAGTGTCGCAACGATGTAGGCGAATGATCTCCGCATCACTACATCGACATCCATCAGCCGGTAACGGACGATCGAGTATCCAAGTGTTACCGGAACGACTATCAATGGCGCCAGCGCGGCCATTGTCAGGACAGAACCCACCGATTCTATCGCCAGAAAGGAGGGGAGATAGAAGACACTGAAGGTGACGGCCGCGATGCTCATTCCCCACATGACCCACTTCAACTGCTGCCGGACAATGATCGAACGGGCTTCGCGGAAGGTTCGGATAAAGAGCGCCGCACTGACAAGCAGTGCGACCGCAAAGAAGAGCAGCTCGATCCGGTTGAGCCCGCTGCGCAGGTTGACCACTGTGAGCGGAAGGAGCGTCCGCAAGGGGGCAAAGCGCATCGCAATCTCAAGAATCACGAGCAATAGCGCCGGGCCGTAAGATAACCCGTAAAAGAGGTAGGAGGTCCAGCGGCGCTGGGCGAAGAGCGTGTACCGGTTTGGATAGATCGCCGAGAAGTGGATCATCAGGGGCGCCAGTAATACCAGCGCTACGACATCGGCGAAATCGATCGCTTTGTCGAAGTGGGTCCGCATCTCGATCGTTGGACTGAAGAAGTGGGCGATGAAGGCAAGCAGACAGATCAGGAAAAAGTGGTTGACATAGGGCGCTCGACCCTGTTGGAGCAGAAAGTATATCCCCACGCCGAGATAGATCAGTCCAATCAATGCCAGATAGAGCCCCTGGAGGAGATGGGTCTCGTGTGACTGGAGCCGGTCGATGTCGGCAATTCCCTCACGCAGGATCGTATCCCCGGCATCGTTACGCCGCTCGACCCAGTAACTGAGTGTGAGCGGGGCACCCTGACTGATCTGATCACGCGCCTGATCAAGGTAGATCTGGACGTGCTGGGCCTCAGCAATCTCTTCGAATGGTTCGCGACCAGTAGTGCTGATCCCGATCAGGTAGTCACCCTTCCGGACATCGGCGAGCGCCGCCGGACTGCCGGGTTCAACGGCGATGGCACGTACCCCAAGATCTGCATCATTCCGCCAGATCACACCATCGGTCGGCACGGGTTTCTGATTGAGCCGGTCGCGGAAATTGAAGAGGCCCGTCCCCAGAGCCAGCATTCCAACAAAGAGGAGCAGGATGGTTCGGGTCGTTACTCTGTTTGTTCGCGTTCGAGGTCCCACTTTTTCAGGTCTGATTCCTTATTCCACTTCTGATGTCTGCGGAGTCTTCAGTCAAGTTGCTCGTTGGTCGCTCTTCGGTCTCAGCAGGCTCTTCGACCGATGCAGTCGGGCCGAACCCAGATCCACCCATTGAGCTGCTGGGGAGGAACACAGTCGTTTGATGCAACTCACATACCTTGATTACGAGACCGTCAATTCCCTCGACCATTCCATCCGTCTGGAGATTCGCCTGATCGCTCAAAACATAGCTCTGACGGCCATTTGGCAATCTCTGCTTCCTTGCCGATCGTCGGGTCAGCCTCAAAATGTTCTGACGTTAGCTGGCGACCGTTTCTACAAAAATATGAATCCCCTGTCGAAAATATGGAATTCAAGCATTGAAGTGACCATATCGTTCAGGGTCACTCCCAGGCGCTGGTTCAACTACCAGCGGAAGGCCAGTCCACCTCGAATGGTCCGGCTGTTGCGTGTCGCAAGCAGTTGGATGGTCTCTCTTTCGACGGCTGTTGTCTGGTTGAGCAGATTTCGCAGGTCGAAAATTGCCTCCCACTGGATCGGAAGTCCAAAGCTGGGCAATTCCTGGGTGACATAGATGTTGATGTTTGGATCGTAGACCCCAAGTCGACCGGCAAACGGGTCGATCGCAAAGACCACCGCTGTCGGTGAGAAACGAACGACCGTCGAGATTCGGGTCCCGGTTCGATCATTCAGGTCGAGATCGAGTTTGGCGGTTCCAACCTGGAAGAGGCTTTGCTGGAAAATGTCTCCAGGTCGAATATTGTCACTGGTGAAGCGCCGGAGCTGGGTGCCACCGCCGACGCTGTAACCGAAGGTTGCCGTCAGATTATTGCTGATCTGATGCCGGTAGAGGATTCGCCCACCACGCGCTGCACCATTCATTGCTGTCACCTGATGGGCGATGCGCTGGAATGCCTGCTCCATGACCGGTGAGACCTCGAGCGGCAGGGCCATCACCCCGACTCCGTGGCCGGAGATCAGGTCGTAGAAGGCGGATGCCTCGATCGCCGAGTTCCCATCGCGAAAGACCTTTTCAAATCCGGTCTCGTAGCGCCGGCTGCGATCCAGCCGCGGCATTGATCCCGCTGTTCCATACATTGCCACTTCGGGAGCCATCAGATCCATATTCGTCTGGAGATTCTCTGTCTTGAATTCCTCCAGCGACTGACGATTGAGGTGTCGTCCGGGGGTGGTCGCAGCCTTCAAGTGCATGTTCCCACCCGGCGAGTACTGGATCGCCACGCGGGGCAGCAGACTCTCCTGCGGCCGTGACAGTGATCCGATGAAACTGGAATAGTCTAGTCCATAGATGAGCAGCATCTGCGGAGAAGCCTGCCATTCGCCAAGGGCCGTCACCGAGATCTGGTCGAGAGATGCCGGCAGACCCTTTGCCGGCTGGGTGGATCGGGCGATCGGATCCGGGAGCAGATTGTTTCGACCGGTAATAGTCTGGCCGTAACCAATCGAGGCGGTCATCTTGTGCTGATCGCTCGTCCGCATGGAGGCGATCGCCATCAGCCTTTGCGGGGCAAGTTGACCGGTGCCACGTTGACCGATCAGCGCCATCTCGACATTACCATCGAGTGATCCCGAGACGGCAAAGTTGAGTCCGAAATAGCCGGGGCCAACATCAGCCAGACTCGACTGCACGGCCATGAACTGGGCAATGCCGTGAAATGATGGCTGTCGGCGCACGAAGCTGTCTGACCTTTCCTCGCCCTCGAGCCCCACCGGCCCGGTCGGAATATTTGGACGCAGATTGAGTACCTGGCGTGGAACACTCCGGGCAATCCAGCGGTAGTCTTCGCTGTCACCCCGTTTATCGACCAGGGTATTGGTGCGGCGCAGGGCGATGTCATAGGTCATACGACCTGCCCCGTCGAGGTTGATCCGCGTCAGCTTGGAGGAGAATCCCTCGGCCGTGGCCCGCAGGCGGTAAGAGCCTGGCACGACGGCGGCGGAGAATCTACCCTTCAGATCGGTCTTCACACTCTGCAGTTCACGTCCGCGTGAATGTGGTTCGAGAAGGGCGACAATTGCTCCAATCAGGGGCTTGCCTGCCTCATCCCTGACCGTGCCGACGACAGTGGCCATGGCCACTGAGCCGCCAATGGCAGGGGAGGTCTCTACCGCGTGGCTGAGATCGTGAGCTGGCGACGTCGCCACACCGATGGCGCACATCAGATACCCAGCAACCAGTGGATGTAATCTCTTCTTCATATTTTCACCTGCCTCATTCTTGTTCACCGCTTACCGGAAACGGTGCAGGCTGTTCAGCAAAGTCAGTCAATTAAGCTAGTCAATCTGTAAAGATCGTCGATCCGTGAAGTTGTTCAATCTGGCAATAGACTGTGGCTCGACAAAACGACTCTCTGGTTTACTTATGAACCAGAGATTCATGATTACAAAAGTACACCTCTTGTGCCACTTTTTCCAGTGTTGAGCATAGTTGTGAAGCCGCGAATCGACACTCATCCCAGGGCAATCGCATCAAGAAGGGGCTTGACAAGATAGGAGATGCTGGAACCGCTATTCGCCAATAATTCAAACACTTTGGGGTGGAGTCGCTGGTCTCTCAGCTCGATTCTTAAAATGTGAGTTGATTGGGATTATTCCGAGAATGGCATCTATGCTTTATGTGGGGAAAGGCAGATGGTTCCTGCGCCCCGTTGGGGTGCTTCAAAACGCGCTCATGCAGATCCTGAGAGACAATGCGGTGGCCCTGACACTGATCCTGCTGACAGATGGATTGGGCGGAACATGGAAAGGGAGAAGAGGTTTCGTGGCCAGTTGTCGAGCTTCGCTCTTCGTGTCAACGGCGTGACGATGGACCTGACACTTCACGAATGGTCTTCATTGGCGAGATCATCTCGTAAGTAATTCCCCGCCAGACGATACGCCGTGAGGTGAGTGAGGCGAAGAAGTTGTAGAGGTAGAGCAGGGAGATGACCGGATTGAGAAGAGCATGACAGCTGACGAGCAGTCCGTTCCGGCCCGACCATGGGGAGCCTTTTTCATTTACGCTGCTTCTCGCGATGAGTTGCGTCGCGACCACGGCCCGTATCGCTCCGTTGATGGCGCCGAGCAGGTAGATGGTGAGCAGCGTCAAGGCCAATGCTGTCTGGCGTGATCCGCCGGTGCCGGTGGCAAGAAGCACCAGTCCGCCAAGAAAGA
>CAIOZW010000479.1 GCA_903862855.1 uncultured Acidobacteriota bacterium
CCGGGTCCGAAGTCGTTGCCGACAAGCGCATCTGGAAGAGCGTCGGGCTCAACATCCGCGGCCAGCTCAACCGTTATGAGTATCGCATCTGCGGTACCTGCAACAATCTGATTACCGGCGAACGTGGCGGACTGCCAACCGGCTCCTGTCAGGTGTGCGGAAGCCTCTCATCAGGCGAGGTTCGTGAATATATCGATCCGGATGGATTCACGACCGATCTGACGGAGATAGGTAAGCCGGCGGGAAAGAGCGTCGAGCGCGGCCAGAACCGCTCCCAGGCCTTTCTGCTCTCGACCAATCAGGAGAGCAGTGCCGAGCAGTTGCCAACGGTCGGACCGCCAGTGATCGAGTACTCATATCGTCGCGATGGTCAACTGATGACGGTCAACACGGGGAGTGATCCGGATGGATTTCGAATCTGTGAGAAGTGCGGGTTGATGGTTGAGCGACTCAAGATCGGTTCTCGTAAACCAAAGGTCGAGAAGCAGGTGACCCATCGCACCGCACTTGGGCAGAGGACTTGTCACGGCACCTCGGCGCACTACGGTCTTGGCCATCAGTTCAAGAGCGATACGCTCCACCTCCGTTTCCATGACATCGAAGGAGTGTCGGTTCCCGGAGCGGGAGACAAGTCGTTCTGGCGATCGCTGACCTACGCGCTGCTGGAAGGGGCCAGTCTCGCACTGCAGATCGAGCGGCGGGATCTCGATGGCCTGTTCAGCCCCTTCTCCACCGGCAGACTCGGTGATCCGGAAGAGAACTTTTCGCAGGAGATCGTGCTCTTCGACAGTGTGCCAGGTGGCGCCGGCCACGTCCGCCAAGTCAGAGACAGGATGGAAGCGGTTCTTCGGCGGGCGTTGCAGATCGCCGAGTGTCCCGACTGTGAAGAGGATACCAGCTGCAACAGCTGCCTGCGCAACTATGGTAATCAGCTCTTCTGGCCGGAATTGAAGCGGGGCAAGGTGGCGCGGTTTCTCGAGAACGTGATCAACGCGACCTTTCCGGAGAACCTCGAACACCTCGCTCCCGGTGCGGCCCGGAAGGTCGGAGCCGATCTTCCGCGGTGGCTCTCGCGGGAGCTGCTCGGCGCCGAGCAGAAGGTTCTGCTGGCCGCCGATCGGGTAACCCTCGAGCAACTGCTGGGAGACAACCGAAACTGGCTCGATGTCATTCAGGAGATGCTCCGTCACCAGGTCGAGGTCAATCTTTGCCTCACCCATCTGCCCGGACTCGATCGGCGGAATATGGAGGATGTCAGGCTTCGCGCCCATCTTCTGCAGCTTCTTCAGAGTGGTCTCCACCTCCATCAGATCAAGGATTCCAGAAGACCAGAATGGAATATTCTGATCGACCCGCTCGGGACGAGGGCGCGCGCCATCATGGTCGAAGGTGCTGACAGTGTCCTCGATGCCCGGATCGGATCGCAGGGGATGATCACCACCACCAGCCGCGAGGGCCTTGACGAGGCCGGGCGAAGCCTACTTAAGCTGCCCGTGCGGGAGCTCAAAATGGCCGATCTCGAATTTCCTCCCAGCTTGCAGCTCCGTGAGGTTCGCGAGGGAGAGAGGCTGACGGAGCACGAGCTCTTCGGCAAACTCTTCGCGAAGCCGGTCGCGGAGATGACGATCAGTGATCCATACCTCTGCTCCAATCATCATCGCGAGCGGATTGCCGCCTATCTGGAGCTGATCCAGGCTGCGCCGGAGACTGTTCCGCAGGTCAGGGTACGGACGAAGATGGTCCAGGATTCATCGTCAAAAAAACACTACCATTATCAACGGCGGTCGGAGCAGGAGGCGATGTTCAGGAATCTTCAAGGTAGATTTCCGGGTTTGAAGGTGATCTATGAACTGGTCGATCAAGGTGGCAAGATCGATCATGACCGGTTGATCGAAGTGAGACGAACCAATGGTGAACGAGCCAGGATCGTGATCGGCAAAGGGCTCGATTTCATCAAGTATAATGGGCGGACGGCCGGGACGTTCATCTTCATCGAGGATCCGTGTGACCAGGCGTAGCGGTCATTGATCAGATCGTCAGATCCGATAACATAAACGGCAGTGTGGCGTAGGGGCAG
>CAIOZW010000480.1 GCA_903862855.1 uncultured Acidobacteriota bacterium
GAAGTCCCGGCGTGATCCGGGATTCCTGACCTCCTTCAGGAGTCGCTCAAGCTTCATCAAGGATTCCGCGATCTGATAGACTTGCACCGATGTCGGCGGGTCGTTGAGCAGGATGGCTGCCTGGTGCTCCGGACTGAGCAGATCCCGCAGATTCTCCGCCTCCTGTACAAGCGCCCCCCCGAGCCGGGCCCGGAAGCGGCCACTCTCTGTCAGCTCAATTACTTGTGAAAGATGCTCAAGCGCTCCGTCAAAATCCTCGACGGTCAGATAGAGTTTGCCGATCGTAAAGATGAGTGATGTGAAACTGGCATACTGCCGTGCGGCAAGCAGATTACGCTCTGCTTCAAAAAATTTCCCCTCGGCCAGATCGACCTCCGCATTGGCAATGCGCGCCCATGCATAACGCGGTTCGATGGTCAATGCCGCTGTCGCCGCCTGGCGGGCCGCGGCAATCCGCCCTCGGGCAAGGTTGATCAGGGCGACCTGGGTCTGCAGAAAGACATCCTGCGCCGGATCGTCGTTGGCCTCACCTGCCTCACGGGCCTTCTCGAGCGCCTTCGTGAACTCTTCGTCATTTCCGGATGCCAGCCAGGTCAATGCCAGACCCTTCCACGAAGGCGTATGTCGTGGCTCAATCCGCAATTGCTGCTGATAGAGACTGATCGCTTCGCTCAGGGCCCCACGGGCGCGGTAGAGGTTGGCCAGTTCATGGTAACCCCGTCTGTCCTGACGGTTGAGCCCGACTACATAGTGATATTCGTGGATGGCATCGTCGATCCTCAGCCCGACACGGTAGGCCTGGGCGAGGCGTCGCCGGATCTCCGGATCCTCCTCCCTCAGACGAACTGCCGCTTCAAGAACCCGGATTGCATCGACGGGCGCTTCGATTGTCAGATAGTATTCACCAATCGCGGCCAGCCGCAGCTCTTCTTTCACAAATCGCTTCTCGAGCATTCGCGCCAGTTCGATCGCTTCGACCCGGTAACCGCGCATCGATGTGGCCTGCGGAATTCGGATTACCGTGTCGATGAAGAAACGGTCATTGATCTGCTTTGGCAATGCACCAATCGCCTCGCGAAAGCTGGAGCTGGCCCGCTCGATGCTGTTATCGTTAAGATGCTTTTCAGCCAGTTGTGCCCAACTGGCAACCATCGCCTCACGCGCCAGCTGTGACTGCTCAACCGTTGCCGCCGGTCCGGTGAATCGACGCAGCGCCGCTATCCGTGTTGTCGGATCCTCGATGGCCAGGGCACGCTTGAACTCCTCGGCCATCTCGATTGCCCCGGTCGACTGCCCCCGGCAAGGCAGTGGAAACAAGGCCAGGAGAAGCACCAGTAGCATGGCGACTGGTGGCAACCCCGCACTCCATTTTTTACCCTGATTGATCATCGAATCGATCGTATTATTCCCGGTACCCTGAAGTAAAACCCCCGCGAGCCGCAAAGACTACTGTCCGCATTACCCCACCAGAGGCGGGATGTCCTGTCCCTCATCGAGGGAACTCCTCACCCTCCATCAATATCCGGACAAACATCCCGCCAGTGGCCGC
>CAIOZW010000481.1 GCA_903862855.1 uncultured Acidobacteriota bacterium
ACCAGCACCATTTATTCTCGCCGGACACATCTGGCGAGCCTTTCCGGGTGACAATTTTACCATCCTTGTCCGCACGAGCCGCGATGGTGTGACCTGGGATGGCTGGAGGTCTCTCGAGATCGATCTTGATACCACCGATGATCAGACGACCTCCGCCGTGATGATGCTTGATCCGGCAGTAGAGTATCTCCAGTATCGACTCAGGTCAGCGTCAGGCACTCTGCCGCAGAGAATCGACATTTCACTGGTCAATCCGGGGCTGACCCCGGCCGGGCAGCTCGAGCGCCATCGTCAGAGGATGAAGGAGAGTTCTCCCACCGATCAGAACTACCAGATGGCGAGCGTCCCCCGCCCTCCGGTCATTACCAGAACCGAGTGGGGGTGCCCTGACGGGCAGGGCACGTCACGCCCCCCGGTCAGTTACACGACCGTGAGCCACCTGATCGTTCATCATACTGTCAACAATAACATTTCGGCAGACTGGCCGGCGGTCGTCAGGGCCATCTGGAGCCTCCATTTCTTTGACCGTGGATACATCGATATTGGTTACAACTACCTGATCGACCCGAACGGTGTCATCTACGAGGGCCGTTCCGGTGGCGACAATGTTCAGGGAGCCCACTTCAGTGGCGTCAATGGCGGGACGATGGGGGTCGCCTTGCTCGGGACATTCACGAACGATTCCCCCACCAGCAAGGCGCTTGAGAGTCTGCGCCGCATCCTGGCGTGGAAGGCCGATCAGCGGCAGCTTGTAGCTTACCAGTCGACTCTTCACAACTCATCCGGGCTTCAGCTGCGGGTCATCTCCGGTCATCGCGACGGCCCGGGGGCGACCGAATGTCCCGGCAACACCCTCTATGCGCTGCTTCCTCGCCTCCGCGCCGAAGTCTATGGGACAGTTGCCGGAACCGCTTATGTCACGGCCGTCTCGGCCGCCAGTTATCTCGATACGGCGGCGGCTCCGCAATCGATCCTTGCCGCCTATGGCGACAGACTTGCGAGTAGCAGCGTGGCGGCAGACCAGTTGCCATTGCCGGAGAGACTCGGTGGGGTCTCAGTGCGGATCATCGACAACCTTAACCGTGAGTTCAGCGCCCCGCTCTTCTATGTCTCGCCAGTCCAGATCAATCTCCTCCTCCCCTCCGGGTTGGCAAATGGACCGGCGACCCTGCTTGTCGATAATGGAGGAAGCATATCGGCCGGCAGCCTTCAAATCCAGCCTCTCGCCCCGGCGCTCTTTACCGCCAACAGCGATGGCCGGGGTGTCCCGGCCGCACTCCTCTATCGTCTCCGCGCCGATGGCTCATCGGCTTACGAGCCGGTCAGTCGGTTTGAGACCTCGCTTGGCCGATATGTTCCGCGTCAGATCGAACCCGGTCTGCCAACCGATCGGCTCTTTCTCGTCGCTTTTGGAACCGGTATGCGAGCCGCTGCCTCGACCGGTAATCTTGAGGCTCGTCTCGATCAGCTGAGCCTTCCAGTTAGCTTCATTGGTCCGGCACCAGGGTTTGTCGGCGTTGAGCAGATCAATATTCCCCTCACCGGCATCCTTGGCGTACTGGCCGGTCGGGGCGATCTATCTTTACGGATTGTCGTGGAGGGTAGTCTGACCAATGAGGTCACGATCAGATTCTGAAACCGCTCAACCGCTGATCCAGCTGGCTTTCTGGGCCTCATTCACTGACTGGAAATATGCACTGACTTGCCTTATGCACTCACTGGAAAGATCGGGATTGGATTCAACGACGGGGATCGAGACGGTCGAAGGGGGAGGTCATTCCCATCAGTGAGAGAAACTGGCGATTGTCTCGCAGATCACTAAAGTCGTTATCGTTGAGAACCTGTGAACGATAGCGCGGTTGAAGCTGCATCGATCTCTGCAGATGAACCAGCGCCTGATCGATCTCACCGAGGTGAACCAGGGTCGCCGCCAGAGAATAGAGGATGTGTGGTTCATCAGGCTTGACGTGCAGCGCTTTTTCAAAACAGGTCTTCGCCTGACCATAGTTGCCGGTATTGAGCGCGAAGACGCCACGGTCATACAGATCTTCAGGTCTGCGCGGCAGGGTCTCTTCCTGGGCCAGCTTCTGCTCACAGACGTTGATATAGGTTGCCACCCGGGAGAGTATCTCAAGCTCCTGTGGATATCTGGAGAGGAGATTCTCAAAGAGTTCCTTCGCTTCGGCAAACTGGCGCTTGTGGAAGACTCTGATCGCCTGCTCGAAGACCTTGACGGCAGTTGCCGAGGGTTGCCGGTGCGTCGGCTCGACCTTGATTACCGGTGGCTTCACCGGAACCGGTTCCGCCACTGTACGAGTGGCGGTCGGAGCAGGCTTGGTCTTCGGCCTCTTTGTCGCGGAACTCGCCGCCTGGGCCTCCTGGACCACGGTTTTACCTTTCTCTGGAGCTTTCACCGGAGAGCTCTTTTCAGGTTTGACCGTCTTTTTGGATTGAACTGGTTCTTTTCCTGAGGCTTTCGCTGGCTCTTTGACCAGTGGCCTCGCAGTGTTTTTGCCTGCGGGACTGCTGGTCGATTTCGCCGGCAGAGTGGGGGGAACCTTGGATGAGGATTTTACCGGGGCACTTTTTGTACTGCCAACTTTAGTCTCTCTGGCCGGGGACTTAGCTTTGCCAGCTGGTATTCCGGTCTTGGCAGGCTTCTGAACCTCTTTTTTCTCCACAGCTTTTGTCTGAGGCTGCTTTTGACCTGATTTTACAGGAGGCGCAAGCTCGCGCGACCTGGTGGCTCGTTGTGCGGGCGCCGCCGGCTTCCCTGTGGAGCTCTTTGCCGGATTAACGGCTTTCCGGGCTTTTACAGCATTCTCAGCTTTTACAGCCTTCTCAGCTTTCACAGCCTTCTCAGCTTTCTGAGCTTTCACAGTTTTCTGAGTTTTCACAGCCTTTGATCCGGCCGCCGAAGCGGTCTTGGAGGATGGTTTTGATTTGTCCTTGGATCTTTTGTCGACCGGTTCCTTCATAACGATTCCTCGAAGCATTGAGCAATCGGGTGGTACTTTTGATCACCTGGTCAACTGCCGCAGTGAGATGCGGCAGTTGAGACCAGTCAGCACTTTAATGACTGAACGACTCCAGGTCCAGTGAGGGGCTGATCAAGCGCTGGTCCTGGGCTGTCAGGGGCACACCAACAGAGGAGCTCTCATCCGGCTGAGCGGTCAAGCCTTTCAAAAAAGGCATTCCACCTGAATTTACAATTAAACTGGTACCTGAACCTGACGTTGAATGGGTCAAACGGAGAGAGTTTTTGAACACTCGAGACTGATTCAGGCCAGAACATTGGTTCCGGCGTCAGTATGCCGAATGGGCAAAGCACTCACCATCCGTGGAAAGGTTCTGAGGATACCGCATCCGTAAAACAAATATTGTCCGTCAGTTATTAATCACACTTGTGAATAATAGTCCTGTAATTACAGATCTAATAGAGCTCTTGAGATTACAGCACTTGATAGTATGGCTCTAAAACTATAGCTCTAAGTTTATGGATAAGGTAACTACAGATCTCACAGTTATCATTCTTTAAAGAATCTCCTCTTTCTACCAGATAAGCCAGCGTCTGTCAATTACCCTTTTTTATCCACAACTATCTGCGGAATCACGAGACGTATGGTCCAGGACAAGCCCGGAAAGTATGAAGAAGTGACGGGTGTGCATGGCAGATCGACTATGGGGAGGTCAAGGATCAGGAGAGTGGGACGGGTTCACCGGGGGGCAGAATCTGCTGGTGCAGCCAGTTCAGGTTGATTGATCGATTTCACCATCATGTATCCGTCAGCACCACTTGAATAGTAGTGGTTGAGCCGCTGGACGAGAACGTAACCCAGCTCCTCATAGAGGGTGATCGCGGCGTGGTTCTCCACGCGGACCTCGAGGCGGATGGTACTGATGCCCCTGTTTCTGAAAGTCTCCTCGATATTCAGGAGGAGGAGGCGCGCCAGCCCCTGCCGACGGTATCCGGGATCGACACCGATCGCGGTGATATGTCCGACACCGTCGATCTCGATCAGCGCGACGATGAAAGCCGCCATTTCATCCTTATCGGTCCGGATCTGGCGGGCGATGGCGTTGGGGCTGGTGAGGAGATAGTTGAATGTCTCACGCTCGTAGGCCTCGCCGTCGACAAAGCAGCGGAGATCGAGTTGCCAGACCTCGTCGAGTTCCGCGAGGCAGATTGGCCTGAGTGCGCCGGTGAAGCGCTGGGTAGAGTTTAAGAGCGCGGCCAGGGCGCGAAGCCGATCGGTTGAAGTTGAATCGCTCATATCCATTTCAGATCAGCAGCATGCAGTCGCCATAACTGTAGAACCGGTAACGGCTCTCAACGGCGTGCTGGTATGAGTTGATAACCGTCTCGCGACCGCCAAATGCGGAGACGAGCATGAGCAGGGACGATTTGGGAAGGTGGAAGTTGGTGAGGAGAGCGTCGATGGCCCGGAACTGATAGCCGGGGTAGATGTAGAGTTCGGTCTGGCGGCGCTCTGCCCGGACGGTCCGATCGGGATTCGAGGCACTCTCGAGGGCGCGGACGGAGGTCGTTCCGATGGCAACGATACGGTTTCCCGCGGCGCGGGCCCGGTTGATCTGGTCGGCGGCGGCGGGAAGAATCTCATAACTTTCCGCATCGATCCGGTGCTCCTCAACCTGTTCGACCCGGATTGGCTGGAAGGTCGCATAGCCGACGTGGTGGGTAATCTCGACGATTCCGACACCATTCTCGCGCAGTTGCGCGAGCACTTCCGGGGTAAAGTGGAGTCCGGCGGTTGGCGCGGCAATGGCACCGCGTTCGCGGGCATAGACGGTCTGGTAACGTGGTTCAACGAGACGGCTCGTCTCACTGGCATCCCGTTTGATGTAGGGTGGGAGCGGGGTCTGGCCGATCTCATCGACCAGCTGATCGAAACCGCCCTTGGCCTCGAAGATGATGCGCCGCCGACCCTCATCGATGATTTCGACCACTTCACCACGAAGACGCCCGTCGCCAAACTCGATCTGCGAGCCGGGACGAAGGGCCCGTCCAGGGCGGGCGAGAACCTCCCAGACTACTCTCTCGAAAGGCTGCCCATCCTTTTCAAACTTTTCTGATGGACCATCCGGAACGAGGAGAAAGGTCTCGACTGCCGCTCCGCGCAATCCGGTCATCTCCGGATGAATACGATGACCGAGGAGCCGGGCCGGGAAGACCCGCGTGTTGTTGATGACGATCACATCACCCGGATCGAGGCGGCTCGGAAGCTGGCGAAAATGGTCGTCCTCCCAGGTTGCAGCCGCGCATCTGACGACCAGCATCCGCGAGCGATCACGCTCCGCGAGTGGCTCCTGGGCGATCAGTTCGGGTGGCAGTTCAAAGTCGAAGTCGTCAATATGCATAACGGTTGGTGAAGATTCAGATGCCGCTCAGGTGCTGGCAGGCGAGAGGGGTCACGACTCGACCGCGTGGCGTGCGGTTGAGGAAGCCGATCTGGATCAGGTAGGGCTCATACATCTCCTCGATCGCCTCCTTCTCTTCGTGGATGGCGGCCGAGATGGTACTGATCCCGACCGGACCACCATTGAACTTGTCGATGATGGTCGTGAGAATCCGGCGGTCGATCTCATCGAGTCCGTAACGATCGACCTCCATGCGATTGAGAGCATCGGTGGCGACCTCGGCATCGATACAGCCGTCATAGACCACCTCGGCATAGTCACGAACCCGCCGCAGCAGGCGATTGGCGATGCGCGGTGTACCGCGAGAACGAGAGGCGATCGCCTCGGCGCCGGCCGGCTCGATCTCTGCACCAACGATCGAGGCGGACCGTTCGACGATCACCTGCAGATCCTCTGCCGGGTAGAAGTCGAGATGAAGGTTGATGCCGAAGCGTCCGCGCAGCGGGGCAGTGATCATCCCCGGTCGGGTCGTCGCCCCGACCAGCGTGAAGCGTGGCAGCTCGAGCTTGACACTCCGGGCTGCGGAGCCCTGTCCGATCACCAGATCCAGCTCAAAGTCCTCCATCGCCGGATAGAGAATCTCTTCGATCGCCGGGTGGAGCCGGTGAATCTCGTCGATGAAGAGCAGATCCCCCTCTTCAAGGTTGGTCAACAGCGCCGCCAGATCGCCGGTCTTCTCGATCACCGGACCGGCCGTGACCTTCATTCGCGCCCCCATCTCGCGGGCAATTATACCAGCGAGCGTCGTCTTGCCCAGCCCCGGTGGCCCGTTGAGAAGAACATGGTCGAGAGACTCTCCGCGTGCTCGCGCCGCCTGGATGAAGATCCGCAGGTTCTCCTTTACCTTGTTCTGCCCGATATACTCCTGCAGCCGCTTTGGGCGGAGCGACAGTTCAAGCTGTCGTTCCTCGTCTGCGGGCTCACCCGAGATAATGCGTGGTTCAGTCTCGGCCATGCTGCCTCACTCATTTTGCCAACTGGCGCAATGCCAGTTTCAGGAGTTGTGAAAAATTGCCACCGGGCAGCTCGGCGAGCGCCGCCGCCGCGGTCTTCTCGGCGATATTGCCCGAGTAGCCCAGATTGGTCAGGGCGGAGACGAGGTCTTCGCTGAGGGTCGCCGGTGAGGCTGATCCCGTCCCGCCGGTCGTTTTTGATGAGGCGAGCGCACTGCTCATGGCCAGCCCCTGCACCTTCTCTTTCAGCTCGACCAGCAGTCGCTCGGCGGTCTTCTTCCCGATTCCCGGGACGCTCACCAGGCGCGGCAGATCACCCCGTGTAATCGCCTCGACCAGGTCGATTGTCCCCATCCCGGAGAGGATGGTGATGGCCAGGCGCGGCCCTATCCCGCTCACACTGGTCAGGAGCAGGAAGAGCCGTTTCTCTGCCTCGGTTCGAAAACCGAAGAGCTGGAGCGCGTCTTCACGGACGTGAGTATGGACACGCAGCGTCACCTCCGTACCCGGTTCGGCCAACTCATAGTAGGTCGAGACCGGAATGGTCAGTTCATAGCCGACACCACCAACGTCGATGATGACCTGTGTCGGTTCCTTCTGGGCCAGTCGGCCGGTGAGCTGGGCGATCAATGATTGCTCCTCCAGTGTTGTCGCAGTAGGTTGGGATTCTCCATCGGTGATCCCCAAAACCCTTTTTAACTCAGCAGACTCGAGCATCTACCATTCTACCATTCTGGCATTCTGGCATTCTGGCCGACGAGAAGGGGGGACGGCAAGATGTCCGTGCCAAAAGTCTCCTCTTCATTCAACACGAACGGCAACTCGAACCACACCTCGACCAGCAACTCGAACCGCACCTCGACCCGTCCAGCTCTGCACCTCTCGATGATTGGCTCCCCGGCACGGACATTCGTGGAGCACATTGTTGACACTGGGTGAGCCGCTGCGCTATTTTTCCATGTCTCGAATTATGGAAGAGCTGTACCTTTCGTCAGCGCGTAATTTCAAAAAAGCCTGCCGGGGATTCGACCAGACGGCTATTATGCCTGCCAG
>CAIOZW010000482.1 GCA_903862855.1 uncultured Acidobacteriota bacterium
GCCTGGCAGGAATCGAAGGGACTGCGGGTCGGTGAAGTAAAACCAATTTTCCCCAAACTGGATAGGAAGATAGTCATGGACGAGATCAAAAAGGAAGAGGCGGAGAGAACCGCCACTGAGGGAGAGAATGCGGCGCCAACTGAGGCGCCTAAAGAGGCACCGGTGGCCGGAGCAAATGAGCCTGTCCCGGGTGTCGCCTACATCAATATCGAAGATTTCACCAAGGTTGAGTTGCGAGCGGGCGAGATCAAGACTGCCGAACGTATCCCGAAAGCGGATAAACTTTTAAGGATGACGATCGACCTTGGAGAACCTGAACCGCGCCAGATTCTGGCTGGCATTGCACAGTACTACGATCCGGAGAAGCTGATCGGTCGAAAGGTGATCATCGTTGCCAACCTCGCGCCCCGAAAACTGCGCGGGTTTGAGTCCCAGGGGATGGTCCTTGCTGCTTCGATCGGTGAAGAGGGACGGCCGATCCTCGCCGGGTTTATCGAGGATGTTCCCAACGGAGCAAAGTTAAGGTAGATGCTGATCGATTCACACGTCCATCTCGACGTCAGACAGTTCGACGACGACCGCGAGGCAGTCATTGCCCGCGCCCGGGCTGCCGGGGTTGCATTCATGCTCGAGATTGCCGGCAGTGATATCGGACAGGGGTCACTGGGTCCTGGGCTGCAACTGGCGGAAGATTACGATTTTATCTATGCGGCGGTCGGGCTTCATCCGCATGAGGCCTCGATCTACGACGAAGAGGTCGAGCAGCAGTTGCGCAAGGCCGCCAGCCATCCCAAAGTGGTCGGGTGGGGAGAGATCGGACTCGATTACCACTATGATCACAGCCCCCGGGATGTTCAACGCATCGTCCTCCGGAGACAACTCGAGCTGGCACGTGAATATCGACTCCCAATCATCATCCATACCCGTGAAGCTGAAGACGACACGATCGATCTGCTCCGCGATGGCTGGAGTGATGAGGAGGCACGAGAGATTGGTGGTGTCTTTCACTGCTTCTCCGGCAGCAGAAGACTTGCCGAGGCGGCAATCGAACTCGGCTTTCACCTCTCCTTTTCCGGAGTAGTGACCTTCAAGACGGCGGGTGAGCTGCGTGAGATAGCCGCCTGGGCACCACTCGACCGCCTGCTGATCGAGACCGACTGCCCTTACCTCGCTCCGGTTCCTCACCGCGGAAAGCGGAACGAACCTGCCTTTGTTCGTGAGACCGCATCACTGATTGCCGGATTGAGAGGAATCGATCCAGAACTGCTCGCCGGAGCAACAAGTCTCAATTTTGGAAGACTTTTCAGGATTCCGGTCGAGTGATTCCGCTTAACGTTGTTTGTGATATTTTGTTGATCAATCTTACAATGGCAGGTAACACTTTCCAATTAGCTTTTGACGTCCCATCAAGGGTATGGTTGATAAAGGATTGGAATGATCATCTTTTGGACTTTTAATCTTTATGGCGCAGCAGAACACTTTCGATATCGTCTCCACCATTGACCACTCTGAGGTGGTCAATGCGATCAACCAGGCTCTGAAGGAGGTTCAGACACGTTTTGACTTCAAGGGTAGTCAGAGCAACATCGAGATGGAGGGCAAGGATGCCTTCATCCTGACCTCGGATGATGAGTATAAACTGAGAAGTCTTGACGATATCCTCCAGTCGAAATTTGTGAAACGAGGCGTCCCGCTGAAAGGTCTGAACTACCAGAAGGTCGAGCAGGCACTGGGTGGCACCGTTCGCCAGAAGGTTCTTCTGCAACAGGGAATTCCGCAGGAGAAGGCCAAGGAGATTGTCAAGCATATTAAAGACACGAAGCTGAAGGTTCAGGCTTCGATCCAGGGGGATCTGGTACGCGTGGCCGGCAAAGACCGGGATATCCTGCAGGAGGTGATCGGAGCCCTCAAACAGAAGGACTTCGGCATCGACATGCAGTTCACAAACTACAGGTCCAACTAACGCTCTATTTTGCAGTTGTCGCTCAGAATTATGACAAAGATAGTCACCGCACCCTCCGTTGACGAGGGGAACAGATCGAAACAGGATGTGGAGAGAGAGGAGAACCCCGGGGGTGCTGCCCGGTTCTTCTATTTGATCCAACGGGAGATGCTGGCGGTTGAGGCTGAGTTCGAGCGACAGTCGCGAACCGGAATCCAGATCATCGAGAATATCGGACGGTACCTGCAGCAGACCGGAGGGAAACGGGTTCGACCGGCCCTGCTGATCCTTGCGGCAAAGGTCTTTGGTGAAGAGGTCGGCCAGTCGGTCATTCGGATGGCCGCGGTAATGGAGTTTCTTCACACGGCGACACTGGTTCATGACGACATAATTGACGGGGCGGGAATGCGACGCGGGAAGCCGTCGGTCTCCTCGCGCTGGGGGAATGACACGGCTGTTCTGATGGGTGACTGGCTCTATATGTCAGCCTATGAGACGGCACTGCGGGAGAGGGATCTGGCCGTACTCGATACGCTGACCGAAGCGACCCGCAAGATGACCGAGGGTGAACTCATTCAGTTGACGCTGCTCAACAATATTGGTATCACCGAAGAGCAGCATCTCGACATTGCCACGCGCAAGACGGGGTATCTCTTCAGCGCGAGCTGTCGAGTTGGGGCGATTCTCCGCCAGGCCACTGACGAGGAGCGTCAGGCCATGGCAGTCTATGGTCTCAATCTTGGAATTGCCTTCCAGTTGATCGACGATCTTCTCGACTTTACCGCAGACGCGAACAAGCTGGGAAAGCCCGTTCTGAGCGATCTTCGTGAAGGCAAGGTGACGCTGCCCCTGATCCGGCTCCTGAAGAGCCGCCCGGAGCATCTCTCGGTGGTTCGAGAGGCAATGGAGGAGCCAGCGGGAGAGACGCGGCTCGCCGAACGGGTCCTGGCTCTATTGAAAGAGTATGGTGAACTTGAACGTGCCCGGGATGAAGCTGCCCTTTACGTCATGAAGGCGCAAAATGCCCTGTCGATCTTCCAGGATTCCCCTTATCGAAGTGCACTCCACGAGATTGCGCAGTATATAATCGAGCGTGATCGGTAAAGGAGGGAGCGATGAATGACACGGCCCTCGCGGCCCTGCAACGGACACTGAACGAGAACCGCGAAGCCAAACGCAAGATGCTGGTGCGACTGGCCGAGATCGAGGGTGAATCGGCCTCGCTCCGCTCGCAGCTTGCGTCACTGGATGCGGTGATTGAGCGAACCGAACAGGCGCTGCTTCAGCTGCTCTTTCCAGTCGATCGGGCGGTCGATCGAGCCCTTCAGAATCAACCCTCACACACTGCCGATCAGTCTACATACGGTCTCTTTGGCGGCACGACATCGACCGGGTACGATGATCCATATTTCACGACATCGACCGATGGCGGATCGTCCGGTTCTTCATCCGGAGAGACGATCGATGCCGAGATGGCCCGTCTTCAGCATCAGACCGGCAACGTCCGTTTCAATGACTTTCGGATTCCCCAGGCGGCAACAATTGTGTTACGCGAGGCCAGTCGCGCACTTCACGTCAGTGAGATCTATCGGCGAATGGCCGAAGGTGGCTTTGAATTTCGAGGCCAGCATCAACTGATCTCCCTCGCGGTCTCACTGAGTCGCAGCAAGCGGTTTCGCAAGGTTGCCCCAGGAACATTTGAACTCAATCCGGATTACCAGGCTGGCCAGGTCGCCTGAAACGCTCCTGAGAAGATCAACCGTCCCTGCAGCCCTGGAGCCTTGAGGATCGAATGAGGGGGACGACAGAGCTGATCGATTCCAGACCACTTGTTCAACCAGTTCGGCTATTTCGTTCACGGTGCCACCTTCGACTTCTCTTCTGGCCAATCCTGGCCAATTCCTGATAATTCTTCATCGTATGATCAAACCTTCCGGAACAGCAATGATACTTGCCGCGGGTTTTGGGACGCGGCTCTGGCCTCTGACGATCGGTCGAACCAAGCCGGCACTGCCTTTTCTGAATCGACCGCTCATCAGCCATACGATCCATTATCTGCGCCAGTACGGATTCACCAGCCTGATCATCAATCTTCACCACGAGCCCGACTCGGTACGCGAACAGATCGGTGATGGACGTGAGTATGGCGTTGAGATCACCTACTCACTTGAGGAGCCGGATATACTGGGAACATCCGGTGCACTCGATGCCGTGCGTGACCGGCTCACCGGAGGGACATTTGTCGTAATGAATGGAAAGATCATTACCGACCTCGATCTGGGAGCGGCGCTCGAGACGCACCGACGTGAGAAGGCACTGGCGACACTCCTCCTCAAACGCAACCAGGCCCGTGAGCATTTCCGAGAGGTTCTCCTCGATGATCACGGCAGCGTGGCCGGTTTCGGCCAGTTCCCTGAGCCTGGACTGACGATTGGTCCCCCACCGCTGATGTTCACCGGTATTCACATCCTAGAGCCGGAGATCTTCGACTACATTCCGCGAGGAGTTGCCTCCGATTCGGTTCGCGACGTCTATCCGCCAGCCATTGCCGCCGGGCGCACGATTGCCGCCCACATCGGTCAAGGCAACTGGTACGAATTGAGCACAATTGAACGCTACCTGGCTATCAGCCTCGAGTTCCTGCAGCGTGACGGTCAGAGCTGGGTTGCGGATGAAGGCTGCCAGATCGACCGGACAGCAAAGATCAATCGGTCCATTCTCTGGAAGAGAGTCGCGGTTGAAGCAGGGGTCGAACTTCACGAATGTATCGTTGGAGATGACGTGCGAATCCCGGCTGGCTCAATCTTCAGTCGATCGGTCATCTGCCGGGGGACGCTCAGGGATCTGGCTGAGCGTCCGGAGAAAGCTCTACCGGGAAGGTTGATCGGAGAGAATCTTGTCGTGCCCTTCGGCTGATGATACCATCGTGCGTTGTAATCCACTTCGGCTTTTGTATCACAATTGGCCCGTGTCGCGGTCTTGTGCAATTGGCGAGAATTGATTGGAGACAGTAGAGATTCATGAGCGCATCGACGCCAGAAAATCCGACCCCCGGCAATCTGATGCTGCAGATGCAGAGAGGTGACGAGCTGTCCGCGACTGGTGGAGTCAGCGAGAAGCGCGTCGTCAGGTTCATGGGTGACTACTATGGGTTGCCAGTCGAAGATCTGCTTGTTCAGCAACTTACACCGGACGCCTCGACACGCAAATATTTTCGTGTCGCGACGGCATCACACCCGCAGGAGACACTGATCGTCAGCCTCTATCCCGATCCTTTCAACCAGGGAGACAACACCTACCTCGATGCGACGAAGCTCTTCGAGCGGGCCGGATTGCCGGTGCCGCGGATTGTTACCGTCGCTGATACGAAGGGCATCATTCTCCAGGAGGACCTCGGTGATATGAGCTTCGCGCGCTGGATGGCCGATGCGCAATCACGCGGAGATCTGGCCTCTGCTGATGACATGCTGCGGCAGGCGATCGATCTGATCGTCAGGATTCAGGGAGCAACCACCCTCGCCTATGCGGTCAATGCCATTGCCAGCACGCTCGCGTTTGATGAGAGTAAACTTTCCTGGGAACTTGACTATTTCCAGACCCACTATTTCACAAGCTATCGTCAAATGGCTCTCGACGAGAGCGAAACGATGGCCATTCAGACGGATCTTGAGCGGATTGCCCGTGAGCTGGCGGCCCGACCTCGCTATCTGACCCACCGTGACTATCACGGAATGAATCTCATGGTCGATGGTACCGGGACATTACGAATCATCGACCACCAGGATGCCCGGATGGGCCCGGTGACTTATGATCTGGTTCCGCTGCTGGTCGAACGACGGCTCCGCCCGGTCGAAGAGAGCTGGGTTGATGAACAGTTGGAACTCTTTCTTTCGCTGCGCCGTCAGAGGGGTCTGGCTGCCCTGACGAGTGCCGATCTTCGTTATGAGTTTCAACTCATGACCATCCAGCGTCAGTTGAAAGCGATTGGAACATTCTCCTATCAGACGGCCATCGTCGGACGCGGCGAGGTCTATGAGTGTTACATCGCGCCCTCGATCGCAACAGTTCTGCGCGCAATGAAGACGGCGGGCCTCCCCGCCTACCCTGCCCTGACGAGGGCCCTCCATTACTGAAGCCCAGAGAAAAGATTGAACGACATGGCACAGACATATATCAGTGAGATTGGTCGCCACGTTGGCGAAGAGGTAACCCTCAAAGGCTGGCTCTACAACAAACGATCGAGCGGCAAGCTCGGCTTTCTTGAAGTCCGTGATGGTTCCGGAATGATCCAGGGCGTCGTCTCAAAGAAGGATGTCGACGATACCACCTGGGCATCCGTCGAGGAGGTGACCCAGGAGTCGTCGATCACTCTCACCGGGGTGCCCCGTGAGCATCCGAAAAGACCGGGAGTCTACGAGATCGATATCAAGAGCCTCGAGATCGTGCAACTCACCCAGGACTATCCGATCAGTCCGAAAGAGCACGGTGTCGAATTCCTGATGGATCACCGCCATCTCTGGCTACGGTCACGACGTCAGCATGCAATCCTCAAAGTCCGGCACGAGATCATTCGCGCAGTCCGTGACTTCTTCGACAATGACGGGTTCGTCCTCTGTGATACGCCGGTCTTCACGCCGGCGGCCTGTGAGGGAACGACCACGCTCTTCGAGGTTGGATATTTCGATGAAAAGGCATACCTGACTCAGTCCGGTCAGCTCTACAATGAGGCGACAGCCGCAGCGTTTGGCAAGGCCTACTGTTTCGGGCCGACATTTCGGGCCGAGAAATCGAAGACGCGGCGCCATCTGACCGAATTCTGGATGGTCGAGCCGGAGGTCGCCTATGCCAGACTCGACGATGTGATGACGCTCGCCGAAAAGTTTCTGAGTTATGTGGTTGGACGGGTGCTGGAGACCAGACGTGACGAGCTGGCCCAGCTCGAGCGTGATGTGACTAAGCTCGAGGGAATCGCCCCTCCATTTCCCCGCCTGCAGTATGACGAGGCCGTTCGTCTGCTTCAGGAGGCCCACTCGAAGGGGCTGGTCGAAAACCGTTTCGAGTGGGGTGGCGACCTCGGTTCTCCGGATGAGACCTATCTCTCCGGCCTCTACGATCGACCGGTCATGGTCCATCGCTACCCGGCAGCGATCAAGGCATTCTACATGGAGCCCGATCCCGAGCGACCAGACCTCGCCCTCTGCGTCGATGTGCTGGCTCCGGAGGGTTACGGAGAGGTGATCGGCGGTGGTGAGCGAATGTCTTCGCACGATCTGCTGCTGCAGCGAATCCAGGAGCACGAGCTTCCACCGGAGGCCTTCGACTGGTATCTCGATCTGCGCAAATATGGCAGTGTACCCCACGGCGGATTCGGAATGGGTATTGAGCGCTGTGTGGCCTGGATCTGCGGACTTGAACATGTCCGGGAGACCATTCCCTTCCCGCGCATGCTCTACCGCCTGAAACCATAATTTGAAGCAAGATATCATGAAATCAAAGATAGCCACGATCATCGGTGTATTGATGGATCTTGGAGCGGATCGGCGCGGTGTCGATATGGGACCTTCGGCGGTACGCGTGGCCGGCCTGAATGAACGATTGCAGAATCTCGGCTACACGGTCACTGATGCCGGGAATGTTGCGGTTCGTAATCCTGAGATGATGATGATTGCGAACCGGCAGCTCAAGTATCTGCCAGAGATCACGGTTGCCTGTCAGACCCTCGCCGGACAGGTTCGGGCAGCCCTTGAGTCTGGAGCAGTTCCAGTCGTACTTGGAGGAGACCACTCGATTGCCATCGGCACGGTCTCCGGACTGGCCTCCCACTACCGGCAGCTTGACCAGCGGGTCGGGGTGATCTGGTTTGACGCGCATGGCGATATGAATATTCCGGAGACATCACCATCGGGAAACATTCACGGGATGCCCTTCGCGGTGATCCTCGGAGATGGTGCGCCAGAGCTGACCGGGATCGAGGGATTCTCACCCAAGGTTCAACCAGAGGACTCTGTTCTGATCGGAGCCCGCAGCGTCGATACCGAGGAGGCGCGCTTGATGCGTGCCTCCGGAGTCAGAATCTATACTATGCGCGAGATCGATGAACGAGGGATGAGTGCCGTCATGGACGAAGCAATAATCCTCGCCTCGCGCAATACGGCAGGATTTCATGTCACCATGGACATGGACTTTGTCGATCCATCATATGCGCCGGGAGTCGGCACTCCGGTACCGGGCGGCCCAACCTACCGGGAGAGCCATCTGGCCATGGAGAAGATTGCCGATTCCGGAAGAATGCTCTCCTTCGAGCTGACCGAGGTCAATCCGGTCCTCGATATTTCAAACCGAACCGCCGAGCTTGGAGTGGAGCTGATCCTCTCCGCCTTTGGCAAGAAGATCATGTAATGGAAAAGTCAGCCTCCTCTCCTGACCAGAGGCCGGTGCGTATCGGCATCATCTTTGGTGGCCGCTCAGGCGAGCACCAGATATCGCTGCGCTCGGCGGAATCGGTAATCAATGCACTCGACCAGACAAGATACGAGGTGATTCCAATCGGCATCACCCGTGAAGGCAGTTGGGTTATCGCAGCAGATGGTCAACGTCTCACCCCATTCGAGGTCATGGCCCGGGCCGAGCAAAAGGTAGCCCTGCTGGGAGACCCGACCCGGCGTGGTCTGGCCTGTTTCAGCAGCGATGGCACGATTGTTGAGACCATTCCGATTGATATCATCTTTCCGGTACTTCATGGAACCTATGGTGAAGACGGGACGATCCAGGGGCTGCTCGAGATGGCCGATATTCCATACGTCGGTTGTGGTGTTCTGGCCTCCTCGACCGGGATGGATAAGGTGATCATGAAACTTCTCTTCGAAGAGGCGGGACTTGAAGGGGTAACATTCATTTCGGTACTCCGTGCTCACTGGGAAGCCCAGCCGGAGGAGATCGAGAAGCGCATCATCGGCGAGATCGGCTTCCCCTGCTTTGTCAAACCGGCCAATCTTGGATCCTCTGTCGGGATCTCAAGAGCGACCGATCAGGAGACCCTTCGCAAGGCTCTCGCACTGGCGGCACGCTATGATCGAAAGCTGATCGTTGAACAAGGGGTCGATGCACGGGAGATCGAGGTCAGTGTGCTGGGAAACGACCAGCCGATCGCCAGTCTGCCTGGTGAGATCGTTCCCCAATCAGCGCAGTTTTATGATTACGAGGCAAAGTATATCCACGCTCACGGTGCGGATCTGGTCATTCCGGTCCAGATCGAGCAGTCGCTCATCAGCCAGATTCAGGAGATGGCCATCCGCGCCTTCCAGGCCATCGACGGTTCCGGCCTTGCGCGGGTCGACTTCTTCCTCGAACGTGGAACCGATCGGTTACTCATCAACGAGATCAACACGATGCCTGGTTTTACCTCGATCAGCATGTATCCCAAACTCTGGGAGGCGAGCGGCGTCCGATATTCTGATCTACTCGATCGACTGATCAGCCTGGCCTTTGAACGGCATGCCGAGAAGTCAAGGAACGTCACCACGTTCGATCTCCACTGACAACACTGTTCAGCCCGGTTTACGCCGCTGATTGCCAGGAAAAAGAACGGCCCACCGGTCTGGATGGATCGATCTCTCGATGATCATCCAGACCGGTGGGCCGTCCTGTTTCAATCTCATCCATCGCAACCTCACCTGGCAGGTAAAGTCAGGCGAAGCGACGATCGGTAACTTAAGGATTGACCTTGATCAGGACAACGACGAACGTAAAGATGACGAGCGTCTCGATGAAGGCCAGACCAAGAATCAGCGCGAGCTGAATACGATTGTAGGCGCTTGGATTGCGGGCCATTCCCTCGCAAGCCGCCGAGGCGACCTTACCCTGACCGAGACCGCACAGACCGGCGGCGATGGCAAATCCAACTCCCGCGGCGATGTAGCCAAGACCACGGCTTGTGTCACCACCCGCCGCTGCCGGCTCCTGGGCCATCGCGGTAAGGGCGGAAAAGAGAACCGTCATCGCGGTCATTCCAAAACGAACCATATTTCTCTTCATTCGAATCTCTCCTCGCAGATTTCCTGCGTTCTTTTTAAGCTGATGAATCTCTGCTTGCCCGAGTCAGCGTGAATAAAGATCAAATAAAAGGCGCCGAGCCAGGAAAATCAGCGATCCGGTTTGAACATCCCTGTCGATCGAGGCTGTCTCAACTTTCAGCGCCGGTCGAGGTGAGCTGGAGTTTCGAAGAATGGCTGCGCCAGGGTTACCAGACCTGTTCCTGGGGGAACCGGTGGCGCCACACTGCGCTCTCAGTCCGATTGAAAGAAACACCAGACACCATTCAGATGTCCTTCGAACCGTCTTCTCACGCGGAGAAGCGGGTATGCAAAAAATCAATGGGCCACAGCTTCGCCGTGGTCGCTGCCGTGATCATCTGAGTGATGTGAGACCTCTCCAAGATAGACCATCGAAAGCACAATGAAGATAAAAGTCTGGAGAAACGAGGTCAGCACTCCCAACGGCATCAGCAGCACTGGAACACCGACACTGACCATCTCTGAGATCGCTCCACTGACCTGCTCTTCACCGTAGATGTTACCGAAGAGACGCATGCTCAGACTGAGGATGCGGGCCAGATTACTGACCACCTCGATCGGGAACATCAAAGGTGCCAGCCAGAGGACCGGACCGGCAAAGTGGCGCAGATGACCAAAGAGGCCGTTCTCGCGAATGCCGACATAGTTATAGTAGAGAAAAGAGGTCAGGGCGAGCGCGAGAGTCACGTTGTAACTGGCCGTCGGTGCGACCATATCGGGGAGCATTCCGGTCAGATTTGAAAGGAGGATCAGGAGACCAAAGGTCGCCACGACAGGAAAATGCTTGATCCCGCCCGGGCCGACCAGGTCCACGAGCAGGCCTCGAACAGCCTCGACTCCCAGCTCAAATGTCTGCTGACGGTTACTCGGTGATTCGGTCGAGAGCTTCCCGCGCAGAAACCAGAGGACAACGACGGCAATGAAGGCGACGAAGAGGAACATCACCGTCTGGGTGGGAATCGGCAGATGACCGTCCGCCAGATACTGGTCGTATGTCCGTCCCTCGCCAGGCCAGTGGCTGCCAAAGATCTTCAGCGCCTTGTAGATTGGAGGCATCAGTTTGGCTTGCAGGTTGAAGACCGCTGGTCCGACCAGCTCATTGATCTTCACGACAATGTAGGGGACATGCTCACCATGGCCAGCCGCATGCTCAGCCGCTGGAGCGGCGTGCTCAACAGCGTGCCCTGCTTCGGCACCGTGTTCCTGAATCAGGTTTAACAACATCATATCGATCGACTACTCGCTTCTGTTTGATTTGAGGGCCAGAAAGATCTGGTATCCCGCCTCGATCATCACTCCGCCAACAAATGAGGCGAATCCGATGGCCATCCCCAGCGGATGGAAAATGCCTGTCCAGATGGCAATCCCGAAGGAGATCGCCAGGATCAGATATCTGAGGATCAGCTTCGAGGCCGTCCAGGGTGGAACGCGACCATTCGGCATCTCCACCGCCTCGCTCAGGATCACGCGGATGCTGCCTTCAAGCCAACGCTTGTTGAACAACGCCAGAGCACCACCAAGAGCCACTCCCGCCGCAATGCGCCAAAATCCTTTTATCAGAGTTGCCAACATGGCAAGACCGAGAAAGATGAAGGTATTCCGCTGGAGTCGACGGGCGAGGCCATCGTCATCTAATTTCTCCTGAACCTTATGTTCAGGAAAATTGTCTTCCCGGACATTCATAGAGGTAAACGTGATGATACTCTCAGTTACGGGCGCATGGCAAACCAAACCACCCCACACGGGTTATCCGCCGACGTGGATGGCCGGTCGCCGCGATGGATCCGGTTCCGCCTGTCGCAGCACTTCACGCGTCATGGGTGCCGTATCTCCTTCGCCAAAGAAGATGAACTTCAGGACATAGGTGGCCGGATTTCCCTCGGTCCACCCGAAATAGGCATGGGGAATCTGTCCGGTCGTGTCACGCACATCGAGCAGAAAGGCGGCAATTGCATTTGGAATCGAAGGGCTGGTCGTCCGGAGTACGCGGTGGTTGCCAATTCGCACCCCGCGCACCCGGATCTTCCCAGTAAATTCGGAGACATCACCCAATCGAACTTCGAGAAATACTACCGGATCGTCGTGCGGAATGTGGTTATTCCACCGCCCTTTCTTCTCCTTCAGTCGATATTCATCCTGATCACCCCGGTCAGGACGGCTGGCAATTATTCTGATCGTCCCGCGGTTCACTTCATCGATGATCTCCTGCGCCGTCTCATTGAGCTCGATGCTGTCGATGCGCAGTTCGGTCGAGCGGAGCGTCCGCGAGACGAAGGAGACGACTATGATCGAGAGGATAAAGAAAGACGCGATCTTGATACCCTCCGGACGCTCGATGATATTGACCACCGTCGTGTATCCGAAGATGAGTGCGATCAGCAGAAATCCATACCTGACAACGCCTTCGCGCCAGGCGGCCAGCGTGACGGCTACGGCCGCTGAGCTCATCAGAACCAGTACTCCTGTCGCGTAGGCTCCTCCCTGTGCATCGACATCCGCCTTGAAGATGATCGTCACGGCAAAAGCAATCAGCGTGAAGACAAGAACAAGTGGCCGTGAGGATCGCGCCCAGTCCGGTGCCATTCCATAACGCGGGAGATAGCGTGGCACGATATTGAGGAGTCCGGCGAGCGCCGAAGCCCCGGCGAACCAGAGGATCGAGATCGTACTCAGATCGTAGATGGTCCCAAAGAGGTCACCAAAGAATTCATGGGCGAGATAGGCAAGTGCACGTCCATTGGCAGGACCGGCCGGGAACCCGTTCACCGCCGGCTGGAACTTCTCTGCCGGGATGAGAATCGTCGTGACGAGGCTGCTCGCAATCAGCATGAAGCTCATGATCACCGCGGCCGAGATCAGCAACTTGCGTGTATTGTGGATCCGGCCAAGAGGTATCTTCTGGTTGTCATCAGGATCACCCTTGACCAGCGGCATGACCGCTACACC
>CAIOZW010000483.1 GCA_903862855.1 uncultured Acidobacteriota bacterium
GATTCGTTTCTGGTCTGCTCGACCTATCCGCGCCAGATCCTCGATCTGACCTTTCACGTCGGAGCAAAGATGTATTTTGCGAATCCTCTGACGGCGTGGCTGGCGAGGTCGATCAATGTCGTTCCGGTCGATGCCAACGTCAATCTGCTGCGAGCGATGCGGGCCGGGGCAGCCGGATTGCGGGCCGGGAAGATTCTCAATATCTATCCGGAGGGGCATCGAACCTACGATGGAAATCTGCACGATTTCAAGCTCGGCGCGGCGATTCTGGCGACTGAGCTCAACCTGCCGATCGTGCCGGTGGCGATCGATGGAGCGTGGAGGGTGCTGCCGCGCGATTCAAACCGGTTGCGTCTCGCGAGGGTGAAGATCACTTTTGGTCAGCCGGTCTACCCGGCGGGAGATTACCAGCAGATGACGGACGAGGTGAAGACGCGCATCAGGGCCATGCTGCAGCACAGTTGAGGCTGAGCCAGGTGGTCTGGTGTCGAGACTCAGACTCCACACTCGGCCAGTTCGGCATTTTCGTCCCGGGCGCACTGCAGATCGTGGTCGATGCCGAACTTCTCGGCGAGCGCGAAATAGTCGTCAAAGAGAGGTTCCATCTCGGCGACGGTCTGAGAACGGAGGACGGCCGTGCGAAGGTGTGCTCCGTTCGGGACTCCGCGCAGAAACTGGGCCGAGAGCATCTTCATTCGGCCGATGACCCCTTTTTCGGGCATGTGCTCGCGCAGATAATCGCGGAAGAGGAGCAGCAGTTCGTGCATCTCGACCGGAGTCGGACGGTATGGTTCGAGGCCGTTCATCGTCTCCCAGGTCTGGCGAAAGATATAAGGGTTGGCGATCGCCCCGCGCCCGATGTGGACAGCGTCGCAGCCAGTCGTTTCAAAGCGGGACATGGCATCCTCGGGGCGCATGATGTCGCCGCTGCCGGAGACCGGGATTGAGACGTGCTGTTTGATCTCCCGAACGAGATCCCAGTTGGCCCAGCCACGGTAACCCTGGACGCGGGTTCGCCCGTGGAGGGTGACCATCGACGCCCCGCAGTCCTCGATCAGTTTGGCCACTTCGACACAGTTGATCGATTTGTCATCCCAGCCGGCACGGATCTTGACGGTCATCGGGATGGAGATCGCTTTTTTAACCTCGGTAAGGATCTTGCGCAGTTGCGGAAGGTCGCGGAGGAGGTTCGAGCCACCACCGCCATTGATCACCTTGCGGGCCGGACAACCGCAGTTGATGTCGACAAAGTCGGCACCGGCCTCTTCGGCAATCTCGGCTGCCCAGCGCATGCGGACTTCGTCATAACCGAAGATCTGGATGGCGAGGGGGCGCTCTTCAGGGGTGTACCGCATCATATCGTGAGTGCGCATATTGCCGCGCGTCAGACCCTCGACACTGATAAATTCGGTCACGATCAGACCCACGTGGCCACATCTCTTCGCAATCCGCCGGAACGGGGAGTCGGTCACGCCCGCCATCGGCGAGAGGACGAGGGGCGGACTGATCCGCCGGCCGGCTATGGTGAATGATTCAGGGTAGCGCATTCTGGTAGAGCTCGAGCGACCTTTCTAACAAAATAGAAATTCAATATAGCATAAGAACCGGGCGAATCTAAGCGCGGATACCGCTCATCCTTGTTGACGCCGGGATGGCGGAGACGTTAGCTTTCAGAGGATGAGCAAAGATAAAGGTGTCGAACTTCAGTTTCTGATAGAGATGGCGCGGCTGAAGGCCGTGCCGCGGCTGGGTTGGTTGCTGCGCGGAGTGCGCGATGTCGAGTCGGTGGCTGCCCATTCGTTTGGTGTGGCACTAACGGCGATGTTGCTGGCCGACCTGGCCCGGAAGAATGGGCTGGCCGTCGATGTGGAGCGGACACTGCGGATGGCGTTGCTTCACGACCTGACCGAGGCTCGGATTGGGGATCTGCCGAGTACGATCAAGCCCTACTTCGAGCCCGGGACTCTGCGCCGTGCCGAGGAGGGCGTCGCCCGTGACATACTGGCCCCCTTGGGGGAGCTTGGGGCAGACTGGGAGCTGCTCTGGCGTGAGTATGAAGACCGTCGCACCATCGAGGCGCGGCTGGTCAAGGCGGCGGACAAACTCGATCTGCTCGTTCAGGCGCTGGAATATGAGCGGGGTGGGGCCGGATCGCTTGACGAATTCTGGTTCAATGCCGAGGAGGATTTTGCGAGGCTTGGTCTGGATGATCTTCTTGGGGATCTGTTGGCCGGCCTGCGCGAGCTTCGCCAGCGGGCTTGAGCGGATTTGATCCGCCAGTCGATAAATCTGGTCGAGACAGGAGAATGTTAGTCAGTATGACAGGGCAGGTGGTTGGAGTGATGGAGCAGGTTATCTTCTGGTTGCAGCAGGCGCCCCCCTGGGGAGTCCTCTTGCTGATGTTTATGATCGCCTATATCGAAAACATTTTTCCGCCAGCGCCGAGCGACATGCTGCTTGTCTTTGGCGGGACGATGATCGGTTTTGGTACGGTCGAGTTTCCGCACGCACTGCTGGCGGCGACGCTTGGCAGCACGACCGGTTTTATGAGTGCCTATCTTCTGGGGAGGTATTTTGAAGGACATATTGTCGAGGGGCGGGTTGGGCGCTACCTGCCAACCGGTGCGATCCAGAAGGTCGAGGAACTCTTCCGCCGGTTCGGTTATGGGGTGATCGTCGCCAATCGTTTCCTGGCCGGGACGCGGGCGATCGTCTCGTTCTTTGCCGGCATGTCGCGGATGAGTCTGACGAAGACGACGCTGCTCTCGGCGGTCAGTGCGGCGGCCTGGAATACGCTGCTCCTCTTGCTTGGACAGGTCTTTGCGAGCAACTGGCAGAAGGTTGCCAGCTATCTTCAGATCTACAGTGTCGTGGTGACCGGAGTGGTCGCGCTCGTCGTCGTGATCATGCTCTGGCAGTATCTGCGGCGGAGATGATCAGGAGCGCTGGAAACCCTTCTCGATTTCGCGCGCGGTGATGCGGAGGATGATCGGACGGCCGTGTGGACAGGTCGCCGGATTCTGCTTGGTCAGGAGCTGGTCGATCAGCCAGCGCATCTTCTCGCTGGCGAGGGGCATGTTGATCTTGATTGCCGCCCGGCAGGCGAGACTGGCCGCAATCTCCGCCCGCAGTTCATCGAGGGAGAGTCCACGCCGGTCGATCTCGATCGCCTCGAGCAGTTCGGTCAGCAGTGATCTTGCCGCTCCGGCTTTGAGAATGGCGGGCATGGCCTTGATGGCGATGGTCCGGCCGGAGAGGAGATCGATCTCGAAGCCATTCGCTTCGAGCTGGGGTTGAAGCTGCCCGAAGGCGGCGCTCTGGGCCGGCGTGAGGTCGATTGTCTCGGGGATCAGCAAGCGCTGGACCTCGATCTGCTGGCGGCGCAGCGCATCCCAGTGCTCTTCGAAGAGAATGCGTTCGTGGGCGACGTGCTGGTCGATCAGGAGCAGGCTAGATCGATCAGCAGCAATGATGAAGCTGTTGTGGAGCTGGCCGAGTGGATTGACCTCGTCAGCGACCAGGCCCAGATTCTGTGCCGGCTTGAGCAGGGCCGAGCCGCCCTCACTGCCCCGTGTCCCGAGACACCCAAGGCGGCTGCTCACCTCGACACTGACCGCCGCTGGTTCCGGCTGATTTGATGTTCGTGGCCCGTTTGTCTCGATCTTCAGTTGGTGCACCGGTTGCGGTGGGACAGGCACGGTGGGATTGGTCCCTGACGCCGGACCGACTGGCGTTTCGGTCGAGGTCGGCGCGGCGGGGATGTGGATCCGGAATGGCTCCTCATCCAACTCCGGCAGGTGCCGGCTCTTCCGGGACTCGATGAATGATCCGCGCCCGGTGGGTGGATAGGGTGTCTGAAGATCGTCGACCAGAGATTCCGAACGGCGCCCTTCAAATGGTGTTACCGCGGCCCGGGCGACACTGATGGC
>CAIOZW010000484.1 GCA_903862855.1 uncultured Acidobacteriota bacterium
ATCGCCCTTCGAGGTGGACATAGCCAGCCGCGACGCCGCTCTTCTCGATCTCACATGCCGGGCAGAGAACAAGAGTCGCCGGTCTGAAATGAGGGTGTTTGTTGCTCTCGACCGCTGTTCCCGGAAGGGACCAGCGCCGATCGGCATAGACATTGCCGCAGCCCTCACAGACCGCCGGTTCCGGCATTGCTGCATCCTGTCGATGCTTGCCGGCTTCATGATCGACTCGATGGGTAAAGGTCTGATTGGTATATCTTTTCTCAGTATGCATAAACGACCTCCTTCTTCGACGGTGACTGGCTTGCCTGATTCATAGAGTCCATGAGCAATTGGAGCTACTTGAGACGCGCTTCGCGAACGACCATCACCGAGCAAGGGGCGTGGGCGACCACAGCGCTTGAAACTGAACCGAGCAGAAATCTCTTATAACCGCGATACCCGTGGGATCCGACGACGATCAGATCAGCACCCCATTCGACCGCCTCATCGACGATTGCTTCACGGGGGGACTCATAGATTATCTTCGAATCGACAGGAACGCTGGTCACCTGATCTCTTTTCAGATGATCGACCGTTCTCCTGATGGTCGCCTGAGCCTTCTCACGGGCGACCCCCTCGAGCTCATCGTAGTATTGTTGCGGGAGTGACCCGAACTCGGTCGATGGAAAGAATGGCATCTCAGCAACCGTGATGACCCTGATCTCACTACCCGCCGGCCATGGCTGACGGGCAACCTCGGCCATTGCAGCATCACTACATTTTGATCCATCCACTGCCAGCAGTATTTTCATCTTCAGCCTCCCTTCAATATCAGCCACCACGTCCAGGTAGTGGTGACGACAATTGTAGAGGCAACAAGTATGCCATTGAATCGATGGCTTAAATTGAGGCAGGTGAGGAGCACGATCGATAATGCTGCGCGCGATTACACAGCGGGAGTGTATAATTACGCAGTGTCGTCACCGCTCTGGGTGAAATGTCCATCGCCGTTGATATGATTGTTTATGAGATATCGGAAGCGAGAACTGTTACTGCTGACCATCATTCTGTTCCTGAGTTTTCTGGCAGAGGTGAGATCACAGACGGCCAGGAGTGGGCAACCGCCCGTCACCGCAGACGAGCGGCTTGAGGCGCACGAACGACTGGCAGAGCTTGGGTACTGGCTCGATCCGGAGAGAGACCCGCCGGGGGGCCAGTTTCGCCAAGCACTGATTGCCTTTCAGAAGGTGGGAGGGCATCCGCGAACAGGGATCCTCACGAGAGGGTTACTGGAGATGATTCGACTCGCAGGGAGGCCGGTTCCACTTGAAGCTGGTGAGCCGCACCTTGAGATCGACCTGTACCGCCAGGTTCTCTTTGTTGTTGCGGCAGAGGGAGAGGTCGTCAGAGTTCTGCCGGTCTCGAGTGGTTCGGGTGAGTGCTTCACCGAGGGTGGAAGAACCAGACGCGCCACAACACCGAAAGGCCGTTTCACGATTCAGCGGAGGATTGAAGGATGGCGCAAGAGCGCTCTCGGCCTGCTCTACTATCCACTCTACTTTCACCAAGGGATTGCCATTCACGGCAATCCAGCCGTCCCGACCAGACCGGCCAGCCACGGCTGTATCCGTATTCCGATATACGCGGCAATTGATCTGGCGGGCATGACTGCTGCAGGTTCCCCGGTCATTGTATACGACAGCAATCCGAACCCACCGCCAGCACCCGGCCCCTGCCCGACACCAACCGCTCAGTGATCAGTCCGGCGGAGTTCATTCTCTTCGTGAATGAGAGTGAGGAGTGCCTGCGCGAGAGCGAGCGCGACCGGACCGATAAAGAGACCGAGCAGTCCAAAGGCCTGTACTCCACCAAGCAACGCAATGAAGATCGCCAGCGGATAGAATCTGACCTGTTCGCTGATCACATATGGGCGGACGATATTGTCGGCAAGACCGATCACGCCGGCCCCCCAGGCGAGGAGGATGAGCGCATTCAGCCAGTCTCCACCGATAAAGAGCAGCACTGCAGCCGGTCCCCAGATCATGGCCGGGCCGATCAATGGGAGAAATGAGAAGAGGGCAGCCGCCATACCCCAGACGACGGGGGAGCGAATGCCAAGGACCCAGAATGCAACTCCTGTCAATGCACCCTGTGTCAAGGCAACGGCAAGTCCGCCATAGACGCTGGCGGTAATGGTTCGTCCGATCTCGATCCGGAGCCTTTCAAGCTGACCGGGGCGCAAGGGGACGATTGCGGCAAGACGATCATAGAGCTCAGGTCCATCACGAAAGACGAAGAAGAGGGTGAAGAAGGCAATCACACCATCGACAATAAAGGCGGCGAAATTACTGAGCAGTGTGGCCGCGTCTTCAAATGCGGTCAGACTGGCCTTGCGCAACTGTTCCAGCAGGATGGCCTGCAGATCGAGTGGCGGTGCGTCGATCAGATCATGGAGCCAGTGATTGAGCCGCTCACTGGTATTGGCCAGCCAGGGTCCCCAACCTCCATCCTGGGCACTCTGTGCATTGAGAACCCGGTAGAGCTCACCCAGTTCCCTCTCCAGCGCAACTCCAAGGATAATGAATGGAATGATGAGCGTGAGGAGAACGGTAAGAGTGGAGCAGAGAGCGGCCAGATGCGGATTTCCAATCGCTCTTACCCAGCGCAGATGCAATGGGTAGTAGACTACTGCAAGCAGAATGGCCGTCAGTATCGGCTTGAGGTATGGCCTTGCGATCAGGTAGACCAGCCAAGCCGCCAGCAGACAGAGAATGACAAGAAAGATGTAATGGATGATACGCCACCGCGACGACTCGGTGTCGGTGAGACGCGACTGATCCTGATTGGTCGACAAATTATGCTCCATACAGCCAATCCCCCTGCCACGTAATCTTCAAGGGAAGAACACGAGACAGGGGGATGGCGATCAGGGACGCTAAGTCCCGATGGTCAGGATCGGTCAGTACTATTCGCGATCACGCTTCATAAACCAACCGATCAGAACGCCCATGCCAAGCCCGACACCAAAGGTGATGGCCACTGAGTTGAGTGGATCGCGCTTGATCCGGTAAGATGCCTCATCGACCAGATCCTCGGCGGCGTGACGCCCACGGCGGATCGCCCGGCGGGCATCATCATATTTGTCCTCAACGGTGTTGGTGACCTTGCGGCGAAGCCGCTCGACGGTCTCACCAGCCCGGGTGATCTTCTCCTCGGCGCTCTTGATGCGGCTCCCAACTCCCTGCTCCTCAGCGGTTCCTATTGTCTGATCCAACATTGAAGTACCCTCCTTTTACCAGAAACCAGTGCTCTCTGCATCACGGTTCATACCGATTCTGCATTTCTTACGATTATTGATGCAATTACAATGCCAATAACCAACCGTTATCGCACGGGTCTTTGATATGATGTCGGCGGGATAGGATGCCTGTCCGGGAGTCTCTCCCAGAGAAATTTTTCTGTACCATTTTACTCATTCAAGAATCAGGAGGCTTGAGATCGATGCCGACCAAAGAACGACCACGGCGCCAATTCATACCATTGCTGCTCATTCTTCTGCTGGCGCTGACGCTTCCGGTCAGCCAACCGGCCACCTTTGCGCAACAGGATCTGACATTCAGGCTGATCAATCTCGAGCGCGAAGTGGAGACACTCCGGACAAGGGTCGATTTTCTTGAGCGAATGGTTCGAAATACGACTCCGGCCGATCCGCTGGCACTCTCATCAAGCAACCAGTCGATGGTCGAGATCCAGCGCCAGCTGCTCGCGCTGGCCGAGCAGCAGATCATCATGCAGACGCAGATGCTCGAACTGCGGAAAGCGGTCGACGAGTTGCGTGAGAAGAGTGCGCCATCTGGAAAGAGGAATCAAGGTCGTTAGAGGCTTCTCTGATCAGGGAAATGTTCCAACATTGCCTGTTCCGATCTCGGCTGTCTCCTTTGGGTCAAGCCTGTTTGATCGTCCCGGTCGCGGCAATTGCCGGCAGAAGACGATCGAGAGCCTCGGCAAAAATGTCAGGTGCAGGAAGAAGACTCACGACAAGATAGGATTCACGCTCAAAATCGAAGAAGTATCCTGGATGAAGAAGGACTCCCTGCTCTTCGAGGAGACGGATGACAAGCTCCTCTTCAGAGAGGTAACGAGGCACCTCCAGAGTTGCATACCAGCCGCCCTCAAGGTGGAGGAGACGATTTGGTTCAAGTTGAGGATGGTTGGCCAGACGGTCGAGGTTGGTCCGGAGACGTTCGAGGATCCCTGCCTGGAGGCTTGATCGATGGCCCATCCAGCCGGGCAGCGCGTGTTGAACCGGGGCACCGACCGAGAGGAACGTGTCGGCAATGAGGTCGAGCCGCTCGACCGCTTCATCGACCAGCGCCGGAGGGCCACTCGTCGCGATCCAGCCGAGCTTCATCTGTGGCAGGGCGAGGATCTTCGAGAGTCCGCTCAGGACAAAGGTGAGCGATTGGTCGTTTCCAGCCATCGAGACAACCCGCTGCGGATCCTCACCAAGTCCATAATCACTGAAGACCTCGTCGACAATCACCGCCAGCTTGTGCTGCTGACAGATCAGGTGGAGCTTCTCCAACTCATCACGCTTGATGAACGAACCGGTCGGATTGTTGGGAGAGACGATGATGATCGCCCGGACGTCACTGGTGATGGCATCGGCTATCGACTCGAAATCGATGCGCCAGCCAAGGTGGTGATAATAGCGAAGCTGATAGGGGATGAGCCTGACTCCCTCAAGAGTCGCCAGGAAGTCGAAGAGCGGGTAGCTTGGCTGGGGGACGAGAATCGCCTCCCCCTGATTGGCAAGCAGTTTGAAGAGCCACGAGTATCCCTCGCTGGAGCTGGCCGTGAGATGAAGTTGAGCGGGATCTGTTCGCAGTCCACGCTCACGGTAGTAGGAGACAACAGCCTCGCGAGCCTTTTCAAGCCCACGTGGCATTGGTTGATAGGTGAGTGAGTCAGGGATGGCGAGTTGGTTGAGAAGCTCTGCGCCAGTAGAGAGCAGTCCGGTGCGGGTCGGGTTGGCCTCGGTCAGATCAAGAATCGGCTGACCGGCAGCCCGCTTTGCAGCGAGCAGTCCGGCCAGCCGATTGACAGTCAGATCCCATTTGATCCGGCTGGAGAACACGCGACTACTTGAAGTCCCCGGCCTTGACGATCGACATCTTCGTCAAATCGAGATGGCGACGCATGGCCGCGGTGATCTGCTCGGGGGTCAGTGCCTCGACCTTCTTCTCGAGCTCGGCGTCCCAGTTGACCGTCCGGCCAAGGTAGGCGTTGCTGCGCAGCCGACCAACGAGCTCATTATCCTGAGCCCGACTAACCTGACGGGACTGGAGCCAGCCACTCTTGGCGGCCTTGATCTCGTCGGCACTAAATCCATCCTTGAGCGCCTTCTCGATCTCCTCCTTGAAGGCTGCCTCGAGCTTGTCACGATTCTGCGGAGCATAGATGGCAAAGGCCGTGAAACGACCACTCTGGTCGAGAGAGCTGGCCATGAACTGCGAACCAACACCGTAGCTGAGCCCTTCCTTCTGGCGGATGCGGACGGCGAGGCGCGAGTTGAGGAAGCCTCCGCCAAGCATATAGTTGCCCAGCAGGAGTGCCGGGTAGTCCGGATCCTGATCGCTCAGCTTGAGATTCTGGCCGGCGATGAAGAAGGCATTGGCCTTGTCTGGTGTACCGATATTCTGGTTGATCTGTCCGACATCCTGAAACTTCTCGGGAATACGGACGAAAGGCTGCCTGTTCTTCCAGCCACTGAGCATCTTCAGTGCGGCCTCTTCGATTGCCTTTTCATCAAAGTCGCCGACAACCGCCATCTCGGCAGTGCTGAAGCCGAAGAAGTCAGCGTAGAACTTCTTCACCTCGTCGAGCTTGATCGCCTTCATCTCGGCAATATCCTCATCTGGGGTCGAGACATAACGGACGTGCCCCTTCGGATATGGCGAGAGGTGGCGTGAGATGGCAAGGGCAGCCTGCTGGGTTGGCTCGCTGCGCTGCTGTTCGATGGCCCCCAACTGCTCCTGAACGAGCTGATCGAACTCTGCCTGGGGGAAGGCCGGCTCGCGCAGTACCTCATTGGCAATAGCAAGCACCGCCGCCAGATTGTCACGGACCGTCTGGATGGTCACCGTGACGCCAGCCGATCCGCCACCCACCATCATCCGTGCCTTGAGCTTGTCGAGCTCGTCCTGGATCTGCTGGCGGGTCCGCTTCGTCGTGCCACGCATCAGCATGCTCGCCGCCATCTGACCGGCCGTATCCCGGTTCATGAGGCTCTTCTCATCACCAAAGTGGAGTGAGAGATTGGCGACGACGGCATTGCCACGGGTCTGTTTCGTGAGGAGCGCCAGTTTGACTCCTCCACGATCGATCCGCCTGGTCCGGGTATCGATATTGGCCGGTGAGGGATCGAAGGCCTCACCCATCGAGATCTTCGCTTCACCCTTGTAGTCCTTGACCAGGGCGAGAATGTCCGGCGTGGGTGGAATCTCCGCCCGGTCGGGCTTCGGCGTAGGCATGAAGAGCCCAAGGGTACGGTTCGACTGCTTGAGATAGGTTGCGGCGACCTTTTGGACTTCGGCCACCGGGACCTTTTTGATCTGATCACGATTGATGAAGAGGAGTCGCCAGTCACCCATCCCGATCCACTCGCTCAATTCGAGCCCGATCCGCTCCGATGAATTGAACTGGAGTTCGATCTCCTTGAGGAGCTGCGCTCGCGCCCGTTCGACCTCCTCCGCGGTCACCGGGGTCTTGACCATCTCCTCGATCACCTGGAGCGCCGTCTCGCGGGCAGCATCCAGAGACTGGTCGGCACGGACTTCGACGCCAAAGAGCAGCAGCCCCGGATCACCGAGCACCGCCGGGAAGGCAAAGACTCCGGTCGCCTTCTTTGTCTCGACCAGCGCCTTGTGAAGCCGTCCCGATGGAGTATCGGCAATGATCTGCCCCAGAATATTGACCCCGGCTGAATCCGGATGGGCTCCAGCGGGAATCCGGTAGGCGGCCATCAGCAGCTGCGTGTCACCGACCCGGCGCACCACCACCTGCCGCTCACCATCCTGAACCGGATCGACCGTGTAGATCTTCTGAATCTCGCGCTCTGGCTTTGGAATCGGGCTGAAGTACTGGTCGACAAGGGTGAGTGTCTTCGCCTCATCGATCTTTCCGGCAACCAGCAGGACCGCATTGTCCGGCTGATAGTACTTGCGATAGAAGCCCTGCAACCGGTCGATCGGGACATTCTCGATGTCCGAGCGTGCGCCGATGGTCGACTTGCCATAGTTATGCCATAGAAAGGCCGACGAGAAGACGCGCTCGAGCAGCACCCGGAAGGGGCTGTTCTCTCCCGACTCGAACTCGTTGCGAACGACGGTCATCTCGCTGTCGAGATCCTTCTTCGCGATAAAAGAGTTGACCATGCGGTCGGACTCCAGATCTAATGCCCAGCGGAGATTCTCTTCCGTTGCCGCAAAGGTCTCGAAGTAGTTGGTCCGATCGTACCAGGTCGTCCCATTGGGTCGCGCCCCATGCTCGGTCAGCTCCTGCGGAATATTTGCATGTTTCGGCGTCCCCTTGAAGACCAGATGCTCGAGCAGGTGGGCCATCCCGGTCTCACCATAATTCTCGTGCTTGGAACCAACCATGTAGGTGATGTTGACGGTGATCGTCTGCTTGGTTGGATCGGGGAAAAGGAGTACCCGCAGACCATTCGGCAGCCGGTATTCGGTGATCCCTTCGACGGAGGTGACCCGGGTCACACCTTTCGGCAGCGTCTGTGCCGACGCACCGGAGATGACTCCCGCCAGAACGATCAGTGCAAGGAGCGCCGATCTCAGTGGATGCTGGATTTTACTTTTTGTACTCAAGAACATTTCCTTCCCTGCTATTCAGTTGATATAGGGAGCCTGCTCTCCCCTGATCTCCAGTTCGCCGTCGACGAGATCGACGACAAAACCATTGAAGCCATTCCACAGGTTGGTGATTGGAAGTTTGACTCGCTCATCGATCGTTCGCTTCAGGAAGCGCGCACCGTAAGCCATGCTGAAACCCAGTTCAACGATCCGGTCGATCGCCGGCTCTGTCACTCGCAAACGGCGCCCCTGCCGCTCCATCTGGCGACTCAGCGCGGCCAGATAGAGTCGGGCAATCTGCTTCACCTCATCCTGGGTCAAAGGGGAGAAGACGACGATCTCGTCGATCCGGTTGCGAAACTCGGGGGAGAAGCGCTGGTCGGCCGACTGCAAGACCGCTCGCTTGATCTCATCAAGATCGGTCGTCGTCTTCAGACCAAAGCCGAGGGGCTTCATGAACTTCTTGAAGTTCTCCGAGCCAAGGTTCGAGGTCATGATAACGATCGCATCCGAGAGATAGACCTTCTTGCCACGCCCATCGGTCAACCACCCCTCATCGAACGCCTGCAGGAATAGATTGAGCAGATAGGGGGAGGCCTTCTCGATCTCGTCAAGCAGCAGAACGGTATAGGGATTTTCACGCAACCTCTCGGTCAAGATCCCGCCGCGTTCCGAGCCGACAATACCGCGGGGCATACCGATCAGTTTCTCGATGGCAATCGATCCGTCCTGGTATTCGCTCATGTCGATGCGAACCATCTTCTCTTCATCACCGAACATCGCCTCGGCGACCGCCTTTGCCAGTTCGGTCTTCCCGACACCGGTCGGGCCAAGGAAGAGCAGAACCCCATCCGGCTTGTAGAAGTTCTCTTTGAGGGGGCCTTTATTGAGTCGCAGCCGCTGGGCGACGCTCCGCACTGCATCAGCCTGACCAATCACGCGCGCGGAGAGGACGTTCTCGATATCCCGAAAGCGGTCGTTGGTCTGGCGAAAGATGAGGTCGCGGGGAATCCGCGATTCCTGGGAGATGACATCGATGACGTGCTCAGGCAGTACCTGGAGTTGCTCCGGCTCGTTGATCTCGACCTTGACCGAGGCGGTATCGAGCCAGCCGATCACCTTGTCGGGCAGGTGGAGGTTGCGGATGTATCGCGGAGCCATCTCGAGTGCCGTCTCGATTGCCGCATCGGTGATCCGCACCGAGTAGTTACGCTCCAGCCGTGGCCGGATGCCATCGAGAATCTGGCGCGTCTCACCAAGTGAGGGCTCCTCGACGCGAACCAGACGGAAGCGGCGGGCGAGCGCTTCGTCTTCGCCAATGTACTCTTTGTATTCGGTGAGGGTCGTCGCCCCGATGATTCGCAGCTCACCACGGGCCAGTGAGCCTTTGAACATGTTCGCGGCATCTGAAGATGTACCGAGGGCCGAACCGGCGCCAATGATTGTATGGGCCTCGTCGACAAAGAGGATCAGCTCCGTCCGCTCCTTGACCTCGTTGATGATCCCCTGCAGACGCTCCTCGAACATCCCACGAAGCATGGTTCCGGCGACTATTCCTGACATCTGGAGCTGGACAATATGGGCATTGCGAAGGCGGGCCGGCACCTTCTGTGGCTCGAGTTCAATCAGCCGCGCCAATCCCTCGACGACCGCCGTCTTCCCAACCCCGGGCTCACCGATGAGCATCGGAGAGTTGGCCCGCTCGCGGTGGCAGAGGATCTCGATCATCTGCTGGATCTCCTGTTCCCGTCCAATCGTCGGTGGCAGCTTGTCCTGGCGGGCGAGCTTGTTGAGCGAAGTTCCAAAATGCTTGAGGTAGGGTGGGAGCTCGTATTTCTTGCGAAGAACCTCGGTCTGCTCTTCACGCGACTTGATGCGCTGGACGATATTCTCCGTGGCAAGAAGCGGATCAACACCGAGCCGACGCAGAATCTCTGCCGGAATGCCGTTCGGATCAGAAAAGAGCGAAACAAATAGGTCGTAGGATTCGATCTGCTGGCGCGAATTCTGGCGGGCCCGTTTCAGCGCACGGTTGAAGAGCTCCCGGGTCGTATCGGCAATGTACATCTTCTTACCGACATACTGACGGCTCTTGGAGAGCTCCTGATCGAGCAGATGCCCGACGGCCTTCGTGTCGACCCCGATCGCGTTCAGGGATTCGTGGTAGAGGGCGCTCTCCACTTCACTCAACGCCGTAAAGATATGCTCAACCGAGAGAAAGTTGTGATCACGCCCCTTCGACACCTCGATGGCGCGGTAGATCACCTTCTGTCCCGATTCAGAGAACTTGTCGGTCATTGGGCCTAAATCAAACACAGCAAATACCCCACTCGAGAGCGGCATCCGGTCAACGGACACCATCCTGTTAACACAACAGCTTGTGGGGCGCACTAGCACCCCACAAGCCGTTAGGATCAGTCTCTAAAGATCGACTGGTAATGATCCTCTTACATCCCCATCTCACCGCCGGGCATCGGCGGTGCAGGATCGGTCTCCGGAAGATCGGTGATCGCGGCGTCGGTAGTCAGCAGCAGACCGGAGATCGAAGCCGCATTCTGCAGCGCCGTCCGGACTACCTTGGCGGGATCGATGATACCGGCAGCAATCAGATCCTCGGTCTGGCGTGTCGCAGCGTTGTACCCGACGTTCTTCTTTTCACGGCGGATGGTACCAACTATGAGACTGCCATCCTGTCCGGCATTCTCGGCGATCCGGCGCATCGGCTCCTCCATCGCCCGACGAAGGATTTCGAGACCGGTCTTCTCGTCACCGGCCGCCTCGACCCCTTCAACCGCTTTCGCCGCCCGCAGCAGAGCGACTCCACCACCGGGAACGATACCCTCCTGGGCTGCGGCCTTGGTCGCATTGAGGGCGTCCTCGACACGCATCTTCTTCTCTTTCATCTCCGATTCGGTCGCCGCACCGATGCGGATCACGGCGACTCCCCCGGCGAGCTTGGCCAGCCGCTCCTGGAGCTTCTCGCGATCGTAATCGGAGGTGGTCACTTCGATCTGCTTGCGAATCGTCGCGATCCGTCCCTGTAGATCCGACTTCCGGCCCGATCCCTCGATGATCGTCGTGTTGTCCTTGTCGATGATCACCTTCTTCGCCCGGCCAAGATCCTCGAGGGTGATATTCTCGAGCTTGATGCCGAGGTCCTCGGAGATGAGGCGTCCGCCAGTCAGGATCGCAATATCCTCGAGCATTGCCTTGCGACGGTCACCAAAGGCCGGCGCCTTGACGGCGGCAACCTTGATCGCTCCGCGCAGCTTGTTGACGACGAGGGTCGAGAGTGCCTCGGCCTCGACATCCTCGGCAATGATCAGCAGGCTGCGGCCATTCTGGACGACCTGCTGGAGGATCGGGAAGAGCTCGTGCATCGAGGAGACCTTCTTCTCATTGATCAGAATCACCGGCTCCTCGAGAACCGTCTCCATCCGGCTCTGCTCGGTAGCAAAGTAGGGCGAGATGTATCCGCGGTCGAACTGCATTCCCTCGACGATATCGAGGCTCGTCTCGATCGACTTGGCCTCTTCGACCGTGACTACGCCATCCTTTCCAACCTGCTCCATCGCCTCGGCGATCAGCTCACCGATCTGGCGATCACCATTGGCGGCCACAGTCCCGACATTGGCGAGGTCGGCCCGCTCCTTGACCTTCTTCGAGAGTGACGCGATCTCCGCCACCGCCGCGGCGACGCCGCGGTCGATTCCCCGCTTGATATGCATCGGATTGGCGCCGGCCGTGACGTTCTTCAACCCCTCACGAAAGATGGCCTGCGCCAGCACGGTCGCCGTCGTCGTCCCGTCACCTGCCTGATCATTGGTTCGGGAAGCGACCTCGCGCACCATCTGTGCACCCATATTCTGGTACTTGTCCTTGAGTTCGATCTCCTTGGCCACCGTCACTCCATCCTTGGTCACCAACGGAGAGCCAAACTTCTTGTCGATGACCACATTGCGCCCACGCGGTCCCATCGTTACCCGAACCGCATTGGCGAGGATATCGACCCCTTCGAGCATCGCCCGGCGGGCCTCTTCCCTGAACTTCAATTCCTTTGCCACTGTGTAGTCTCCTTTTTACCTAATAGATTTTGAAAACTTGAATCCCGTTTAAAATCTGCGTAGAACCTCAGACTGCCCGTCCGACCCTGACCCGGGCTGGACGAACCAGGCGTTCACCAAATCGATAACCAGCCTGGTATTCGAGAATAATCTTGTTGTCCAGTTCAGGCGCCACTGGCACCATCTCGACCGCTTCGTGAAGTTCCGGGTTGAAGTCCGCCCCTTCACTTTCAACACGGGCGAGGCCGAGCGAACCCATCTTCGACTCGAAGAGCTGCGACGTCGCCCGGACCCCCTCGAGAAGCGCATCGAAGTCGGCCTCGTGCCGATCGCTCTTCTCCGCCGCCTGGATAGCTCGCTGGAGGTTGTCGAGCGTGTCAAGCAGACCAGCGACGATGTCTCCGCGCGCGGCCTCGATCCGCTGGTCAAAGTTGCGCTGCAAGCGCTGCCGTTGCTCGTCAGCCTCGACCCGCAACTGATTCTGGGCAGATTTGAATCGCTCGCCAAGGTCTCGGGCCTGCCGCTCGGCCTCCAGCCGCTTCTCCTCGGCTTCGCGCAGCCTCTGCTCTAGCTCATCGACTGTCGGACGCGGTTCGGACTCGACGGAAATCGTCTCGGAATCCTCGACCGTGGTGGCATCAGACACCTCGCCATCGACGGTGACCCGCCGCTTGTCAGTCACATTGATGGTGATCGGAATCTCCGTTCCACCCTCCTGATTCAGATCGTCATTCATCTCTGTCTCTCTATCTCCATCCACAGCCTTTCAGCACCGGGGCCGCCGACTGTGTTCAATCAGTATGAGAACTCTCCTCTGGCGACTCTACTGGCTGATCTCGCGGATCGGGTCAGGCTGTATGTGCCCCTCTCAATAGACATAAAAAGAGATGATATCATTCAGCTTGACCAATTCCAGCAGTTTCAGTCGACAAGGTAGAAGATTCAGCATTAACTTTAAACTACGAAAATATCATTGCGAAGGAATGATTGCAAAGCGGCGATCTACCCCGCCGCCAGCAGAACGAGGCAGCACCGCCACGGGCGAGGAGATCGACGCCCCTCCTCCCGGAACGCTGCTGCCTGGGTTCTTCGATTCGAGGCACGGCTCCCGCCACTCTCTGCTGTCGCAGGTGGCGGGAACCTGCCCTTACCTCCCGGATTGAAAGATCATTCGTCCGGTCTCCGGATCACCGCTGATGGTCACGGTATCTCCAGGCAGGATCTCTCCCCCGAGCAGCTTCAGGGCAAGTGGATTCTGGATCAGCCCCTGAATCGCTCGCTTGAGTGGACGTGCCCCAAAGTCAGGATCGAAGCCCTCACGGGAGATCAGCTCCTCGGCCGTCGGTTCAAGATTTAGCGTCACTTTGCGCTCTTCGAGCGTCTGGCGCAGTGCCTCGAGCTGGATCCTGATGATGCGCCGCAACTCCTCCAGCCCGAGCTGACGGAAGATGATGATGTCATCGATCCGGTTGAGAAACTCCGGCTTGAAGGCTTGACGGAGACGTTCCATGACCTCGGTGCGCATCGATCTCTCATCCTGCTCACGCTCGAGAATCTCTCGTGAACCCAGATTGGAGGTCATGATGATCACCGTATTACGGAAGTCGACCGTTCGCCCCTTCCCGTCGGTCAGACGACCGTCATCCAGAATCTGAAGCAGAACATTGAAGAGATCCGGATGGGCCTTTTCGATCTCGTCAAAGAGAACTACCGCGTAAGGACGTCGACGCACCGCCTCGGTCAGGTATCCCCCTTCATCATATCCCACATAGCCCGGCGGGGCTCCGATGAGGCGGGCGACCGAGTGTTTCTCCATATACTCTGACATATCGAGCCTGACCATGGCGTGCTCATCGTCGAAGAGGAACTCGGCGAGTGCACGCGCCGTCTCGGTCTTGCCAACCCCGGTCGGTCCGAGAAAGATGAATGAGCCAATTGGCCGCTTCGGATCCTGGAGTCCGGCGCGCGCCCGACGAACAGCATTGGCCACCGCCTCGAGCGCCGCCTCCTGTCCAATGACGCGGGCTCCCAGACTCTCCTCCATCCGCACCAGCTTCTGCAACTCACCCTCGAGCATCTTCGAGACGGGTACACCGGTCCACTTGGCGACCACCTCGGCAATGTCCTCCTCGGTCACCTCCTCCTTGAGAGTCCGGCCTGCCTTCTGCAAATCGTCGAGCTGCCGGCTGTCGGTCTCCAGCTGCTTCTGAATCTCGGCTGTCCGTCCGTATCGAATCTCGGCGACCCGGCCATAATCGCCGGCCCGCTCATACTGTTCAGCCTGAATCCGCATCTGCTCGATCTGCTCCTTGGCCGTCCGGATCCGTTCGATGACCTCCTTCTCGGACTGCCACTTGGCCTTCATCGCCCCTGAGGTCTCGCGCAGCTCGGCGATCTCACGCTCGACGGCCGTGAGCCTCTCCCGGGAGAGGGCATCCTCTTCACGCAGCAGCGCCTGCCGCTCGATCTCGCGCTGGATGATCTCCCGCTCGACCTCATCGATCTCTGTCGGCAGCGAGTCGATCTCGATCCTCAGCTTGGAGGCCGCCTCATCGATCAGATCGATCGCCTTGTCAGGCAGGAAGCGGGCGGTGATGTAACGATTAGAGAGGGTTGCTGCCGCCACGATCGCCGCATCCTTGATCCGCACTCCGTGATGAGTCTCATACTTGTCCTTCAACCCGCGCAGAATCGCGATCGTATCCTCGACCGTCGGCTCACCAACGTAGACCTGCTGGAAACGCCTCTCGAGGGCCTTATCCTTTTCAATGTACTTCTGATATTCGTCGAGCGTCGTCGCCCCGACGCAGCGCAGCTCCCCGCGCGCCAGTGCTGGTTTGAGCATGTTCGAGGCATCGACCGCCCCCTCTGCACCACCTGCTCCAACCAGGGTATGAAGCTCGTCGATAAAGACGATTATCTGCCCTTCCCCCTTCTCGACCTCGCGCAGAACCGCCTTCAGTCTCTCCTCGAACTCTCCACGATACTTCGCTCCGGCAAGCATCGCCCCCAGATCGAGACCGACCAGCCGCTTGTTACGCAATGTCTCCGGAACATCTCCGGAGATGATCCGCTGGGCAAGCCCCTCGATGATCGCCGTCTTTCCCACTCCCGGCTCACCAATCAGCACCGGATTGTTCTTCGTCCGGCGCGAGAGAACCTGGATCGTCCGGCGGATCTCGTCATCGCGTCCGATGACCGGGTCGAGCTTCCCTTCCCGTGCCAGCTCCGTCAGGTCACGCGAATACTTCGCCAGCGCCTGGTAGCTCTCCTCGGCATTCTGGCTCGTCACCCGCGCTCCCGCCCGCATTCCCTCAACCACCTTCAGCAGGGCGGCCCGATCGATGCCATTCTGCCGCAGAATTCGACCTGCCTCTCCATCCTTCTCATCGGCCATCGCCAGCAGGAGATGCTCGCTCGAGACATACTCGTCCTTGAGCCGATCGGCCTCCTTCTTGGCCCGCTGGAAGGCGGCGTTGAGCCTGTTCCCATAGTATCGCTGCGAGACTCCACTCACCTGCGGGAGCTTCGCCATCGCCCCGCGCAGACTCGCCAGCAGCTGGTCGACATTTGCCCCTACTTTGCCGAGCATCGGCCTGGCAACCCCCTCACTCTGCTCAATCATCGCTGCCAGCAGATGCTCCGTCTCCACATTCTGCTGGCTCTGAGCCTCGGCCAGTGCCACTGCCGCCTCGATCGCCTCCTGTGCCCGCACGGTAAACTTGTCCAACCTCATAAAACCTCACACAACTATTAAAACCCTGAACAATAGAGAACAATACTGGCTTCACTCTCCGGTCACCCGGTCAACTCAGCCCTACTCACCGGTCAACCCGTCTTGTGGGGTGATAACCAGTGGGGCCCCGCTGGCGAACGCCCCGGAGCCCCGTCATTCCTCATCCGGGCCTTTAACCAGCCTGCCCTGCACCCGCTGCGCCCTTTACCTCAACCTGGATCTGTCGCGACCGGACCTCCTCGCGTTTCGGCAAGGTCACCCGCAGAACCCCATCCCGCAACTCTGCTGCCACCTTCTCCACGTTGACTGTCGAGGGCAGATTGAATGTCCGTGTAAACCGTCCGTAATGACGCTCGATGCGGTGGTATCGATCTCCCTTGACATCCTTCTCCAGACGCCGCTCTCCCCGCAGGGTCAGAATGTTGTTCTCCAGCGAGAGACTGAAATCGCTCGCCTTGACCCCCGGAAGATCGGCCTCCAGCACTATCGACTGCTCACCCTCATAGATGTCGACCTGGGGTGCCCAATTCATCTTCTCCATACTCTGCTCCTCCTCAGTCTGCGAAAAAGTGGCATTGAAGATTCTGTTCACGTCCTCCTGAATGCCTCGCCAGTCGTTGAACCGATCACGTTGTATCAACCAAGTCATACTATCTCCTCCCTCTCTTCTCCTGAAATTGCCACCCGCCTGACCGGGAGCCCCTCACGACATCGCTGACAAGCTGGGGGGGCCGGCCGGGCCACCTGATGGCGTTTTCTCGCCACAACGGGTGGTCAAACTCCCTGTCAAGTCAAATCGCAACCACAATGCTGCTTCTCTTGCACTGGTTGCGACTATTCTTAAGCACATTTGCAATATAAAACTTGAGTGCTGGACTGTCAACAATCATCACGAAAAAATTTTCCCACACCCACTTCCCCGCTCCAGGAGAGTAAAGAGAGTGATGAGGGCAGCCCAAAGGAGCGATCAGCCCAATCGATATTGGTCAGGTACCCGGGTTATGGCGAAGCAGGGTGAGGCGAGTGTTGAAGAAGCAGGTCAGCGACTCTGGAAGGAGGTCGACTGCCCAATGACCAGAAATTGTGTTCCATTGAACTGGTAGTCGACATTGCGAAGGGCGGTCGAGTCATTTGAAGAGGGGGAGGATCCAACGATTCTGAGAATGGAGGGTGCATCCTTGAGACGGCGAAGACCGATCCTGAGGAAGGAGTCGCCTCGAGGAAGGAGACGGCCCTGTGGATCGACGGTGAGGGAAAGACGCTGCTCGAGACGCTGGATGAAGGCGAAGTATACCGGAGTCTCCCGCTCGACCAAAGAATAGATGACGAGGAGAGAATCGAATGTACCAGTGGTGACCGGGTCGAACCGATTGGCATAGACAAAGGTCGCCGTTGGTCCGCCGACTTCTGCGACGAGGGTCCGGGCGGATTCAAGATCGGGAGCCGTGAGCCCCCGATTGG
>CAIOZW010000485.1 GCA_903862855.1 uncultured Acidobacteriota bacterium
AAGACACTCACCAACTGGGATGGGAATCCCGAGGCGTGGCGGGTCGAGAGTGGAACGATCGTCGGCGAGAGCACTGCCGAGAAGCCGCTCAAGGCCAACACATTTCTGATCTGGCGGGGTGGTCAGCCGAAGGACTTTGAACTGAAGCTCGAGTACCGTATCAACTCGACCAACAGTGGAGTCCAGTACCGCAGCAGCGAGCTACCGGAGGTCGGCAAGTGGGTTCTCAAGGGCTACCAGGCCGATATCGACTTCCAGAACACCTATACCGGTCAGATCTATGAGGAGCGTGGGCGTGGATTCCTCGCACTGCGTGGACAGATGACCCATATTCGTCCCGGTGAGACAGGCCAGCCGGTCAAGAAGCAGCAGATCGCCAATCTGCGCAGTGGCGAGGATCTGCGTGGGCATATCAAGATCGGTGACTGGAACACGCTGCACATCATTGCCCGTGGCAACCACCTGACCCACATCATCAATGGTCACGTCATGGCTTCGATCATTGATGACGATCCGGTCGGACGAACGATGAGTGGACTGGTTGGATTCCAGATGCATACCGGTCCGCCGATGAAGGTCGAATACCGCAACATCTGGCTGAAGAATATTCAGTAGTCAGGGATTGAGGGGCCATTGAATACATTGATTTGAAATGGTTCTTTGTACTTCTCCAACGCTGACCTGATCCTTCATAAAAACTATGGGCAGAGAAGAGCCGTCTTCTCTGCCCCTTGCTTATTTTGAGCTCTGACACCGGCTGGAAGGCTATCGCCCGATGACCACCACCCCCCAGGGGCTGCCGGTAACCGGGATCTTCTTGACGACGTTCCGACCGGCCAGATCGATGACCGAGACATCGTTGGAGGGCCCATTGGCAGTAAAGAGTCTTTGTCCATCCGGGGAGAGCCCGATTCCCCAGGGGCGCGTTCCGACTTCAAATGAGGCGACTGGCTGATTGGTCGCGGTATCGATGATAAAGACCAGCCGGCCCCGACCGGTGCTGACGTAGAGCTGTTTTGCGTCGGCCGAGAGGACGAGTCCCATCGGCTTGACCTCGCCAGCCTTGCCAAGCGCAATCTCATCCAGTCTGGTATTCCTTACGGCATCGAAACGGACCACTGTCCCGTCATTCTCGGCATTGACATATCCCGATTTCCCATCAGGCATGAAGACGATATTGCGTGGACGTCGACCAACCTTGAAGCTCTTGATCCGCCTCTTCATCGCCACATCGATCACCGAGATCGCGCTGTCAGCCTCGTCCGTCACGTAAACCAGGCGGTGATCAGGTGAGAGCGTCACCCCCTCCGGCTCGCCACCAACCCCAACCGTCTCCCCGAGCTGGCCGGTCTCGATATCGACATAGCTCAGGCCCATTGCGTCCTCATTCGAGACAAGGATCGTCCGACCATCTGCGGTAATATCAAAATTCTCCGGATCTGAGCCACCCTGCAGCACGCGGACCAGCCGATTTGTCTCCACATCGAAGACGCCGATTCCATCAGCACTCTTGTCAGGTGGCGGAAGTGTACTCTCATCGACGCCAGGCGGTGCAGGTGGCGAGCCACTCAGCGCAACGTAGATGGTCCGGCGATCCGGACTGGCGTGGATGCCCCGTGGCCGCTTGCCGAGCGGTACGGTCGCAATGACCTCGAGCGTCGTTCCATCGATCACGCTCAGGTCACCCGTCGACTCATTGGTCACATAGACCCGGTAACCGGAAGTCCAGGGAGCTGAACTCTTCACCGTCTCCGCAACCGGCTTCTCAGGCGGTCGGCTGCAGCTTGTGGCTAGCAGCCACAAACTGCAGAGAAGTAACATTCTCCGTCGCATATCATTCTCCATTAAAGTTGAGTATCAATTCAGTTCGGCCACCTGAAGAGACTCGCACGGGCTGTTCCTGACGACCAAGCCGCTCGTGCCAGGTTTCGACGACATATTCACCAGGTGGCACACCCACGAGACTGAACATCCCCTCCTGATCGGTCACCCCAAAGTAGGGGTGCGGAACTGCGCCAATCCAGGCATGCATCCAGTTATGGATATTACATTTGACCCGAATCATCACCTCTGTTTGGGTGAACCGCCTGGTCAGCGGTGGGTCACCAGGTGACTGGCTCTGATTCCACTCACGATTTATCCTGGCGAGTGGATGAATATTGTGGGTAAGTGGATCGGCATTGACTACCTGCAGGGTCTGCCCAAGCACGATTCCCTGAACCCGCGGTCCGAACCAGCACCCACGCTGTTCGATCACGACTGGAGTCGCTGGAGGTTCAAAGACCTTCCCTTCAAGCCCCGCCTTGATGTAGACAAATGCATTGGCGAGTCTTCGCTCATTGCCGATCCGGGTCAGGGCAATCTCCTCATCCATGACCGGTTGATCGTGGAGCTTAACGCACTGCGGATCATTATCCATCTCGACCCGCCTTGATGGAGCCGGACGACCATTGAAGAGAACCCTTCCGGTGATCGTCCCGGCAGTGGCGGGGTCGGGCTTGAAGTATGCCGGCGCGGCCGGTTGAGGATCGGCCTGCCGCTGACAACTGACGAGCAGGAAGAGCAAGCCCAGAAATATTGGCAGGCCGATACGACTCTTCCCTCTCATCTCTCCTCCGCTGGATATTGACTGGTAAGTGACTCAAGAAATGCCTCGAGGTCGGTCCGATCACGGGCGCTCAGGATAAGCGGCTTGAGCAACGGATCGAGCTGTGGGTTTGAGCTTCCCCCACCGATATAGAAATCGATCACTTCACGCAGATTCCGCAGGCGGCCGTTGTGCATATAGGGTGCGGTCTTCGCCACATTCCGCAGCCCGGGAGTTCGAAACGCTCCCCGGTCAGACTCCACCCCCGTCAGGCTGAAGCGTCCGGGGTCGGATAACTCGCCGTTCGAATCGATCGCCGTGCCGAGGTTGTGAAAGAGTCCATCGGTGAAGAGCGCACTCCTCTCGCCAATGGTATGACAGGCAGCACAATTACCACGTGCCGGATCGCGAAAGACGGCCAGACCACGAAGCGCTTCCGGACTCAAGGCTCCTTTGTCCCCGCCAAAGTAGTATCGATCAAATGGAGAGTTGCCGCTCAGCAGCGTTCGTTCAAAGGCGGCGATCGCCCGAACAACCCGCGGCATGGTGATTGGCCCAGGGCCAAAGACGGCCACAAACTGCTCTCGATATGAAGGGTTGGCGTCGAGTCGGGCCGTGCAGACTTCGTGGGGGAGATTCATCTCGATTGGATTGGCAATCGGACCACCAGCCTGGGCCTCGAGATCGGCCGCACGACCATCCCAAAACTGCCGTGTCCAGTAGGCCGCGTTGAGTATGCCCGGTGTATTCCTCTTCCCTGTCTGCCCTCCGACACCTTTCGCCGTTGGAAGGCCGTCGGTAAACCACCGGGCCGGCTGGTGACAACTGGCACACGAAACTGTCCGATCACTCGAAAGGCTGACATCAAAAAAGAGCCGGCGCCCCAGCTCGACCGCCCCGGCCGTATCCCCTTTATCCAAGGCCGGGCTGGTCGAGGGAAGACCGAGTGGAACTTCGATGACTAGCTGGTCCCCGAGTGGCAGCGCCGGGACCGCCTCCGGCTCGAGGGGACGACAGGCGAGGCTCGGAAGCAGAACCAGCAGGGTGATGATCGAAAGTCTCTTTCGTGCCATCCATCCTTCTCCAATCAACAATGCTTATCGCTTCTCCAGTCAACTGGACAAATCAGATCATAACACCAACCGAGCCCCCAGTAGAAACAATTGCGGAGGCAGACTGCCGCATCAAAATCAGTTCAAGAAGCGTGCAGAAAAAGAAAGGCGGGGAGCGATGAATCATCAGTGATCCATCACTCCCCGCCCGTTGGCGAATGCTCCCAGGCTAGAACATCAGCTTGAGCGCCATGACGATGCGGCGAGCATTGGCCGCACTGGTGTAGGAGCCAAAGAGCGCATTGACCTGGGCTCCGGTGTTGAGGTCAAATCTACCACTCGTATCGACACCATTGAACTGGGTGTGATTGAAGGTGTTGAAGGTCTCGAGTCGATACTGGAGACGAACGCCACCGTCACGGGTCAGTTCAAAGGTCTTGAAGAGGGAGATATCCCAGTTGTTGGTTCCCGGTCCACGGATCAGATCCTTGGCCGCATTACCGATACCAAGTTCAGCCCGGGTCGGAGGACGAACCGCCCCGGTATTGAAGAACTTGGAGAAGGTCCGCTCACCCTTCGGCAGAATCGGGTTGCCGATCAGCACCACCCGGCTGTCGAGACCGCCTCCACTACCGCCGATGATGTCGGTTCCCTGCACCAGACTGTATCCGATACCGAGTGGCGAACCACTCAGGAAGGTCGTGATACCCGAGATCTCCCAGTTATCGAAGACCTGCTTCGCGATACCATTGTTCCCAAGCCTGCTGCTCAATCCCGGGACCTTGTAGATATAGTTGATGGTCATATTATGGGTCCGGTCGAAACCGGCCTTACCATAATTACGAACCTTCGGATCGATGAACGGGTTGATATTGTTGCCATTTCCGTCGACCAGATCCATCGCCTTCGACCAGGTGTAGGCGACACCCAGCGAGAAGCTGTTCGAGAAGCGACGGTTGATCGAGGTCTGCAGCGCGTGATAGTTCGAGTTTGAAGCAAACTCGAGGTAGTTGATATCACCATACCCAAGGTACGGACGCAGGAAGTTGTCTGGCAACGGTGTCCGATCTCCACTCGCCGGTGCGGCAATTGTCAGATCGGCGGCCGACGTTGCAAAGCGTCCGCCATAGGGAACCGAATTGATGCTGCGGCGCTGCAGCATGTGACGGGCCAGCGAACCGACATAGGAGACGTCGACGACCGTCTTGAAGCCGATGTCACGCTGAATGCCGAAGCTGTAGTTGTAGACTGTCGGCGGATCATAGTCCCGCTGTATGCCAAAGACTCCGATCGGGCTGACACTGAGCGGTGTCGAGAGCAGATCCTTGATCGTCGTGAAGTTCGCCGTTGCGGTGATCATGTTTGGCGGCATCTCGACCATCTGCAGGATCTGGTCATCATTGAAACGATCGAAGAAGAACCCGATACCTCCACGAATCGAGGTCTTGCCATCACCGAAGACATCGTAGGCAAACCCAACCCTTGGGGCCAGCTTGATCGAGGGGGTATTGACCACCCGCTCATTGACCACCGACATCCCCTGGAAGGGCGTGCCTGAGCCAGGAGCAAACGTACCGATCTTGACTGAGGGCAGAACCTGGCCATTGACGGGATTGATACCGATACGATTCGCGCCCGAACAGGTCGTCAAATTGTTCAGACAACCCGGCTGGATCAGCTTCGGCTGCTTCGACTTGTCGTAGCTGGCCGGATCGAAGAAGGCGAAGGTATCGTTCTCTCCGAAGGTCGGCTCGATAAAGTAGAAACGGACACCATAATCGAGTGTCAGCCGGCTCGTCGCCTTCCAGTTGTCCTGCACGAACCACTCGATGTTGCGGTAA
>CAIOZW010000486.1 GCA_903862855.1 uncultured Acidobacteriota bacterium
GGGGACGATTCGCATTACCTGAGAAAATTTGTAGGTTATTCACGTCGCTCAATTTGCCGGGGAAGAGATGCTCAGGATACTTTTGCCAGATGGCGTTAAGCAGAGTGCAGACCCAGTCGGCTGGCAGAGCCTTTTCAATGATTGAAGAAGATTCTGCGACTCCAAGTTCCTGGTTATGTCTTCTTTGGCAGAAGACCCCGGAGGATAATTGGATATCCTTGCGGGGTATTGCTTTCGATTGTGGCTGGGGAGGCAGGATTCGAACCTGCGAATGGCGGCTCCAAAGGCCGCTGCCTTACCACTTGGCGACTCCCCAACAAACGTGCGCTCGATTAAATAAAATTGAGATGTCACTAAAGTTAATCGCCTCTGGCCACATCGAACCAGGTGTCAGTATCTCGACCGACAGGATCCGGAAACAAGATGCAAAATAGAATCCAAGCGGCCTGCTTCGGATGGTCAGAGCGAGCTTTGAAGGGGGCGGCAAAAGCACGCCCGACCCACTTCACCAACCAGTCTGTTGGAGCCACTCTCGTCGATCCGGATCGACAGACTCGCAGGTAGCCAACTGGCCTGCCAGGCTATCGGTGATGATCCGCGTCCCGGTGCAAGGCGGAAAAGCGGGAGCGATATTCGCTCCGGCCAACGGTGCGAACCGGTTCAGCCCACCACCCGGAACCTCGAAGAGTTGCGGCAGCCTCCTGCCTTGTCTGATCGTTGTCAAAGATCGCGAAGACGGTCGATCCGCTTCCGGACATCAAAGAGTCGGTGGCCCCCAGTTCGACCAGCTGACGCCTGACCTGAGCAAGCTCAGGATAGCGCGGCAGAACGGGGATCTCCAGATCATTCCTGAGGAGTCCAGCTCGCCAAGGAACGGCACCCTCATCGTGTCCAGACCCTTCCTGGGCCCCCGTACGCACCGAGTTCAACCGGGCACTGACAGCCTCATGAGCCAACTCGAGCGAAAGAGGCATCTTAACTGTGGCCTCAGGCTTTGTCAACTCGGGTGGCAGACTGGCATAGACTTCGCGAGTTGGCACGAGGATCCCGGCATTGACGAGAAGAAGATGGGAGACCTCGATCCCGGCAAGTGGGTAGATCTCGTCTCCACGGCCGACACCGAGGCAGGTCCCGCCGACGAGGAAGAAGGGGACATCGGCCCCAAGACGACTGGCGAGGCTGAAGAGCTGTCGGAGCGGCAGGTCGAGCTGCCAGAGCTGGAGCAGGGCGAGCAAGGTCACCGCTGCATTGCTGCTGCCGCCACCAAGTCCGGCGGCCGTGGGGATGCGTTTGACGATCTCGATGCTCACGCCACGGTCGATTCCTGCCGTTTCGCGAAGAAGACTGGCTGCTTTCCAGACCAGATTCCGCTCATCGGTCGGTACGTCTGGATGATCACAATGAACCGAAATGTCATGGTCAAGAAGGCTGAAATGGAGAGTATCAGCCAGATCGACCGTCTGAAGAATGGTCCGCAGTTCGTGATAGCCATCAGGACGACGTCCGAGGATCTCGAGCGTCCAGTTGATCTTCGCGTACGATTGGAGTGTAAGCATCACGTTACCAGTCGACTGCCGGGACTTGAGCCGGACATTTTACTCTGCCAGGAATTTCGATCCGGCGTCGATCGACAGCTATGGCGTGCACCGCATGGTATTGTTGGCCGGGTTCCGGTCAATGATACTGTAGGCGATACCGACCGAGGACTGCTTGAACCTGGCATCGGCGAAGAATGGGGAAAGGTGCCGCCGCTCGATGCGGGCATAGAGCAATGCGCTGGTCAGCGTCAGCATTGTCCCTGACTGAGCAACCTGTGCCTTGCCAATCATTCCGAAACTGCCAGACCCGCAGTAGGCAACATAGTAGTCACCTGTAACCGAATTGAAGAGCAGAAAATTGTTGTTCCGGTCATCCTGCATTCCAAGGTCATAGTTCTGGATGATGGTTGCCGCATCCGGATTGATCTGACCGGAGGCCGAGCCTGCAGTATTGATTGGTGGATCCTCGATATTGCCGACATTGTCAGCGGCGACGGAATAGAATGCATATCGCCGCCCAAGAGAGCCACTGTATGAAGCGGAGGTCGCCGTCGTATTGGCCTGCCAGATCTGCCAATCGCCCTGATCGACCTGGACGTAGATCGTATAGTCTCTGATCCCGGATTCAGTATCTGTTCCACTCCAGTTCACATTGAATTTCGGATTCAGCTGATTGGTCGGAAGGACCTCGACCTGGCTCTCCGGTTTGAGCGAATCCAGTTTGTTGATCCACGGTTCAGAGCGCACGGGTGTCTCACGGTCGAAGGTGATCGACGGCTGATTGGCAATGATGCTTGCAGAGGCTACCCCCTTGCGAATGGCGACTGTGTAACCCACAATTCCTGCTCCCTGGGGTGTGGCAACATTTGGAGGGAGAAATCCGATCTTTGGGTCGACAGGCGGCTGTCCGGTAAGTGGATCGATGGAGGTCAGTTTCCAGGTGATCTGGCCCGAATCAGGCTTCATGACCGCACTGACCCGAACGAGCACATTGAGCTCTGGCCGTAGATCGACATCCTGCACAAAGCTGAGCTGCCCATTGACTGGAGTGACGACCCGATTGCCAACGACGATCGGACTGAATGAAAAGGTCTTGACGTTGACCGTCTCGAGGTCGAGCTGGTCAGTGAGGGCAATTTCACGAACTGGCGATTGGGCAATCGGTGAGTTCTCAAAACCGATCGCGTAAGCGAGCTGCTGGTTAGGCGAAACTACGTGGCTGTTCCCCTGCCCCTGCAGACCCACATTGAAGAACTGGACGGAGGAGCGGACGACCGGGATGATCCAGAAGTCGTAGGAGAGCCGATTGCCGAGACAGGCTCGCAGATCGTCGCGCACACCGACCGACCGGGAGACGGCGCTGTTGACCTGGGTCAGGCTGTGCTGGCCCTTGGCGCATCGCCCTCCGGCCATGACCAGCCCTGTCAGAATCTGATTGAGTGAGAGGATCTGCGACTGACGGAGCGACGACTGGATACTCTGCATGATCGCGCCCGAGAGGAGAAACTGCCAGTCTTTGACGATCTCGGAGTCGCAGTTCTGAGGCAGGGAGAGCCCAGCCTGGGTCGAGATTATTTTAACAATCGACCGATAGCAGTCGAGGATCGTCTCAAGCGAAGTCCCGGTTGAATTGAAGACAGGATTGGTTGTCCAGACCTCGAATGGTACGGAGTTGCCGACCTGGCTCGGAGCGAGCATCTCAACTACCAGATAACCGGTTCTCCCCGGCGGAACGATGGCCAGGAGGAGCGGGACTACCTCTCCGCCATCGGAATTGATAAGCCCGGTCGGGACTTGATTCCAGTCGATTGGCGCTTCGCCGGGCAAGGCGTTCGGCTGCGAAATCGAACTGATGATCCTGACTGCCGAGGTGAAACGAACCTTGATCCAGACCGGCACCCCGTAAGCATCATTGTTACCGGTGTTGCGGTAGCTGATCCAGTACTGCTGACGCTGTCCGGGGCGAAGCGCCGTGGGTCCCCAGCGCGAATCGATCTCGATCGATGGCTCACGTGCCGCCTCGATCGTAAAGGCTTCGCGCAGGGTTGCGGAGAGACCATCCGGATTGGTCACTACCAGATCCCACAGTCCACGCTTCTTCTTCGAGAGGTCGAACCGGACGCTGATGGTCTGTCCATCAGACCCGGCACTCGCACTCTGGCCGATAATGTCGGATTCCCCCTGGCGCACCAGCTTGACCTCAACTCCTTCCTTGAACTGGAGACCATGGATCAGCGCCCAGACCGATCCGGCATCTCCACCCGCCTCGGGCAGTATTCTTGTAACTTCGAGTGGACCAGTTCCGGCGACGAAACGAACGACAAAACCATCCTGCTGCCCGGCAAGTTGGGATCGAAGGCTGCGGCTGGTGGTCGGAAAATCACCAGAGCTGGTAAAGCCACCCACGTAGATGCTGCCAACCTGACTGACCGCGAGGCAGGTCCCCTGGTCGCCGAGGCTTCCCCCAAGGTAGGTTGAGTATTCGATCAAGGCTCCGACCTTGTCCAGCTGGGTCAGAAAGGCCGTCGGGATGCCTGAGCTCTCGGGAGTCTTGCGGCGAAATCCATCCACCGTGAGCGGAAAGTTTGCCGAGAGTGTCCATCCGGTGAGAAAAGCATTACCAATAGAGTCAAGGGCAATCGCACCGGCAATGTCACGGTTGTTACCACCAATCAGGGTCGAGTAGAGCTGTCGTGA
>CAIOZW010000487.1 GCA_903862855.1 uncultured Acidobacteriota bacterium
GGTCAGTGCGCTCAGCAACAATGGTACCGAAAAGGATCGGACTTCGACGCTCGTCGGGCAGTTGACGACCTTCTTCCGCCCCAATCTGGTCAACGAACTGCGCGCGCAGTATTCACGCGAGGTGCGGCCCCGTCTGGCCAAACCACAGCAGCCCAACGTGACCAACGCGATCGGACGTTTCGGTACGGTCAACTTTTTGCCGACGACCCAGTTCGACTGGCGCTTCCAGATCTTCAACAATCTGACCTGGATTGAGGGAAACCACACGATCAAGTTTGGCGCCGAGGTCAACCACGTCTTTGCTGACCAGACCTTTGCCTTCAATCAGTTTGGTGTCTTCAATCTCAACGGAACCAATCCAAATACTCTGCTCGACATCCTGTCCTACACACCGAGCATCACGACGGGAATTGTCAACCGTTTCGACACGACCGATGTGACCTATCTGCGGCAGATTGGTAATGGCCGTCTCGACCTGACGGTTCGCGAGTTTTCACTCTATGCCCAGGATTCGTGGCGAATCCGTCCGCGCCTGACCTTCAATTATGGTCTGCGCTGGGAGGGGCAGTTCAATCCGGCTCCGGAGGCGACCAACAAGATCCTCATGGATCGTGTCCGCGGTTTCCGTTTTCCATCAGGCCATCAGGTCGATCCGTCTTATATTCCTGATGCGACCAATCAGCTTGGGCCACGTTTCGGGCTGGCCTGGGATCCGACCGGTAGCGGCAAGACGGCCATCCGCCTCTTCAGCGGAGTCTACTACGCGCGGACGCCGATGCTTCTGCTGGCCGCGCCACTCAACAACTTCCGGGAGATTCCGGGAGATCTCTCGATCCAGCTTCCGTTCCGGGTGCCGGTTGGCAATCCGAACAACACGGTCTACAAGCAGTTGAAGCTGATCGGAATCGATCTGAACAACTTTACGCTCGACAAGCTGCCTGTCCTTACTACGCAGCAGATTCAGTCGATCGCCGGTGCGCTCGGTCTGCAGGGCTTCGATCCTTTCACCGGTGCCCAGCCGATCACCATGTCCAACGATTTCAAGAATCCGAAGTCGTACCAGTTTGGTGGCGGCATCGAGCGTGAGATTGCGCGTGGTCTGACGCTTGGAGCGGACTACAGCCAGGTCAACACCTTCTATCTGCAGCGCAACCGTGAGCTGAACATCCCGACCCCGGGAGTTCTGGCTGGCGACGTGGCGCAGCGGCCATTCTTCGGGCTTCGCGGTGCGACAGGTCGGGCCGCCATTCCGCGTCCGATTCCGACCCTTGGCAGTATTCAGGTTCGTGAATCGACGGGACGTTCGGTCTATCAGTCGATGACGATCCGGGCCAACTTCCGTCGGAAGATTGCCCAGTTCAACGCCTTCTATACCCTCTCGCGTTCACTTTCGAACGACGACAACGAGCGTGATGCCGGCGGAATCGCCTATGAGAACGCCTACAACCTCGCGCCGGAGTTCAGTTTCTCACGTCTCGATCGTCGGCATCAGTTTGTCGCGAATACGGTCGTCTACCTGCCGATGGGCATCGAGGCCTCCAGTGCGCTGCGTCTTCGTTCGGGATTACCGATCGATGCCAGTGTCGGGTCGGACTTCAATGAGGACATCGGAGGTCCGGATCGCCCGTATGCGGCGGCTGGAGTGCCGTTCAAGCGGAATGCGTTCCGCAACCTCGCGACCTACGAAATCGACTTCCGGGTCCAGAAGGGGATCAGTCTCGGAGACCAGCGACGGCTGATCTTCAGCGCCGAGTTCTTCAACCTGCTCAATGCCGAGAATATTCAGCTCAGCGGTGCGCAGGTGACCAACTACTGTGCTTCACCGGTCGGACGTGACTGCGGTTTCTCCGCCCCGACCAACACCAATTTCCTCCGCATCAAGGATGTGAACGGGAACTACCTGCTCAACAACAATCCCGGTGCGCCATTCCAGGTTCAGCTCGGAGCACGGCTCCAGTTTTAGAACCTGTTCGGGCGGAGATTGCAATAGAACAGGGGTGTCAGTCTGCACAGGGCTGGCACCCCTGTCTTTTTGGGGGTGAAGCGGAGAGCGGTCAACGAATTTGCCCATACATTCTTCTTGCGGAACGTCCAGGCCATCGCAAAAGATCACTTGCATTTGCCCCTCGAGATCGCAGCGTTCCTTTAAGGGAAGGTCGCGCGGATCCATCCGCGAGGTGGAGTCCTTGGGTGATCAGGAGTCTATCCCGATGTTCAAGCTTCCCCTCTGGGTATCAATTATTCTCTTATTCTCCTCACCGCCATCAATCCACCAATCGCATCGGCAATTGGTTTGATCGCCCTGAGCCCCTCCTTTATTATTTCTCATTCGTGCGAAGATCATTTACTGATAAGTTCAGGTTTGTTAACTTGGTTTCAAGATAAGTTCCCGGTGGCACCCTAACGGATAGTAACCTGCTGGTTCACGGGCAGGGATATGGACAGAACAACAAATGTCTGACGGATACGCTTACGAATTTGGGAAGTTCAGGATCGACCCTGTGGTACGTAAGATTACCTGTGACGGACAGTTGGTGAATATTCGTCCGCGACACTTTGACCTGCTGCTTCTGCTGGTGTCCAAACAGGGTGAGGTCGTGACAAGGGAAGAGATCATCGATCAGGTCTGGACAGGCTCGATCATCGAGGATGGAAATATCAGCCTTGCCATCCATCTTCTTCGTCGACTGATCGATGAACCGGATCAGAAAGATAGCCGGATTCTGACAATACCAAAGCGGGGCTATACCTTTACGACTGAAGTGAGGAAGATTCTCAGTGAAGAGAGTCAGCTGTCGTCATGGACTTCCATTTCGTCAGATGGGCCATTCTCCATAACACGAAGAGGATCGTGGCTCAAATTTATCCCGCAGACTTGGCTTTTTCGAGCCGGCCTGATCGTATTGGTCTTACTGATCGCGCTCCTCCTTGGCTCCTACCTGATCTTCAAGTCCACGATCAGAAGCCTGACTGTCCTGGCCCAGTATTCGATTCCAAGCTACCAGCTTGATCCGGACTTTTCCCCAGATGGACGGTTTCTGGCATTCAGTGGCTTGGGAGAGAGAGCAGATAATGAAGACATATACCTGAAGACGGTCGATCAGGCGCAACGGATCAGATTGACAATCCATCCAGATGCAGAGAGGAACCCGGTCTGGTCGCCGGATGGAAAGAGGATTGCGTTCCTCCGTTGGCCGCGTAGCAACCAAGGGATGGCGAGGGTGATGGTCACCGACAGCAAGGGTGAACAAGAGGTTGAGGTCGGTCGGTCCCGCGGGGCACTGGGTTGGATGCCCGATGGCCGAAGCCTGGTGATCAGTGATATTGATGCGCATGCCACAGCGTCGACAGTCCTCTTCCTCGCGTCGCTTGATGGCAACGAGAGACGACAACTCACCTCTGCGATCAGTCCGGGAACGATCGACACGATGCCCCGGGCAGCACGCTTTTCAAATAGAGTTGCTTTTCTTCGCCTGACTGGTGAGAGAGGTGGCGATATTCATCTGCACGATATAGCGAGTGGCCAGACGACCCAGATCACCCACGAGAAAGGAGAGGTCACCTTCTTCCACTGGGGAGTGAGGGAAGGTGGTTTCTATCTCGTTTCAAATCGCTCCGGTGTGTCACGTCTCTGGTACTTTGGAATTCCTGGGTGGGTGTCGACAATTTATGGACAGGCGGCATCGGCAAGGCTGGTTGAGCAGATGCCGTATCAGCTCAGCCAGTTTACGCTCTTATCCAGTCCCCCTTTACTTACCTATAGCCGGCAGATTGAAGACAACCAGGTGAGGATCATCGACCTGGCTGGTCAGGGTGGGGGCGGTAACCCACAATGGTGTCAGTTGCCAAAAGCCCGACTCGATCAACCGCCGCAGTTCTCTCCAACCGGAGATCAGGTGGCCTACCTCAGCTCTGAATCCGGCGAGGATGGGGTTTGGCTGGCGAAGAGCAATTGCAGTGACCGGATCAGACTGGCCAATACCGGCACCGGCCGGATCAGCCATCTGCGATGGTCACCTGATGGATCACGTCTTGTCTATGAACAACTGATCGATGGGCAGTCGGAGATCTGGACTATCGGTCGGGATGGCTCGACTCCTCTCCGCTTGACCTGGAACAGAACAGATGACCTGGATCCATCCTGGTCTGCCGATGGGGGGGCAATCTACTATGTGCAGCCTGATGGTACTAAAGAAAGGATCCTTCGTCTTTCAACTGAAAGCAGAGAGACAGTGACGATCCTCGCCGATGGTGGAAGAGAGCCGGTGGAGTCGGCCGATGGACGGGGCCTCTACTTTGTCCGCAATGGAGATCTATTTCTCCGGGATCTGGCCGCCAAGGTTGAAGATCCGTCCCGGCAAGTTCTCAAGAGACCTTTCGATGACTTGAATCCCGGCCGTAACCTGCAGATTACACCCTTCTCGGCCACATCCATTGCCATTGAGTCTGATGCGGCAATCGTTCTTGATTATCTCGATTTGTTGACAGGGAAGATGGTCAAAAGCCTGCCGATCGATGGAATAAGACCGTCGATGGTGAAGGGGATTGGAGTCTCCGCAGATAGACGGTACGTCTCCATCAACCTCAGACTTGGTTCACTGGGTGAACTGTCAACCGTCGAGGGCTGGAGGTTGAAACCATTTACAGAGTACCTGCTCGACAGGTTCAACCACGAGGTGCTCTTCTATCCGGAGAGATTGTGGAGAAGGTAATGGCCAGGCGACCGATCACGCAGACTGTTTATTTAAGATAGTTGAGAAAACTGATCTCACTTGATCTTGAGGAGGCGTTCGTGTTGGCCATAGATCGACCATCAGGTGAGATCACCACTCGATGATCGAGGTCGATAGGATGCAGGTCAAAGTCGAGAACCCTTTCAATATTTCCAAGTTGCAAATTGCCAGTCAGATTGAGCCGAAAGAGGGTCGGCAGTGACGCGCCTTTCTTTGTGATGATGTAAATGCTGTCCTGATAGACCTCCCACGCGCCATTGTCGATAATTGCATTCATTGAAGAGAACTCTCGCTCTTTTCCTGTCTTCAGACCCTTGATCCAAATCTTTCGGTGACGAGTGA
>CAIOZW010000488.1 GCA_903862855.1 uncultured Acidobacteriota bacterium
CCTCTTCTATCTGGAGTATGTCCAGCAGGAGTGGGCGGAGAGTGCCGACACACTCGAGGGTCGTTTTGTACATCGCCGGGTCGACCGTGAACAGGGGGCGATGCCGGCAGCCGATGAACTGACCCCCGAAACCCGGCTCCACTCCCGATCGATCACGGTTGGCTCTGAACGTCTCGGGGCCATTGCTCGAATCGACCTGCTTGAAACCAGTGATGGCTGGGTCGTGCCAGTTGACTACAAACGAGGCAGCGCCCCCGATCATCCCGAGGGCGCCTGGGAACCAGAACGGGTTCAGGTCTGTCTTCAGGGACTTCTCCTTCGAGAAAATGGATACCTCTGTGACTATGGTATCCTCTACTTCGCAGCCTCCCAGTCACGTGTTAGGATCGAATTTACCGATGACTTGATTTCGCGAACAATCGAGCTGCTCGATCAGGCACGGCGACTGTGCCAGGGCGAACATATCCCTCCTCCGCTCCGCAACTCCAACAAATGCCCCCGTTGTTCACTCGTTGGAATCTGCTTGCCTGATGAAACCAATCTTTTGAGTGAAAGTGCCATAACCAATGAAGACAATAACCAGACAGATCATTCCCCCGCATTGCCTTCATTACCAGAACCGCGCAGACTCACCCCGGCGCGGGATGACCGGTTGGCAGTCTACGTTCAGGGCCAGGGATTCAGTGTCGGCCTAAAAGGTGAAGTCCTGGAAATTCGTGACAAAGGCACTGCCGTCAACGAGGCCCGTCTCCTCGAGACAGCTCAACTCAGTCTGTTTGGTAACGTCCAGATATCTGCTCAGGCCATGCGCGAACTGACCAGTCGTGATGTGCCAATCATCCATCTGTCATATGGAGGCTGGTTGAATGCCATCACCACGCCGCCGACGCATAAGAACATTGAATTGCGTCGCCGCCAATTCAGAGCAGCCGATAATCCTGCTTTTTGCCTTGCAGTGGCTCGCGCCATTGTTGCCGGCAAAATTCGCAATCAACGTACCCTGCTGCGCCGGAATTCACGCGACCTTCCAGACGGCCTTCTCCACCGCCTCGCCGAAACCCGCCGCCGCGCTGAACAGGCCGCCAGCCTTGAACAATTACTCGGCATCGAAGGCAGTGCCGCCCGTGAATACTTCGCTAACTTCTCCCTCATGTTCAAGGCCAATGATGCCGGCGGCACAACAAAATTCAATTTTGAGACACGCAATCGACGCCCGCCGCGGGATCCCGTGAATGCGCTGCTCTCTTTCCTCTACTCCATGCTCGTCAAGGATCTTGTCGCCACCCTGGTCGGAGTCGGACTCGATCCTTATCTCGGCTTCTACCATCAACCACGCTATGGTCGCCCGGCGCTCGCTCTCGATCTGATGGAGGAGTTCCGCCCCCTCCTGGCAGATTCAGTCGCCATTGGATTGATCAACAATGGCGAGATTAGACCAATCGACTTCATTACCCGCGGCGGTGCCTGCGCCCTCACCGACAGTGGGCGAAAGCGAGTCATCGAGGCCTACGAACGCCGTCTCGACAGCTTTGTCATCCATCCAATCTTCGGTTACGCCGTCAGCTATCGCCGCGTCTTCGAGGTACAGGCCAGGCTCCTGTCACGGCTTCTCCAAGGTGAGATCCCGAAGTATCCATCTTTCTTTACCAGGTGAATGGCCATGCGGATCAGATATATTGTGACGTACGATATCAGTGACCCTAAACGCCTCCGGCGAATCTTCCGGACCATGAAGGGCTACGGTGACCCACTGCAGTATTCGGTCTTTCAATGCGATCTTTCCGCAAGCGAAAGAGTATTGATGATCGATGCTTTGAGCGATATCATCAACCAACGTGAGGATCAGGTCATGCTGATCAATATCGGCCCGGCCGAGAATCGTGGCCGGCAGAGTATCGAAACCCTCGGAAGGGCGCTGCCGGAGGGTGAAATCGACCGGATTGCGGTCATTGTCTGAGACTTCTTTTCATCGCGAGCGCGGGACCGATGACGCTTACCCCGTGACCGCTCGCAATACTTAAACCTTGTAAAATCAATGCCGAGTCCCAATCGTCAGAATAATTCCGTGACCTGTCTTGGCAGGAATTTCGAACCTCTCGAAAAGTGTGCTATAAATGTTCCAGCGGCAAGGCTTGGGATGGCCGCACTCTCCACGTTCGAATGAA
>CAIOZW010000489.1 GCA_903862855.1 uncultured Acidobacteriota bacterium
CAGCGGATTTGGACCGCGCGGTCTGGGTGGCATCTACGTTCTCAACCCCAGTTCGAGCAGCAACACCATCAGCGGGACCGGAAATGTCGTCGACTCTTGGAGCGTGATCAATCAGCTTGGCGTTGCCGTCGCCCCGACCGGCGCGGTCTTTGACGGAACCAACGGGGCAACCGTCAACACCGCACGCGGGCTCGTCGGAGATAAGACCCAGCCCAGTCGTGATATCGACTCCTTTGCGAGCATCGGCAAGGTCGGCATTGGTGATATCGATCTGACTCCGAATGGCAACACGCTCTTCTTTGTCAACCAGTTTGACAAGCTGCTCTACTCAGTCGACATCTCCGGATACGATCCTGCCAATACCGCCACGAGGCCGACGGCCGCCAATCTCCTCTCCAAGGATACTGCGCCCGCCGTGACCTGCTCAAACGGGGCCTGGCGACCATCGGCCCTCAAAGTGACCGGAGATTTCGCCTATGTCGGCGGAGTCTGCGATGGCAGCACCGGAACCCGCTCCGATCTGCGAGCCAAGGTGCTGCGGATACCCCTCGCTGGTGGCGCCTGGAATACCCAGGCCTGGACCACGGTGCTCGACTTTCCCCTCACCTATCCCAAGGGATACGCGCACGGCGTCTTCAAAGACCTCACCGGCAATGATTCAGTCAAGATGTGGAGAACCTGGACCGACAACTTCTTTGATCTGGAGATTCGTCCGGGTCCTTTGCTCACGGTAACATCGACCACTGCGGCACTACTCATCACCTCCGTTCCCATGCTCTCCGACATCGAGATCGATGTCGACGGTTCGATCATCCTCAGTATTGGCGACCGCTCCGGTCTCCAGCTCGGAAACGCAAACTATGCGCCGGTCGCGGCTGGAACAACGACCCTCGCGACGACCAGCAACAGGATCGACCGACAGGGAGCGATGACGATCAGCGACAACATCCTCTGTCCGATTCAGTTCAGCGGCTCACGAAATCTGACCGGCGATACGTTTTACACCAATGCGGTCGGTGGCGATATTCTTCGTGGCATGATCGCCGGCAGTTCATTCATTCTCGAGAATGGCGGAAGGGTCGGATCGTTGACCGGTTCATCGACCAGCAACAACGAAGGCCCCGGTTTTGGCGAATTCTATGCCGACAACTTCGCCTATCCTGGTGCTCCCGCCCCTCCTCGCACATTTTGTGGGCTGGATCCGCACACCGAGATCGCCATGGGTGGACTGGCCGTTCTCCCGGGCTCCGGTGAAGTCGTCATGACCGCCATGGATCCACGCGACGAAAAGAGCGGGGAGACAGCCCAGGTAAATGCCGGCGGATTTCGCTACCTCAGTAATACCAATGGTGCACAGTCACACTCGCTGGTCCTCTATAGCCTTGGAGATGATCAATCGACACAGCTTGGAAAATCGTCAGGTCTCGGAGACGTCGAGCTCAGTTGCGGTCTGATCAACTACATCGAGATCGGCAACCGGATCTGGGCCGATACCGATGGCGACGGAGTCCAGGATCCGGGCGAGGCGGGTATTGCCGGTGTCCAGGTCTCTCTCTTTCAGGGAGGGGTCCAGGTCGGATCATCGGTCACCACCAACAGCGAAGGCCGGTATCTCTTCAACACCGGCCTGCTGCCAAACACCCCTTATGAAATTCGGGTCTCGCAGACCCAGATGCAGGGCCTTGGCTACACAGGTCTGACGACCGCCAACACCGGTCAGGGAACCATCACTGACGCCGATCTCCGCGACTCCGATGCCGTTCTCACCGGAGGCAACGGAGTCATCTCGGTGACGACCGGAAACAATGGTGAGGTCAACCACACCCTCGATATGGGCTGGCAACCGCAGAGTGGCGGCTCAGTCTTTGAGATCGGC
>CAIOZW010000490.1 GCA_903862855.1 uncultured Acidobacteriota bacterium
AGGCGCTTGGCAACACGTGTTTCCATTGAAGGTTATTATAACGAAAGGATAGCCAAGCATACCCAGGATTGCATTCCGGGGATGCTTGGCGTCAGAATCGTTTGCCCATCGGTTCCGTTAGGAGAGAGTTGCACGAGAGCAATGACGATCGAGATTACTGTAGCAGATCCACATGGTTAACGTGGATTGAACCCGGTAGCACGGCGAAATCCCTCAACGTAACGACCATCTCTCTTTGCCGCACGGGACTTGACCCCTTCGAGAAAAGTTTTGAGCGTCTGCGGATCCCAGTCCTGGCGGTACCTTGAGATGGATGGCTCAAACTGACTGACGTGTCGACTGACCGCCTCCGCCTTTAGGTCGATGACTGGGCTGATATCGACCCAGTAGTTTGCCTCGCTTTCAGCATAGTAGAACAACATCAGCGGAACACGCCAGGGTTTGAGCCCGTCGACCAGAAGGTGTTCAGGATAGTAGAGATGAAACTCTGCTGCCCGGATGGCATCAGCTGTGTTGAAAGCTGCCATGCGGTGATCGGTTTTGTGCCAGCGGTCATACCACTCTCCCGGGTCGATACTGAAGACGACGTCCGGGCGAAACTGGCGAATATATTTAGCCGCCCGGCCACAAAGCATCTTCGGCTCGGCATACTCGAGCTCACCATCCTCGTACCCCATCCAGATGATGTTCTCCTTTGGAATGCCAAGCAATCCCATCGCCGACTCCTCTTCAGCTTTACGAATTCGGGCGAGTCGTTCACTGGTCATCTCAAGATCGAAGGAGCCCTTATTGTCATTGGTGTAGATGACGATATGGATCTTGTTGCCATTGCGTGCCAGAAGCGCAAGAGTTCCTCCAGCCCCAAAAAGGTCATCATCCGGATGGGGTGTGAAGACGAGGATCGTCCGACCACGCCACTCCTCGATCCGTTCCTGAGCTTTCGCATCGGTAACGCAAAAAAGCAGCATAATGAGTGGCAGGGTCAGAATGGACAGAATCAGTGGCGTTCTTTTCATAGGAACCATTTCCAAACCTGGTGTTTCGATGAGAGACACCGGGGGTGTCGATTTGATCGATTAGCTTGAGCCGAGAGCTGCTAAGGCAGAGACTTGGCGAGTCTGAATCCGACATCCGCCGAGCGGTAACCCGCATCATTGCGGGCACGATCGGCCGAGCGTGCACTGACCTCGTCAGCACTGAAGCTGCCCCCTCGCAGTACCCGCATTGACTCTCTTGGAGCTGCAATCCAGGCTCGGCCATCAACTGGGGCACCGTCATAGGTCTGGAACCAGTCATCTTCGCACCACTCGAAGACGTTACCATAGATATCGAAGAGGCCGAAGGGGTTGGCAGGCTTGGTTCCAACCTGATGGGTCGTGGTCGAGTTTCCATTGAACCAGCTGAACTCTCCCGATTTGGCCGCATCCTCGCCAAAATAGAACTCGCCTGCCTTGCCACCTCGGGCAGCGTACTCCCACTCTGCCTCGGTTGGCAAGCGATAGCCGTTACCCAGGCGGCGTAGAAATGACTGAATATCATTCCAGGAGACATTTTCGACCGGAAGATCCTTGCTGCTCTTGTTGGTGCTGGGATTACTCTCACCCATCACCGATTCCCACTGCGCCTGGGTCACCTCATACTTGCCGATCGCAAAAGGATTGACAGTCACGCTGTGAACCGGCTTCTCAGTCTCGGCCCCCTTTGATGATCCCATTTGGAATGTTCCGCCTGGCAGGTTGACCAACTCCAGATCGACCGTTCCACCTGAAGGGAGAGAGACTCGGGCCGCACCGCTTCGTGGAGCTTTCCCACAGGATGACAGAGAGCTGATTGAAAGTGCCAGAGATGCTGTCAGAGAAAGTGTTATTAAAAGCTCTTTTTTCATAAAATCCTCTCCAGGATGAATCTTGCATCTGCCAGACCGGCAAGTGCGACGACCTTATTGGATCATCAACGGGACATAGACCAAATGGTCCATTTGGCGACGGTTGGAAATATAGCAGAGACCAACAGGCCTTGCAGCATTGGCCCGCATTGCCAATTGGTGAAATTGTTGGAAAGATCGGTTGAGAGCGGTTATCTGGCCAACGATTTTCGGCGGGACGATGGTCCGATGTGGATATGAGCACCGGTTGCCGAACCAGCAATCGCTTCACGAATGGCAATGAAAGAGAGCCCTTGCGACTGTAGATAGAGAATCAGCTCCTGCCCCTCCGGAGAATCAGGATGGATTGCCACATCGATGGCCTCATGGTGATCAAACCCAAGTCGCTGGTGTGTCTCGGTCTGACCATAAGCACTGATCGGGAGTGATCGGCCAAACTTGAGACGATAAAATGCATCCACTCTCGTCGAGTCGGCCATCGTCCAACGAGAGTTTCCAACATAACGGATCAGAGGTGCTCCAGCGGGCAACGAGCTGCTGGTAATGGAAGCACTGAGCTCGGATGCGTGAACCTCAGCAACAAGATGATCGACCGACTCGAGCTGACGTGCAGTTTCAGTCTGCCTTGAGAGAGTTTCATTCAACTCCTGTTCCGATGTCTCAAGCTGTCTTCTTGGTATCAGCCCCATCTCGAGCAGCTTCTGGTTACGAGCAAGAGCGTTACGTGCACGTTCGACATCCTGCGTCTGAAGTACCATTAGTTTGACGAGACTGAGCCGATAGGTTTGGGAGGCATCGAGTAGACGAGTCCTGGACTCGGCCATCGCATCCCCTTGGGCTTCGTTCTGACCAAAAGGCAGAGTAGTTTGAGTGGGAGTCGAGGGGGGCTGGTTAACCGAATTGACACTCCTGGATTGGGGGCGAGTCTTAACCTGCGACGGGGTTGACACGGTGAGAAGTGCGATGACAAGAGTGACCGTAACACCTTTCAGCAAAAGAATCTTGAATTGCGTCAGAAGCAAACCTATCTCCCTGGCCGAGAATTGAGTACTATAACGGCAACGGTCAGCCTTGAGACTGACCAGATACCAAAAATGAATTATAGCAATTGCGCGGCACTTTGGTAAACTGACACGGCGGATCATTAAGATATTGAATTTGGTATATGGATCGGATTGACAACGATCAGGTTGAGTGGTGAGGCAGAATATGTGTGGCAGATTCAATCGACATCACACGGCGGAGGAGGTCGGACGGCGTTTTGAAGTCCCGGCCCTCGCCGCAGCCGGGGTTCAGGAGTTCAATATCTCACCAACCCAGCCTGTTCCTGTAGTGATTATGGACAAATCGCGCCGGATGATCATCTGCCACTGGGGATTGATTCCGCATTGGGCGCAAGACGATTCGATGGCCAGCCGGATGATCAATGCCCGGGCAGAGACGATCGCAAGCAAACCATCCTTCCGCGAAGCACTCAAAAAGAGAAGGTGCATGGTTCCTGTTGATGGATTCTATGAGTGGCCAAAGAGAGGAGAACTCTCCGGACGGATCGTCGAAGTGGCGCGAAATGATGGAGAATTGATGGCGCTGGCCGGACTCTGGGAAGAGTGGGTAGCCCCGGACGGCAGGACCAGGCGGACATTCACCATCATAACCGTTGAGCCAAACAGGCTGATGGAGCAGTTTCACCACCGGATGCCGGCCATTCTGAGTCGGGTTGACGAGGAGGCCTGGATCGATCCGGCAACGGATTCAGCCAATGCGCAGAGACTGCTCCGTAGCTATGAAGAGGACGATCTGATTGCCTCTCAAGTGGGCCGCGAACGGCTCAATTCCTGATCAGTCAAGTCCATGGTCAATGACGTCGACCGATTCACCGTCTGACACGCCGGACGATTGTCGCATAGAGCCCGGGCAAGAATCTTTTTAGTGGAACAGCCAGGACCTCGAGACCGCCGATGAGAACCTCGCGACGTCGAGCAGCAATGGCATCGAGGGTTCTGGCAGCGCACTTCTCAGCTGATAGGCCGCGCTCCTGAGCCCGATCCATCTGCGCGTGTTTCCGGCCAGTTGGCGTCAGGGCGTGGCGTGAGATCTCTGTTCTGACAAATCCTGGACAGACCATTACCACATCGATATTGTCCCCGGCGATCTCCGCCCGCAGACAGTCAAAGTATCCCTGGAGGGCGTGTTTGGAGGCTGCGTAGGCCGAACGAAGAGGTGTATCAAGGTACCCCATCAGGCTGCTGATGACGACGATTGAACCAGAACGACGGGCAATCATCGCGGGTAGAACTGCCTTGGTAAGGGCGATGGTACCAAAATAGTTGGTCTCCATTATTCGACGATCGACCTCCATCAGCGTCTCAACGACCGAGCCACGCTGGCCAATCCCCCCGTTGTTGAGAAGAATATCGATCCGACCGAATCGTTTCTCGACGAGTCGGGCCAGTGATGGAAAATGGTCGGCCTGGTCAAGATCGAGTGGCAGAACATAGAGATTGTCCTGGGGCCCGGAACAGGATGAGGCGACCCGGCGCAACTCTGATTCGCGACGTGCAGAGAGGACTACCCGGGCCCCCTCCGCACTGAAAGCCCTCACCAGAGCCTCCCCGATTCCCGATGATGCCCCCGTAATCCAGACCACTTTACCGTCAAATCTTCCACCCATTATTGACGCCTCCTGCTGAGATACCGATCCAGTTATGACACCGAATGGTAATCGTGATATTTTGTTGAAAAATTACGTTAGTACCAATCGATCGATTTTAGAGTGAATATGGAAAACCAACAATTGAAAATATGGATCAACACGACTCTGGGTGCGGATGAAAAGAACCGACTCAACCGTGAGATCGATTCTATTGGAGCATCCCTGAGTTCGAAACCCGAGGATCTGGAATCGGCCGAGATCGCCTTTGGTCAACCCGACGTTGAGACAGTCATGAGATCTCCAAAGCTCCGCTGGGTGCAGCTTGACAGCGCTGGTTATGAAAAATATGACCGCGTCGATCTGCGGCTGATCCTATCGGAGCGTGGACCGACAATCACCAACAGCTCGCAGGTCTATGCCCAACCCTGCGCCGAGCACCTGCTGGCCATGATATTTGCGATGGCCCGGCGGTTTCCGGGAGCAATGATCGCACAATCGAGTGACCATTCCTGGCCCATGGCGACCCTGCGAGCTGAATCGAGACTTCTGATGGGCCAACGAGCGATTCTGCTCGGCTATGGGACGATCGCCCGCACGGTAACCGAACTGCTTGCCCCGCTCCAGATGGAGATCTGCGGATATCGCCGCCGCCCTGATGGGCGTGAGGGCATAACAATGGTCGGAGAAGATGGGCTGGCGGGTGAACTGGCTCGTGCCGATCATGTCATCAATATTCTGCCGGCAAGCCCTTCGACGCGTGGTTTCTGCAATGAGCAATTCTTTGCTCAATTGAAGCCGGGCGCAATCTTCTACAATATCGGACGTGGCGTGACGGTCGATCAAAAGGCTCTCCGTCGCAGCCTCGAAACAGGCCATCTGGCCGGCGCCGCACTCCACGTGACCGACCCGGAGCCTCTGCCGGCGGATGACCCACTCTGGACTGCGCCAAACTGCCTGATCACTCCTCATACCGCCGGTGGTCATGGACGGGAAAAGGGAGTGCTGCTCGACCACTTTCTCGGAAATCTTCGGCGCTATCTGAAGGGTGACCCACTGGTGGATCAAATTCTGACCTGATCACCAGGATCAGTCCGTTGGTTGATGGCCCAGGGCAAGAGAGATGATCTTTTCAGGTGACGCCTCACTCCGGTCAAATGTCGCCACGGCGGATCCTCCGCGCATGACCAGAATGCGATCGCTCATGCCCAGGATCTCCGGCAGTTCAGATGAGATCATGATGATCGCCATTCCCCGACCGGCCAGATCGCGCATGATTCGATGAATTTCAGCCTTCGCTCCAACATCGATTCCCTGAGTTGGCTCGTCCAGAATCAGGATCCCTGGATTGGTAGCGAGCCATCGTGTCAGGGCAACCTTCTGCTGGTTGCCACCGGAGAGTGTGGCGACTGGGGCAAAGAGGGACGAGGTCTTGAGTTGGAGGCGGGTGGCAAAGTCTACGGCCAATTGTCGCTCGGCAGCGAGGTCGATCAGGCTGGCCCGCGCAAGGCGTGGAAGAACCGCCAGAGTGCTGTTGACGGCAATCGACAACTCGGGGATGACACCATGGCGTCGACGATCCTCTGGGACATATGCAAGGCCAGCCGCGATAGCCTTGGCTGGCGAGGAGATGACCACCTCATCGAGGATCTCCTCCTGACCGGGCCGATTTGGACAACGGATGAGGATCCTTCCTCCGTCAATCGGATGGAGGCCGAAGATGGCCTGGGCAAGTTCTGAGCGGCCAGCTCCAACCAGTCCGGCCAGGCCAAGAATCTCCCCGGCCCGCAGATTAAAGGAGACATCATTCAGCCCCAGGGCCCGACTCGACAGGTTCTCGACCCTCATAACCTCCACTCCCTCCCGAAGGCCAGGTGGGCGGGCCGGGAAGACCGTCGAGAGTTCTCGACCAACCATCAGTCGTATCAGCCCCGGCCGGTCGATCTCCCCAATCGGCAAGGTCGTGACGGTCTCTCCATCCCGGAGAACCGTGATCCGATCAGCGAGAGCGAATATCTCGTTCATGCGGTGGGTGATGAGAACAATGGCGATTCCCTCGCGGCGGAGCTCCTTCAAGATAGCAGAAAGTTTCTCGACCTCGCGCTCGGAGAGTGAGGCAGTTGGTTCGTCAAGAATGAGGATTCTTGACGATCGCCCAAGTGCCCGGGCGATCTCGACCAATTGCTGCTGGGGCATACTCAGCCGACGTACCGGAAGCGCCGGATCGATGCCTGCTCCAACCCGGTCGAGCAGTTCAATCGCCCGCGCCGTGCGATGAGCGTGATCGATTTTGCGCCAGAGTGAGGGGGGCTCCAGACCAAGGGCGAGATTCTCGGCAACCGACAGCTCCGGAAAGAGCGCCGGCTGTTGATAGATGACCGAGACTCCCAGTTCACGTGCCCGGAGTGGAGAAAACTGATCGACCGGTTTGCCGCCGATAAAAAGCTCTCCATCATCCGGGGCAAGGGCACCGGAGACAATTCTGACAAGGGTCGACTTGCCAGCCCCGTTCTCACCAACCAACGCGTGAATCTCACCAGTCCGGAGTGACAAGGAACCGTTACGAAGTGCCTGAACTCCGGCAAAAGACTTTGTCAAGGCGGTGGCGCGGAGAATTTCAGATCCCGTATCTGGTGAGATGTCAGCCATTTTGTGCCTTCCAGCTTAGTCTGATTCTAATTGTCGGCGTGCTGACAATTATAATTGAAAAATCGAGTAGAAATGTAATCCAGTCGTTCATTGAGTCTTTTTTCTGCTCCAGAGTTCCGATTCAGTCCGGGATTTCTGGAGCAGTTCCGTGACCCGAAGAAGCATCTCCGGGCTTCGA
>CAIOZW010000491.1 GCA_903862855.1 uncultured Acidobacteriota bacterium
GATCAATGGTAACCGGGGCGGAACGCTCAATCTGACACTCGATGGGGTATCGAGTCTCGATACCGGGTCGATGGGTGGACCATACCTCGCGCCAGGTCTTGACGCGATTGGTGAAGTGAAGGTTCTGCTCACCAACTACCAGGCCGAGTATGGTCGAAGCAGTGGCGGAACGATCAACGTCGTCATCAAGAATGGCACCCGTGACTTCCACGGTGGTGGTTTCTACTTCAAGCGTCACGAGCAGTTCAATGCCAATGAGTTCTTCAACAATGCGCGAGGCATCGCCAAGCAGCGGTATCGCTTCAACTACTGGGGAGGAAACATTGGCGGTCCGGTGATCATTCCCGGAACCGGTTTCAACAAGAACAGAGACAAGCTCTTCTTCTTCTGGTCGCAGGAGTATCTCCCCCGCAACTATCCGACACGTCAGGGAACGCTGACCTATCCGACCGCCGCGGAGCGGGCGGGTGATTTCTCCCAGAGCTACTCGGGAGTCAACGCACAGGGTGTCCCGAACCGTTTCTGGATTCGTGATCCACTCAAGACCGGTAACTGCAGTGCGACTGATCAGACGGCCTGCTTCAGTGACGGTGGAGTGGTCAACAAGATTCCTGCCAATCGGATCGACGTAAACGGGCAGAAGCTGCTCAGCCTCTTCCCGCTGCCGAACTTCAACTCACCAACCTATGCTTTCAACAGCGTCTTCCAGAGCACGGTCGACCAGCCACGGCGCGAAGAGATTCTGCGCATCGACTGGAACATCTCTGACAAGACGACCTTCTATTCACGCGGCATTCAGAACTATGAGGCCTACAAGGGCGACTTCAACTTCGTGCTCGCCTCGAACGTCTGGCCGCAGTTTCCGATTGCCTATCAGATCGAGAGCCGGGGCGTAGTCAGCACGCTGATCCATACCTTCAGCCCGACGCTGACCAATGAGACGACCTTTGGTATCAACCGTGCCCTGCAGACTGTCAGCCCGCTCAACCAGGCGGGAATCGACAAGAATGACCGGACCAAGCTCGGCCTCTCGACGTTGCCGCAGTTCTATCCGGGGATCAATCCACTGCGGCTCATCCCGAACGCAACCTTCGGCGGCGTAACCAATGCACCGCAGTTCAATATCGAACAGCGCTTTCCATTCTTTGGAACCAACAATATCTGGAACGTCTCGGATAACCTTTCGAAGATTGCCGGAAAGCATAACCTGAAGGCGGGTATCTACCTCGAGTATACGACGCGTAATGCAGCCCGCTCCTCGGCCTTCAATGGCACCTTCAGCTTCGATAACAATGCCAACAATCCATTCAACACCGGCCATCCCTTCGCGAATGCGCTGATCGGCTCGGTCAATGCATACACAGAAGCCAACGCCAAGCTCTCCGGTCACGCTCGTTACCGCAACATCGAGTGGTTCGTGCAGGACAACTGGAAGGCGACGAGCCGGCTGACACTCGATTATGGTGTCCGTTTCTACTTTATCGAGCCGACCTTCGGAGAGAACGATACCTTCGCCTTCTTCGATCCGGCCAGCTA
>CAIOZW010000492.1 GCA_903862855.1 uncultured Acidobacteriota bacterium
ACTGACTGCCGCACATCATCCGGAGCAATTATCCGCTGCAAAAGCGAGCGGGCAGTGAGCAGAACCAGTTGACCGTGACCCTCTGCCAATCGCCACAGCGCCAGCGCTCGCTCCTCGAGCAGCTCGGCGTGTGGAGAGGCTCCACTGTATGGATCAAGTTCCGCTCCCGGAAGGCTGAAGACATCCGCCTCTCCCCGATCTTCTCCATTAACCAGGCCATGAAAGAATCGCAGATCGGGTTCAAGGCTCTCCAGATCTTTGTTGCGCCGGACCACCACGGCGAGACGACGCCCGGTCGCCTTCTGCAACCGCGCCAGAATGAGTGCCTTGGCACCATTGACGAGGCCAGCCAGACAGACTACCCGCTGTCCGGCCTTCACATCCGCGACCAACTGTCTCCAGGAATCACTATCCTCCAGATATCTTATGTCCATTACCCGCCTGATCTTCTCCGACTGGTTATTCAACGGTAGATCAATACTTCTCTACTCTCTCCGGACAGAACCTCTCTTTGATCCTTGTGATGATGTCACTGGTCGAGCAACCTTCGACATACGGCAGACTGTAGACTGCTCCACCTGCCGCCTCGACCTCAGCCCGCCCGACTATCTCGCCAACTCCCCAATCACCACCCTTGACCAGAATATCCGGCAGAACCCGGGCAATCAATTCACGCGGAGTCGGTTGATCGAAGACGGTCACATAGTCGACACACCCCAGCGCCGCCATGACCTCGGTACGTTCATCCTCCTTGAGGATCGGCCGCGCTGGCCCCTTCAGCTCGCGCACTGAACGGTCACTGTTGAGTGCAACGATCAGAATATCCCCGAGCTCCCGCGCCTGCGCCAGATATCTGACATGCCCTGGATGGAGAAGATCGAAACAACCATTTGTGAAGACCACTCGCCGCCCCTCGCGTCGCAAGGCTTCACGCACTTCAACCAGCTCGTCAATTTCTATGATTATCCTGCCTGGTGCCATGTGGTTCCGTCCTGCCTGCCCTTCTATTTGATCTGCCTGGCGACCTTCTCGACATCGCGCATCAAACGCAGCGTGTTCCCGCCAAGAATGCGGCGAATATCCGCCTCCTTGTAACCTCGGCGGAGTAGCGCCTCGGTGATCTTCGGCATCCTCGTCACATCCTCCATGCCGACCGGCATTGGACCTCCATCAAAATCGGAGCCCAGACCAACGTGCTCGACACCGACCAGCTTTACCACATGATCGATATGCTCGATGATCTTCTCCCAGCTCGCCTTGGGTGCAGGCCCGTAGACCTTGGCAACCTCCTCCCGCCACAAAGCCTGATTTTCCCGCCCCGGATATTTCTTCATTACTTCGCGCATGAGCGGCTGTGCCTTCCGGCTGTACTCGAAGAGCGTCTGATCCAGATAGCTGTCGAGATAGTTGATCTGGATCACCCCTCCCTTTGCCGCAAGCGCTTTGATCATCTCGTCGGTCATGTTGCGGGCGTGGCCCGAGATCGCCCGGCACGACGAGTGCGAGGCAATCAGTGGCGCCTTGCTGATCGCCAGAGCGTCCCAGAAGGTCTTATCTGAGACGTGCGAGACGTCGACCATCACCCCAAGTCGATTCAGCTCTTCAACCACCTGCCGACCAAAGGCGGTCAGTCCATTGTGCTTCGCCGCCTCACCCGAAGAATCGGCCCAATCGGTGTTCAGCGAGTGGGTCAAG
>CAIOZW010000493.1 GCA_903862855.1 uncultured Acidobacteriota bacterium
AGAACCAGCTTTGTCTGCTTTCCAGGGAGGTCTCCTTCGATGATCTCACAGGAACGGATATCCACTATGGCCGTAAACTCACCGTAATATGCATGAAAATGTGGCGGCGGATGTTCGCTTGGAGCATAGTATGTCAGTGATCACGTAATAGTGAATAAATTTGGAGACCGCCAGATACTAATCCCACACGCAAATAAAGGGTGTGAGGGCGGTTCGCGAACCGCCCCGGCATTCGTGTGATCTCGCCGGAGGCTTATAACAGAGAAAGGGCGAGCGGAGACCTTGATCGATCCACCGCTCGCCCAGGAATACCCAGCGATTCTGCACCCCTTTGGGTCGGCCTATTTGAGGACAATATTCAGCTTATCCTGCTTCTGCAGTTGTGCCAGATGGCGCTGATTCTCATTCGGCGTAACATCGGGCTCGCGCCACTTGTTGGCGAGGAGGTATTTCTTATCCTTGACCAGTTCACCTGGAGTGTAGACCGCCCACTCAAAGTTGTGGCCGTGGTTGATGGCATCGGTCGGGCAGGCATCGACACAGAAGCCGCAGAGAATGCAGCGACCATAGTCGATCTGGTAGACCTTTGCATAACGGTGATCCTGGCTGATGCGTTCGGCATAGGGGCGCGAATCCTCGGCGCCTTCAATGTAGATCGCATCGGCCGGGCAGGCTGCCGCGCAGAGAAAGCAGGAGACGCATTTCTCCTTGCCGTCCTCATTGACGTCAAGAAAGTGCTCACCACGGAAGCGACGGTAGATATTGACCGGCTCATCCGGGTAGCAGACAGTCTCTTTGCGGGTCGGAATGTGGCTCAGGGTAACGCTCATTCCCTGGGCAGTAGATCTGGCCACATCGACCACCTCTTTCACAGCATTGACGATTTCAGCAAGTATAGACATATTTCCCCGTGCCCGTCTCCAGTTCAGTAACGATCAATGAATCTCCCAGGTCTCGCCGCTGTTGATCAGCTTTTCAAGGCTCCCGGGCCCCTTGGCCGCGATCGAGGAGGAGACCTGTTGTTCGAGCATCTCTTCGTAAGTCGGACGCCTGACCGACCGGAAGACCCCCATCGGCACCGGATACTCCGGATAGTGCATCCGTCCGAGGATGTACGACAGATTCGGCTCATCCTTATTTTCGTCATGAACCATCAGCTGGTCAACCGAAACGCCTGCGTCTCCGATATTGACCACTTCCGGGGTAACGCCATTGAGCCTGATTCCCTTCTCCCCGTTCTTGCCAAAGAGGAGTGGTTTGCCGTGTTCGAGGTAGATGGTCCGTTCATCGCGGACATCGCGCTCGGTAAAGGGCTTGAAGGCGCCATCATTGAAGATATTGCAATTCTGGTAGACCTCGAGGACACCCGATCCCTTATGGTGAGCGAGACGCTCGACCATGGTGGCAAGATGTTTTGGATCTCCATCCATCGATCTTCCGACAAAGGTCGCCTCGGCGGCAAAGGCCATGCTGAGGGGGTTGATCGGGTAGTCGATGGTTCCCATCGGGGCCGACTTGTTCTTTTTGCCAAGCTCCGAGGTGGGAGAGTACTGCCCCTTGGTCAGACCGTAGATGCGGTTATTGAAGAGGATGATCTTCAGATCGATATTCCGGCGCAGGGCGTGGATAAAGTGGTTACCGCCAATGGAGAGGGCATCACCGTCACCGGTAATCACCCAGACCTGCAGACTGGGGTTGGCGGCCTTGACGCCCGTCGCAATAGCCGGTGCCCGGCCGTGGATGGTGTGGAATCCGTAGGTATTCATGTAGTACGGGAAGCGACTTGAACAGCCGATGCCCGAGATGAAGACGATATTCTCTTTGGGCAGATTGAGGTCAGGCATGACCTTCTGCACCTGGGCCAGGATCGAGTAGTCGCCGCACCCCGGACACCACCGTACCTCCTGGTCCGATTGAAAATCTTTCTTGGTCAGCTTGACCAACGGGCTCTCTGCACCGCCATTATTTGAATTTCCGTTCTCACTCATATCTTTGATCTTCTTTGTAATTTGTTAAGTGGTCGTCGATTTACCGACGCCAATGCCTGAACGAACCCCGGCGCGGGCCGGGAGACGCCCCCTACAGATACTCTTTGACCTTGCTGACAATCTCAGAGACCTTGAACGGTTTGCCCTTGACCTTGGAGTAACTGACGGCATCGACGAGGAACTGGGCCCGGATGAGCAGCGCCAGCTGGCCAAGGTTGAGTTCAGGGATGATCACCCGCTCAAAGCGCTTCAGCACCTCCCCGAGGTTGGCGGGGAATGGATTGAGGTAGCGTAGATGGGCGCACGAGACCGATTCGCCCTGTTCCTGGAGCCTCTCCACGGC
>CAIOZW010000494.1 GCA_903862855.1 uncultured Acidobacteriota bacterium
CCCCTTCGAGCATGGCCCGAAAGTGCCGACCGATGAGCGCCTTGTTCTTGCGTTTGGAGATCTTTGCCTGCTCACGCATCAATTTGGCACGGCGCGATCGCATGGTTGTTGCCGGGACCTTCTCGTCTAGATCGAAGCCGTGGGTGCCCTCCTCGTCAGAGTAGGTGAAGACCCCGAGGCGATCGAATTCGACATCCTTGACGAACTGCATCAGCTCGCCAAAATCCTCATCGGTCTCACCAGGAAACCCGACGATGAGGGTCGTGCGCAGGGCGATTCCAGGGACGATATCCCGTGCCCGGGCGAGCAGCTTCTCGAGCAATTGCCGGTTCCCACCGCGGCGCATGCGCTTCAGCACCGCTGCACTGGCATGCTGCAAGGGCATGTCGAGGTATTTGCAGACTTTCGGCTCTTCGGCCATGACGCGCAGCGTCGCGTCGCTGAGCGAATTGGGATAGGTGTACATGATGCGAATCCACTCGATCCCCTCGACCCGGCAGAGGGCGCGGAGCAGATCGGCCAGTCCGTCTTTCAACCCGAGATCGAGCCCATATTGGGTCGAGTCCTGCGAGATGAGGATCAGCTCCCTGACGCCCTGGGCGGCCAGCTGCTCGGCCTCGTGGACGATCGAACCAGCGCGACGCGAGCGGTATTTGCCGCGCATCTGCGGGATGGCGCAGAAGGCGCAGGTGTGGTCACAGCCCTCGGCGATCTTGACGTAGGCGAAGTGGCGCGGTGTGGCGAGAAAGCGCGGCGTCGTCTCATCGTAGAGGTAGGTCGGCAGCCCGCGCGTCATCCACGCATTCGAGGCGACGAAAGCGGCATCCTGTGCGGCGACCGCGGCCGGATCGACGGCCGCGACGATCTTCTCCAGTTCGCTCGTTCCCAGCACCGCGTCGACCTCCGGCAACTGGTTGAGCAGATCCTGACGGTAACGCTCGACCAGGCAGCCGGCGACGACCAGCCGTTTCAGTTGCGCAGTCTCTTTCAGCTCGGCCATCTCGAGGATTGTCCTGATCGACTCCTCCTTCGCCGTCTGGATAAAGCCGCAGGTGTTGACGACCATGACATCGGCCGCTTCACGTTCCGTTGTCAGTTCATAGCCACGTTCTTTCAACTGCCCCATCATCACTTCGCTGTCGACGAGATTCTTGGGGCAGCCGAGGCTGACAAAACCGATCCTGGTTACTTCTGAACTCATGTCTTTTGAATACCTGTTCTCACGCCGGCAGCAAACCGGCAAACTTCTCGATCAGTTTCTTCTGGCCAAAGCCCGGGAAGTTGATCGTCAATTTGGCCTTGTCGCCGTCACCCTCCCGACGGATGATCAGGCCAACTCCATATTTGGGATGTCGAACCCGGCTGCCAACGGCAAATCCGGTCGCGCCGGCCTGGTCGTCCAATGCAGTCCTCGGCTGGGCCGACTTTGACTTACCCGGCGCAGGTGACCCGCTATTTCCCCCGGTGGGATGCGGAATGTCGATCTGCTTGCCCTGTCGTGCAAAGAAATCGCGCACACCATCGACCGAGTTGTAGGTCTGTCCGGTATACCTGTTTTCGCGCGGTGTGGCCGGTGTCGAGCTGGGGCGATTATCCGGTGACGCCGGTTTGCGCCGTGCTCCAAGCCAACTGTTCGTGCGCGACAGATCCTCGATCAGCTCGAGTGGAAATTCGTTGAGGAACCGCGATGGTTCCGTCGGCAGCGTCTCACCGTAGACGCGGCGCAGCCGCGCGTGAGAAAGATAGAGGTACTTCTCGGCACGGGTGATGGCAACATAGCAGAGGCGCCGCTCCTCTTCGAGGGCCGCCTGGTCACCCGCGGATCGCGAATGTGGAAAGAGGTTCTCTTCCAGACCGGCAATGAAGACCAGCGGGAACTCGAGCCCTTTCGCGGCGTGCATGGTCATGAGGGTCACTGGTGCCTCGGCCTCGTACTGGTCGGTATCGGAGACGAGGGCAGCGTGGTCGAGAAAGTCGCGCAGCGTCTCACCACGCTGCTCCGATTCGACTGCGGCATTAACGAGTTCCTCCAGATTGAGCAACCGCGCTTCGGCCTCTTCCGACCCTTCGCTCTTCAGCATTCGCTCGTAGCCGCTCTCGA
>CAIOZW010000495.1 GCA_903862855.1 uncultured Acidobacteriota bacterium
AGAAGCCCAAGGTAGAGGACACCGGTCAATCTGATGGCAACGGTCGGCAGTGCCTCCGACTGATCATCGAGATGGCGCTGCCGGCCAAGAGCCAGCAACAGCTCAACCATCGTCACTCCAGCGAGGATGGCCGGGATCCAGCCGTGCTCGCCATAGTAGAAGGCAACCAGTAGCGCCAGGGCGGCCATCGACCCTGTCAGTACTCCCCCAACCCGCCCCAGAGAGCAGTATTCGTAAAGTCCAAGCAGGATCGCGGCGCCACTGAGGCCGACAAACCAGAGTGGGCTGCCTAACCACAAGGCGGTCATCAGGATGGGAATGAAGACGATTGCCGTCAGTACTCGTGCCATATTGTTCTGGTCAATCCTTGCGGGCCGAAGTGCTGAGCCTGGACGCTCACCGATCCGTACCCGCACTGTCTAGTTTGCTCTGACAACTGCCAGCTGGGAAGGTGTGAGCCCCCCGAATCGACGATCTCTCTTCTGATATTCGATGATTGCGTTAAAAAGATGCGCGAGCCGGAAGTCTGGCCAGAGAGTATCGGTCACATAGATTTCAGCATAGGCAATCTGCCAGAGCAGAAAGTTGCTGATCCGGAGTTCGCCGCTCGTGCGGATGAGCAGATCCGGGTCTGGCTGCTCGGCAGTATAGAGTGATCGGGTGATATCCTGTTCAGTGATCGAATCGGGAGAGCGCCCCTCCTCGAGACATTCACGGAGCAGATGCCGAAAGGCATCGACCAGCTCGACACGACCGCCATAGTTGAGCGCGAGGTTGAGGATCATCCCGTCGTTACCGGTCGTCTTGGCGATTGCTGCCTCCAGTTCAACCTGCACCGACTGATCAAGCTCTCCAAGTCGTCCGATCGCCTTAAACTGAATCCGGTTACGGTGCAGGTCGTCGATCTCCTTGCGAAGATACTCCTTGAGAAAGGTCATGAGTGCCTCAACCTCGATCGCTGGACGCTTCCAGTTCTCGACTGAAAAGGCATAGAGTGTCAGCGCCTGGATACCGAGCCGGGCGCAGCCATCGACCGCCACCCTGACCGCTTCCACTCCCGCCCGATGACCGGCAATCCGCGGGAGAAGGCGCCGCTTCGCCCAGCGGCCATTACCGTCCATAATGACGGCGATGTGACGCGGAAGGCGGGCCGGGTCGATCTGCGCGAGCAGACTCTCTTCAGCCGAACCGGGCTGAATAAGACCGGCAAACTCATCCTTTCCCGCAAACTCTTCCTTCATGGTCGACCTGCTTTCATCCTCCAGATATTAATACTCCACTTTCATCAGCGTCAAACCAAGGGCTGGAGCCATCGTCCCGACGAGACTTCGATCTCCAGTTGCGATCAGTTCCGTCATCGAGTGGATGTTATTTGCCGCATAGCGACCATGCCGATCGGTATTCAGCTCGAACAGGGCGGCAACCATGGTCCGAACCTGATACCGGAGAAAACCGTCTCCCGTGAAATGGATGGAGAGTGTCTCTTCATTCTCCAGCAGCTCTACCGTATGGATCGTCCTGATTGTCGTCACTACCTCACAGTCGGAGACGGTAAAGCCACGAAAGTCGTGACATCCAATAAGCTGATTGGCGTGATCAACAAGTCGTTGCCGATCCAGCGCGTACGGGTAGTGCAAGGCCTGGCGGCGCAGAAACGGACTCATGACGTTGGCCGTCACGATCTGGTACCGGTAGGTCTTGAACCGCGCATCGAAGCGGGGATGAAAGTCGGGCCCGGCGGTCTCTACGGCAACGATTCGGACGTCCTCGGGAAGGTTGCCATTGATCGCCCGGCACAAGATCGGCGGATCCCACTCCCGATCGAGAATGAAACTGATCACCTGCCCGACGGCGTGGACACCAGCGTCGGTTCGCCCGGCAGAGTGAACAACGACCGGCCGACCATTGATCAGGTTGAGAACATCTTCGATCTTTGCCTGAATCGTCGGCTGATTAAGTTGCCTCTGCCAGCCGGCATAAGCCGTCCCCTCATATGCGAGAACTGCCCTGTATTTCATCGATGAGCCAATTATCCCGTTGCTTCAGTTTCAGGCAGGCTGACTGCCGGGCCGGCTGCCGGGCTTTATCGCCGCAGAGCCCTCACGACAGAGTGGGCAGTCGTCCGGCTGATAGACCGGAACTTCCAGCACGGCGAGGGCGTGGCGAGGCACACCCAGATCGACAGCTCCGCCGCTGCGATCGATCAGCGAGCCGGCCCCGACCACTACTCCACCCGACTTGCGTACGACCTCCATCACCTCACGGGTCGAGCCACCCGTCGTCACCACATCTTCCACAACCAGGATCCTCTCACCCGGCCGGAGTTGAAATCCCCGCCGCAGCTTCATCTCACCATCCTGCCGTTCGGTGAAGAGCGCCCTGACGCCAAGCGCCCGGGCAACCTCGTGAGCGACGATTATTCCACCCAGCGCCGGGGCCATGACGGCATCGACCTGACCCAGCCGCCCGTCCCCACTCGCCTTTTCCGCAAGCGCCGAACAGAGACGGCCGGCCACCACCGGATGCTGCAACACGAGGGCGCACTGCAGATACCGTGAACTGTGAAGGCCGGAACTGAGCAGAAAATGGCCCTTCAGGAGCGCTTCATTCTGCTCAAATATTTGCAAAACCTCTTCTGTCTTCATCTCTCTCTTTTCCCTGTAATAATATAACGATATGGAAAGTGGCGAACCACGCTCACCTTGACACCGGCCATCTCGACGATGCGGTGGATGTCCGGATCAGTAAAACCGCGTTTGACCGAGACTGCCGAGTCGTTCCTGACCAGCCTGTTTCTGGTAAAGATTCTGGCCAGTAGAATGATCGAGATCCAGGCCAGCAGATGTCGGCGCAGATCGTTGATCACAAATGCTTCCCGGGCGACACGCGAGAAACTGCGCAACAATGCGGCCGCCGACTCATCCTCAAAGTGATGGAGAAAGAGCGAAGCGATAACGAAGTCCACTCCATCATCGGCAAAAGGAAGTGCCAGCGCATCGGCCCGGATGGCGCTGATCTCCGGGTATCGCTGCACCTGATCGGCGGCAGTACAGGCGGCCAGATGATTGATATCGACGACGATAAACTGGACGGGAATCCCTTCGGTTCGTGCCCAGTCGACGACCGTCCGCGGGATATCAGCCGAGCCGGTTCCGATGTCGACCAGCCGTATCGCCTCCCCTGGTCGCCGCATCGCCTGTGCTCTGATGAGTGGGAAGAGATGTCTCGACAGTGACCGATAGCCGCCAAGGTAGCGGTTGACCCTTCGCAGATCGGCCAGACAGTCCAGATACTCCTCGCGACCATAATCTGATCCGTCCATCAGTTCGGGTTCACGACTTCTCTGCTGAAAATCACGCCACAGCTTTTCCAGTAGCATTACACCTCCACCAGGTTCCGGGAACAATCATCAGCCTTCAAATCTGCGCACGACAAGGGCAGAGTTCTTCGACCCGAAACCGATGCAGTTGCAGAGGGCGTGGCGAATATCGAGTGTCCGTGACTGATGCGGCACGTAGTCAAGGTCGCACTCCGGATCGGGTTCATCCAGATTGATCGTCGGCGGAGCGTAACCTCCCGCCATACCGCCGAGGGTCGCGATCAGGCCCGCCGCCCCCGACGCGCCCTGGGGATGGCCGATCATCGACTTGGTGGCACTCATTGGAACCTCTCCGGCGCGATCTCCAAATGCCAGCCGGACAGCCCGGGTCTCGATACGGTCATTCAGATCGGTCGATGTTCCGTGCAGATTGATGTAGTCGATCTCTTCGGTTGCAATTCCAGCATCGGCTATGGCAATGGACATTGCCCGCGATGGCTCGATGCCCGTCTCATCAAGCCTCACCCGATGGTGGGCGTCACAGGTCGATCCGTAACCGACCACCTCACCAAAGATGCGGGCGCCACGGGCCAGCGCATGCTCCATCTCTTCAAAAAGAAGAAGATAGGCACCCTCACCAAGAACGAAACCGTCCCGATCCCGACTGAAGGGACGGGAGCCACGCGCCGGCGAATCATTCCAGGATGTCGTGACCACCTTCATGACGCTGAAACCGAGCAGGATGCTGTGCGCAAGCGGCGCGTCGACACCACCGGTAAGGACGGAACGGATCCGTCCGGTCGCGATATTCTGGGCGGCATAGGCCATGGCATCGGTCGACGAAGTACATCCAGTTGAGAGAAGGTGGCTGAACCCCTTCAACCCAAAGGGCATGGAGATCTCGCTGGCCAGTGAACCCGGTGTCGCAGTCGGAATCGAATAGATGCTCGCCCGTTTGGCCTCATTGGCGAAATAGTAGCGGTACTGCTTCTCCAGAAAACTCAGGCTCGCTCCACCGCTTCCGAGGACGATTCCGATCTGCCGCCGATCATCCAGATCCCACTGCCGCGGATCGATACCTGCATCCTGGAAGGCCAGTTCAGCGGCGGCAATGGCGAAGGCGACGGCGTGTGAGACGTGCTGTCGATCCTTTGCCGGCACATACTGATCAGGATCAAAGTCAGAGACCTCTCCGGCAATCTGTACCGGCAGATCGGAAGCGTCAAAGCGGGTAATCGTCTTGATTCCGCTCCGTCCTTCCCGGGTCGCCTGCCAGTAAGCCTCTCGCCCGATCCCCAACGGAGTTACACACCCGACTCCGGTGATCACAACCCTCTTCAGCGTCTTCGGATACTGCATAACGGCTCCCTTCTACTTTACAACACATTTGATTGGCTCGAGCGCCTTGCCCATTTCTGCCTCGTACTGCCTGGCAATCAGAGAATTCTCTTCAGTGGATCTCCGGTTCTGGAGTCGGGGCTCCGGCTTCGAGAAAGTCGAAATCACACCCTTCGTGGGCCTGGCGAACCCGCTCAGAGAAGATCGCCCCGTATCCACGCTGATAATGGGGGGCCGGTCTGACCCAGCTCGCACGACGTCGAGCCATCTCCTCTTCACTGACCCGGAGTTCGAGCCGTCTCCCGGCGAGATCAAGTTCGATCAGATCACCATCCTCGACGAGTGCTAGTGGCCCGCCAATGAAACTTTCCGGTGAAACGTGAAGTACACAAGTACCGTAAGAGGTTCCACTCATGCGCGCATCCGAGATGCGCACAAGGTCGCGGACTCCTTGTCGGAGCAGCTTCTTTGGAATCGGCAACATCCCCCACTCCGGCATTCCCGGTCCACCGAGCGGGCCAGCGTGCTTGAGAACCAGCACTGAACCAGGATCGACCGGAAGCGATTCATCATCGATTCGCGCCGCCATGTCATTGTAGTCCCGGAAGACGACGGCCCGGCCGACGTGCTGCAGCAGCTCTGGAGTCGCCGCCGTCGGCTTGATCACCGCCCCATCTGGTGCGAGGTTTCCGAAGAGTACCGCTGTTCCACCCTGCCTGGCGACCGGGTTGTCGAATGTCCGGATGACCTCCGGCTTGAAGATCCGGGCCCCGGCAATATTCTCCCCGAGACTCTTCCCATTGACTGTCCGACATGAGAGGTCGAGCAGGCTCGTCAGTTGCGCCTGAAGTGCCCGCAGCCCACCGGCATAGTAGAAGTCCTCCATCAGAAACTGCCCCGATGGCCGGATATTGGCGAGCATCGGAGTCCGCTGCGATATCTCATCAAATCTTCCCAACTGGAGTGGAATACCTGCGCGGCCAGCCATCGCCAGCAGATGGACGATCGCATTGGTCGAGCCGCCAATTGCCATATCGACCGTGATTGCATTATCGAAGGATGCGGCCGTCAGCAGATCACCTGGCTTCAGATCTTCCCAGACCATCTCGACGATCCTTCGCCCACAGGCGGAGGCCATTCGGGAATGGTTCGCGTCGACGGCTGGAATCGATGAAGCCCCCGGCAGTGTCAGACCGAGCGTCTCAGCCAGGGCGGTCATGGTCGAGGCCGTCCCCATTGTCATGCAGTGGCCTGGCGAGCGCGCGATCCCATCCTCGATTGCATTCCAGTCCTCGGTCGAGAGATTGCCAGCGCAACGCTCCGCCCAGTATTTCCATCCATCGCTGCCACTGCCAAGTGTCTGCCCCTGCCAGTTTCCGCGCAGCATCGGGCCGGCTGGAAGATAGACCAGCGGCAGATTGACCGAAAAGGCACCCATCAGAAGCCCGGGGGTCGTCTTGTCACAACCGCCCATGAGAACTACGCCATCGATCGGCTGGCTCCGCAAGAGCTCCTCCACCTCCATGGCCAGAAGGTTCCGGTAGAGGAGCGGACTTGGCTTCATGAAGATCTCATTGACCGGCATGGCGGGTATTTCAACCGGAAATCCCCCGGCCTGCAGGACTCCGCGCTTCACCTCCTGCGCCCGGTCACGAAAATGGGTATGGCAGATGGTCAGATCGCTCCAGGTATTGATAATTCCGATAACCGGCTTTCCAGCATAGTCTTCACTGCCATAACCCATCTGCTTCAGTCGTGATCGATGTCCAAATGACCGCAGATCATCCGGACGCAGCCATCGCGCGCTTCTTAAATCCTCAACTTTTTTGCGTCGCCCATCGTCTCCCATTACCAGTACATCCTTTCCTCTTCCAGCCCCTCAGACGAGGGGAAAGATCCGGGCCAGAATCATGGTTACAATGATCCCGACCAGACCCATGATCAGCATCAGCGGGCTGATCGTCTTCAATCCCTCCTTCTCGGTCATTCCGCTCATGCGGGTCATGATCCAGAAGGCGCTGTCGTTGAGCCAACTGACCGGTTTCGAACCGCAACCGATCGCCATGGCCAGATAGACCGGATGGAAACCCAGTATCTCCGGCCGCGCCATGCCCGAAAATGCTCCGGCCGTAGTAATCATGGCGACCGTTGCCGAACCGGAAGAGCTCCGGATCGCCGCCGTCAGCAGAAAGGCGACCGGAAGTATCGCCGCAGAGGCCTGAAGCTTCTCGATCATCCCGCCAATATGGGTCTGCTGCAGAACCGTTCCAAACGCTCCGCCGGCACCAGTGATGAGGATGATTCCGCCAGCGCCAACGAGCGCCTCCCTGATCCCCGTCTCAAACTCTTCACGTGTCCCCCAACGGTAGAGCAACCAGACAGCCAGCGTAGCCCCGATCATCAGCGCCACATTCTTGTCACCGAGTGCCTTCAGAACTGGTGTCGGGAAGCTTGCCCCCAGCGCTATCAGCAGCACCGGCAAGAGGATTGGCTGGAGCGCCAGCCACGTCCAGGGCAGCTCCGACTCATCCCGTGCCATGAGCGACTCCATCCTCGCCAGCGACTCTGGGCTCTCACGCAGGGGCAGATTCCACCGTGCATCCGCCCATTTGGCAAAGAGATATCCGCCGGCGGAACAGAAAATCCCGATCAGGCACCCCATTCCAATCATCATCGCCATGCTGATCTTGAACTCAGCCGCAACAAAGAGCGGTCCCGGTGTCGGCGGAACCAGCGAGTGGGTGATCGATCCCCCGGCGATGAGGGCCAGAATATACCACAGATAGTGGCGGCCACTCCGCAAACGGACGGCTTTGATCAGCGGGATCACCAGATAGAATACCGTGTCAAAAAAGACCGGTATTCCAAGCAGAAACCCGCTCGCGACAAAGGCGCGTGGCGCACGTTCTTCACCAACCAGGCGCAGGATCGAACGGACGATCCGGTCGGCAGCCCCGCTCCGTAACATTCCCTCTCCAATGATCGAGGCCATGGCGATCATCAAACCGATCTGGCCAACGGTTCGCCCGAATCCCTCGGCAACCCGATCGGCAAAGAAGGTTCCCTGCAACTGACGTGCTGCCGCTTCACTCATGCCCCGCGCCAGTCCATATTGATGGATCAAGTCACCAGGTGTCAGCCAAGCGACGACCAGGGCCGCGATGATCAACGCCAGAAATGCGTGAAGTCGCAGCCCAAGAATCAGGCTGATGACCACCGCCATGCCGGTCAGGAGAAGGATGTATGGGTTCATGTCGCCAAGGATATGACGGTTGAAGCAAAATCGTAAAGAATAATGTTACCGGGCCGAAAGATTGGCCCATCTTTTCAGCCAACCAGATCGGTTCGTACTACCCAGATCCTCGGGGAGGCTCAATCAAACTTCATTTTGCTTTTTCAGCAGGGGACTCGTTCTCGAATCCTATGCTGGATGGATATTACAGGTGGTAAAAGGCAGGCAAAAAAAGAGAGGTGACCAACAAATGCTGACCACCTCAATCACAAACTACACACACATCCTCTACACGCCCTCCACCTCGTTTTGTTCCACGATCTTCCCTTTTTTTCTTGAATTTTCTTCTGACCATCTCCGCAGGGTAGTTATGGCCTCACCCCCCCCGGCAGATCACTGCTCCAGATGGTCTTAGTCAGTGCCTGCACTACAGGAATGATCTGGATATCCCTTGATTCGGCTTGATCGATGATTGGACTTGGGCGACCTGAGTAGACAGGCAAGAGGGCAGGCAAGAAGCCAGGCAAAAAAAGAGAGGTGACCAACAAATGCTGACCACCTCAATCACAAACTACACACACATCCCCTACACGCCCTCTACCTCGTTTTGTTCCACGATCTTCCTTTTTTTCTTGAATTTTCTTCTGACCATCTCCTCAAGGTAGGTATGGCCCCAATCCCCCCGGCGGATCGCTGCTCCAGATGGCCTTAGTCAGTGCCTGCACTACAGGAATGATCTGGATATCCCTTGATTCGGATTGATCGATGATTGAACTTGGGCGACCTGAGTAGACAGGCAAGAGGGCAGGCAAGAAGCCAGGCAAGAAGCCAGGCAAAAAAAGAGAGGTGACCAACAAATGCTGACCACCTCAATCACAAACTACACACACATCCCCTACACGCCCTGCGCCCACTTTTTGTTCCACGATCTTCAGATATTTTTTCTGCGGCCAAAATCCCCAAATCTTTGACTGGGGCGAGGTCAAATATATTTCAGAAACCTGCGGCATTGGCACGCTTCCATTGTATGATTACTTACGAGTTCCTGGAGGTGACACAGGGTCAAGAATAGGGTTGTTGGTTAGGTGTTCTGGAGAGGTACCGGGCTATGGCAAAGAACAAGGTCCTGGTGGTCGACGACGAGTCTGCCATCCGTTATACGCTCGGCGAAGCCCTGCGGGGCTGGGGTTATGACCACATCGAAGCGTCGACGATCAAGGAGGCGCTCGACCAGTTCGAGAACGAGCACCCTCTCATTGTTCTGCAGGATATCCACCTCCCTGATGGATCCGGACTCGACGCACTGCGAGAGTATAAATCGCGTCACCCGCAATCTATCATTATCATGATGACCGGGAATATTCTGCTCGACGACACGATATCGGCTTTGCGCGGCGGTGCATATGATTTCATTGGCAAACCGATCAACCTGCGCGAGTTGCAGGTAACGATCCGCAATGGAATCGAGGCGGGCACGCTACGACGCGAAGTGCGAACGCTGCGCAACGAACAGGCACGCCAGTTCAGCTTCGACCAGATCATCGGCCGCTCCGCGGCGATGAGCGAGATGATCGGCCTGGCAAAGAAGGTGGCGACGAGTGAGGCCTCGGCAGTTCTCCTGCAGGGAGAGAGTGGAACTGGAAAGGATCTGCTTGCCAAGGCGATCCATTACGGTTCATCGCGGGCCAGCTATCCCTTTATCGCCATCAACATTGCCGCGATCCCCGGCACACTGATTGAGAGTGAGCTCTTTGGTCACGAGAAGGGCGCCTTTACCGACGCCAAGAATCGGAAGGAGGGGCTCTTCGAGCAGGCGCACGGAGGAACAATATTCCTTGATGAGATCGGTGAGCTGGAACTCAATCTCCAGGCAAAACTGCTGCGTGTACTCGAAGAAGGCTCATTTCGCCGGGTTGGCGGTTTGAAGGATCACCCGCTCGATGTTCGAGTGATTGCCGCTTCCAACCGTGATCTCAAGTCCGAGAGCGAAAGCAACCGGTTTCGACTCGACCTCTATTATCGACTTTCGGTCATCCAGATCGATCTGCCGCCCCTCCGGGAGCGCGGGGACGACGTACTTGGACTGGCCAATCACTACATTGAGCATTTCAACCAGACTCTTCGCAAGCGAATCGAGAGGTTCACTCCAACTGTCGAGGAGATCTTCCGTCACTATCGCTGGCCGGGAAACGTCCGTGAGCTGCGAAACGTGATCGAACGGGCGATGATTCTTGAAGATACGCATGAGATTACGCCACTCTGGCTGCCACGCGACCTGATGCGTGGAGATGAATCGGCTCTGCCGGTCGCTTCAGCCCTGAGCGTGGCGTCGCCGGTGGCGTCTGTCACTCCAACCGGACCGGAGGTGAGATCGTCCTTCGTCATTCCGGAGAGTGGAATCGATCTTGAACAGGTCGAGCTTTCACTGGTTCAGCAAGCCATGGAGCGGAGCGGTGGGAATCAGACGCGGGCAGCCGAGTTACTTGGGATTTCGCGGGATCAGTTACGGTATCGGCTCAAGAAGATTGAAGAATAGCCCGGATACACAACCCTGGCGGAGAGCGTGGCCGGCCTTTCCGCTCTGGCGAAGCTCAACAGCGAGAATGCCAGCCTGCCTCTTGAATAGACCTGATTATTGGAGAAACGCGGTGAAACAATCGATGCGCATCTTAATTCCCTTTGACGGATCTGCCTCGAGTCTGTCGGTCATCGACGAGGCGGCTCGTCGTCCCTGGCCTCTCGGGACACGCTTGCTGATACTTGGAGTTGCCGAGATGCCTTCGACACTGATGTCCGGTCCGATTCCGATGCCAGGATCATACTATCAGGAATGGGAGAAGGCCCTTGAAGATCAGGCCCGCGCCAATGTCGAGCTGGCTCTGCAGAGATTGATCGCCCGTGGCGTGGCTGAAGAGATGATCGAGACGCTGACGCTGAAAGGTAATGCAAAAGAGGCGATTATCGACGAGGCCGGGAAGTTTGGCGCCGATCTGATAATGATCGGAACCCATGGTTACAATGCACTTGAACGACTCTGGCTCGGGTCAGTCTCGCGCACCGTCGCCACCCACGCCGGCTGCTCGGTGGAGATTGTCCGGGGTACTGCTGAACGTGAAGATGAAGCACCGGAGAAGAGGAGAATGAAGCTGCTTGTCGCGGTGGATGGATCGCCATCCGGTGACGCAGCGGTCGGTGAGGTTGCCTCGCGGGAGTGGCCGGAGGGGAGCGAGGTCAGAGTGATCACCGCCATCCACCTGCCATTTGCCCCGGCGCCGGAGACCTGGGTACTGCCGGATGAGTTCTATGAGGTAGCCGAGAGGCACAGCCGCGAGCAAGCGGAGATCACGCATCAGCGAGCCGCAAAGATCATTGCCGAAGGCAACACCGGACGCGCCGTCCCGCTAGACTTCAGCAGCGAGGTGATCCTTGGCCACGCGGAAGAGGTGATCCTTGCCACCGCCAGGGAATGGCCGGCCGATCTGATCCTGCTTGGTTCCCACGGACATCGGGCTTGGGAGCGGTTCATTCTGGGTTCTGTTTCACAGGCAGTCGCCTGGCACGCCCCCTGCTCGGTCGCCATTGTCAGGTCTACCCAAGGAGTCAGGTGATGCAGAGTGGCAGGATGCCATCAGCCGCGGCAATCGATCTGCTCTGGAACTCAACGCAGGGAAGACTCGGTTGCATTGCTAATGGAAGACCCTATGTTGTTCCAGTCAACTACTGCTTTGACGGGCAGAATATTCTGATACACTCCCACCCCGGATTGGAGATCGAGGAGCTGACCGGAGCAGGAGAGGAATGGTAATGAACAAACCTCGCGCCACTGACACCCCGGATGAGGAGAAACAGCGAACGGACAGTGTCGAGAAATCACTCAAATTGAATGATGAGTGGCTGGCTGGCATTCTCGCGTCGGCGATGGATGCGATCATTACGATCGACGAGCAGCACCGAATCGTCCTCTTCAACCAGGCGGCTGAACGAATGTTCATGTTTGAGGTCACCGATGTACTTGGAACCTCACTCGACCGACTGATCCCGATCAAATATCGCGACCGGCACGAGAAACATATCAACGAGTTCGGGAGAACAAAGGTTACCCAGCGGCAGATGGGTCAGATCACCCCCCTCTCCGGACTCCGTGCAAACGGAGAGGAGTTTCCGATCGAGGCCTCGATCTCACAGATCAAAGTCAACGGGCAGCAGCTCTTCACCGTCATCATTCGGGATATCACGGATAAGAAACGGCTCGAGTCTCAACTTCTGCGCTCCCAGCGAATGGAGAGCATCGGGACTCTCGCCGGCGGTATCGCTCATGACCTGAACAATGTCCTCTCCCCGATCCTCACAGCAGCTGAACTGCTGCAGATGAGAACAAATGACCAGAGCGACGATAGCACTTCACGCCTTCTCAACATCATCCAGACAAATGCCCTGCGCGGTGCGGAGATGATCCGCCAGGTTTTATCATTTGCGCGTGGCGTCGAGGGTGACTACAGTCAGCTTCAACCGAACCATCTGATCAGAGAGATCGTCAAGATTCTCAGCGACATCTTTCCGAAGAATATCGAGCTCAGTTTCTCGATCAATCCTCATCTCTGGTACGTGAATGGGGATGCGACGCAGCTTCACCAGGTATTGATGAATCTCTGCGTCAACGCACGCGATGCCATGCCGGATGGCGGCAAGTTGCGGATCGAGGCTGAGAATGTCGAGGTCGACGATCACTATGCGCGGATGAATGTCGATGCACGAGCGGGCCGTTATGTACGCCTCCTGGTACAGGACAATGGATCTGGTATCCCGGCAGATATATTGGACAAGATCTTTGATCCTTTCTTCACCACCAAGAAACCTGGTCAGGGAACCGGTCTGGGGCTCTCGACGGTGGCGGGCATCCTGCGGAGCCACGGCGGATTTGTCAATGTCTACAGCGAATTGGAGAAGGGAACCCATTTCACCATCTACCTGCCCGCAAGTCAGGATCAGCAGAATGCAGTGCCACCGGTGACCCGGATCGATCTGCCTGAGGGAAATGGGGAGACAATACTGGTCGTCGACGATGAGGAGTCGATCCGCGAGGTTGCCCGCGAAACACTGGAGACATTTGGATACAGGGTGATCACGGCCAATGATGGAACCGAGGCGCTGGCCCTGTTTGCCACCCAGCGTCAGGAGATCAGACTGGTCATCACCGATATGATGATGCCATTTATGGACGGCCCGGCGACGATCCGGGCCTTGCGTAAACTCGACCCGGAGGTGCGGATCATCGCGACGAGTGGACTCAAGGCCAGTACCCGCCAGGATGAGATCTCACAACTCGGCATCAACTCTTTTCTGAGCAAGCCATATACGGCGGAGACTTTGATACGGACCATCGCGTTGGTTCTTGGGTCTGGAGATAAAGGATGACTGCCAGAATGACCCAGAGCCCCCGCCGTGGCAGGGGCTTCTGGTAAGACTTCGATATGGCGACTGGTGGGATGATCGGGCTGAGTTACCCGGGGGATAAGGCTGGCTGATTTAGAGATGAGTTCCCTTCTCTGCGGGAGTGGGGTTCCCAGCGGCTTCACCGTGAACTGGCCACCCTGCAGAGAGAGGAAGGCTGAGGACGCAGATTTGTTGATGCATCTCACGGGAAGAGTGAATCAGGGATATAACATTCAAGCGCATCGGCCACCCCTAGCTACTCTGCACTGCCATGCCCATACCCGTCACACACTTCCCGTGAGAGCCTCCTGCCGTGAAGAATGTTCTTCACAGCAAACCGTACCGGTGGTCAGAATCGTCAGTCGAGTTTGGCAGTCGAGACGGGGCTGCGGTCATCACTAAGGCAAAACCCGTCAAGCCAAGCAGGCTGGTTGAACGGTTACTCTTGGCCGTCAGTCCTGTTTTCTGATATTGCTGCCGGTCACTCTATCCTGCCTGCCGGGTCGATCTCTTTGCGGCAAGGTGAGTG
>CAIOZW010000496.1 GCA_903862855.1 uncultured Acidobacteriota bacterium
AGCACTCGGAGAAGCGGTCTCGAAGTTCAATCGCCACGTTGGCGCGATCGTCGATCCGCTCGTTGCCGGATTCAAAAAGGATGTTGCCGAATTTCGCCGTGCCGAGCAGGGGCAACGCAATGACATGCCGGCCAGCTCCCTTGAGGTCGATTACATCGTCGTTCAGAGCACGCCGGAACTTATGAGCCTGCAGTTCTCCATCTACAGTTACACTGGGGGGGCTCATCCGACCGCCCAGACCAGCAGTCTCAACTGGAATCCGCGCCTGGAAAGGGCAGTGGTCCTCGCCGACCTCTTCAAGCCCGGGGCAGCCTATGGCCAAGCCATTGCCGACTACTGCCGCCGTGAACTGGCCAGGCTCGATCTTGGCGATCCTGAGTGGCTCGCGCGTGGCACCACTTTCAATGACGAGAACTACCAGCGCTGGAACACGACCCGTGCCGGTCTGCGCATCACCTTCGATCAGTATCAGGTTGCTGCCTATGCACAGGGATCATTTGAAGTGACGGTGCCATGGTCCAGGCTAAGATCGATGATCAAACTTGATGGACCCGTAAGGATGTAATCTGAATGTAAGGCTGTTATCTGAATGGATGAACAGAAATCGAAACAATTGAAGATGGCCGAGACGGAAACTAACCATATCCTGCTGCTTGAAGCAATGGGTGATTCGCCCGATATCTGTCCCAATCGACGAACCATGTTCTTCGTGCCAATCTTTGTTGAGACTGCTGACCGGGTCTTCTGATCTTCTCAATCCCTACAGCAAAGACCGAGGCACGTCGAGACTTTACGACAAATAAATTATGGCGACAGTGCTACACTAAGAATTCAAAGAGTTCTTGATGTTGTTGAATTCGAAGGCCGTTGAGTACCTGCTGGTCGGTGGGTATGATGTTGCCTATTTGATGAATGCTACCGGGAGAGGCTTTTACAGAGATCGATAGGCACCGGTAAGTCTCATCAGTCTCAGGCATCTGAAGATCAATAAACCGGCTAGTGAGCGGCATAAGGATCATGATGATCTGGAAAATCTTCCGTGATTGCCGGCTGGTCCTCGCATCTTGCCTCCGGCCGCATGGTTATGCACGCCGCCCGAGGCTCAGTTTCATGAATGGCTTCTCGGTCGTCACAAAGAGGATCGCCGAGATGATCAGGATCAGCGGGCAGATGAGCAGGCACTGGTAGAGGAAGTCGAGTTCAAATGACCTCGCCGTCGAGCTGAACTGGGCGGTGCGGACAAAGGCCTGCGAGATGATCATGACGTGGTAGAGGTAGATAGTGTAGCACATCCCCCCGGTAATGACGATCCACTCCATTCTTATCAGTCGGTTGGCAATCCTTCCCAGATAGCAACCCACATAGAGCGCGGCAATCAAAATCGGTAGCATAAAGTAAAGATGGCCAAATCCGAGCAGAACCCAGAGGATGGCCATTGCTGCTCCAATTGCCAGAAGATCTCCCCACCAGGGGCGATTCCTGAGCCGTTGACCCTCCACCTGATAGAGATCGGCCAGCAGGAATCCGGCAAGAAAATAGTGCATGAAGTTTGGCAGCGAGATCATCAGCCATTTGGGGCCATGAGGATAGATGTAGAGCTGCGAGAGGAGTCCAAAGAGAATGATGGCTCCCAGCAGCGAGTAGCGGCGAAAACGAACATCACGCATGTTGAAACCGCGCATCAGCAGCGGCACGATCAGATAGAACTGAATCTCTATCTCCAGTGACCAGGCAACGCCATTGATCGCACTCTCCCGCTCAAAGATCGGACCATGCAGATAGACTGAACTGGCAGCAAAACTTGGAAGCAGTCCCGTAATATCGTTACCGTCGTGCCATTTGATCAACAGGTAGACGATCAGACATATCAGGTATGGAGGTTCGATTCTGGTCACCCGTCTCAAATAGTAAGACCTGAGAGGGAGAGCCGGCTGATTGAGAAGAGCCCTTTTGACAAAGGGAATGGCCAGAATGAAGCCGCTGATGACAAAGAAGAGATTGACTCCGAAGTGGCCACAGTAGGCAGCAAGGATCAGCCAGGAGTCTGCTGCCGCCGCAAACCAGTCGGCCGAACTGGCAATCCTCTCGACCCGCCCGGTTGCCGGGAGATAGATCGAGACGAGATGGTGGAAGACAACAGCCGCAATGGCCAGAAATCGCAGGCCGTCGACCTCGGGGATCAGGCTGCCACTTGAAGTGACACGTGAGAGTCGCAGAGCGAGCCAGTCGTTGACTCTGCCCAGGCTCGAGAAAGAGCTCTTCATCAGATAAGTTTTCCCAAAAAATATTGGAGTAGTCACTAAACCGAGGTACTCTATCAATGTTTCATACCTGTAGGCAACTTCAATGAAGACAATAAATCAGAGAGGGGAAACCATATGAGCGAGAGTATCAAATATCAACTCGATGAATCGAGGATTCCGAAACACTGGTACAACATTGTCGCGGATCTTCCAGTGCCGCCACCACCGGTTCTCCACCCGGGAACGCATCAGCCAGTTGGGCCAGCCGATCTGGAGCCTCTCTTTCCAATGTCACTGATCATGCAGGAAGTCTCGGCAGAGCGGGAGATCGAGATCCCGGAGCCGGTTCGAGAGGTCTACCGCCAGTGGCGTGTGACGCCGCTCTATCGTGCCCGGCGCCTGGAGAAGGCCCTCGATACACCAGCCAGGATCTACTACAAGTATGAAGGTGTCAGTCCGGCTGGCAGTCACAAGCCGAATACCGCTGTCGCTCAGGCCTTCTACAACCGTGAAGCGGGTGTGAAACGGATCGTCACCGAGACCGGAGCCGGGCAGTGGGGCTCATCCCTCTCCTATGCCGGATCGATCTTTGGCATCGAGATCCAGGTCTTCATGGTTCGGGTCTCCTACGATCAGAAACCTTATCGAAGGGCGATGATGGAGACCTACGGTGCCCGGTGCGTGGCCTCTCCCTCACGGGAGACCCTCTCTGGCAATGCCATTCTCGATCAGAATCCGAACCACCCGGGAAGTCTTGGCATTGCCATCTCCGAGGCCGTCGAGCTGGCCGCGCAGCGCGAGGATACCAAGTATGCGCTTGGGTCGGTGCTCAACCACGTCCTTCTGCACCAGACGGTCATCGGACTCGAGTCGATCGAGCAGATGGAGATGGCGGGTGACTATCCGGACATTGTTGTCGGCTGTACGGGAGGTGGTTCGAACTTCGCGGGAATCGCCTTCCCCTTCATCGGTCAGAAACTGCGGGGAGGGAAGGATGTGCGGATCATCGCCGTTGAGCCTGCGGCATGTCCAAGTCTGACTCGCGGGGCCTATGCCTATGATTTCGGTGATACCGCCCATCTCACCCCACTCACCAAGATGCACACCCTTGGTTCGACCTTCACACCGCCGGGCTTCCACGCCGGAGGTTTGCGATACCACGGGATGGCTCCGCTGGTCAGCCATCTCAAGGATCTCAACCTGATCGAGGCCCGGGCCTACCATCAGACCAAGTGCTTCGAGGCTGGGGTCACCTTTGCGCGGGCGGAAGGGATCGTTCCGGCACCGGAGGCCAACCATGCTGTCCGTGGAGCGATCGATGAGGCACTCAGGTGCCGTGAGGAGGGCGTCAGCCGATCAATCCTGCTCAACCTCTGCGGGCACGGTCATCTCGACATGCAGGCCTATGCCGACTACGCGGCAGGCAAGCTGACCGATCAGGAGTATGACGAGGGAGAGTTGGCCATGGCTCTGGCCGGGTTGCCATCGGTTGGTGCGTAGCTGCTGTCATCAACTTGAAGGCCGATCCCCCTTCGTCAACATTGCCGAAGGGGGATCGGTGGCTGTTCTGTTCAAATCAAGCGAGATTCTTCTTCAGCCATTCCAGCAGTCTCGCCCACCCATCCTGTGCCTGCTCCTTGCGGTAGCTCGGACGATAGTCGGCGTGGAAGGCATGGGGAGTGTCGGGATAGAGCTTGATCTCCGATGGTTTGCCACCATCCTTGAGCGCCTTCTGCATCTGTTCGACCGTCTCGTTTGGAATGCCGCTGTCAGCTCCACCATACAGTCCAAGGATCGGTGCGTTGATGCTCTTGACCATATCGAGTGGATGGCCAGGCTGGAGCTCGGTCTTTGATCCGGTCAGTCGGCCATACCAGGCGATACCTGCCTTCAGGGTCGGATTGTGCGCCGCATAGAGCCAGACGATCCGTCCACCCCAGCAGAAACCGGTTATGGCCAGTTTTGACGCGTGGCCACTGTTCTTACGTGCCCAGGCCGCCGTCGCATCGAGATCCGCCATGACCTGTGAGTCTGGTACCTTCGAGACAACCGACATGATCTGGTTTCGCTCCAGTTTCGAGACATCACCCTGGCGGGCATACATCTCGGCGGCGATCGCCAGATAGCCCTGTTTGGCCAGACGTCGGCAGATGTCCTTGATATGCTCATGCACTCCAAAGATCTCCTGCACGACCAGGACGACGGGGAAGTTGCGCCCCTTGGCCGGCATGGCCCGATAAGCGGGTATCTCCCCGTCACTGACCGGGATCTTCACCTCACCAGCGATCAATCCTTCAGAGCTGGTGGTAATGGTCGTCGGTTCCTGGATCGGTTCGACCGCAAAAGCAAAGCCAGCCGTCAGAGAGGTCACGACAAAAGCTCGTCGGCTGACCTCGGGAAGTGGTGTGAAGAGACCTTTCAATTCCTCGTCCATTTTGATCCTCATTTCATTTTGGTTGATTTCAGCGCGGCAGTGATTGCGGCATCGCTGCGATACCGTAGGCCAGGACTGCCACGACGGCGGCATTCTCGGCAAGATGTCGCGGATCGACCTTGTCGAAGGTATCCGCCGGAGTGTGATGATACTTGAAGTAATGGCGCGTATCAGTGATCGGTGCAAAGCCAGGCACACCAGCACTCTCGAGCGGTGAGATGTCTGCTCCGACCGAATTGGGAACAGGTCGGACAATACCGGCCCCGGTGGCGTGGAGAACCTCAGCGAGTGGACGCAGCATTGGCAATGCGGCGGGTACAACGTGGGCATAGAAACCGGTTGGATGGCCCGCTCCGAGATCACTCTCGATTGCTGCAATGTGATTGGCGAGATTGCTTCGCTGGTTCTGAAAATAGGTCACGCCACCCCGCAGACCATTCTCCTCATTCATGTAGGGGATGACACGGATCGTTCTTTTTGGGCGCAGGCCTAGTCTGCGACAGAGATTGACGACCTCCATCGCTGTGGCTACACCGACGGCGTCGTCCAGCGCTCCTGTCCCAAGATCCCAGGAGTCGAGATGGCCGGAGACGATGACGACCTGCTCGGGGAATTCGCTTCCCTTGAGGTCAGCGATCACGTTATGACTGAGGGTGTCAGGAAGAGTCTGAGGTGTCAGCACCAGTCTGAGTCTGACTTCACCCTGGGCAGCAAGGTACGCGATCAGTTCCGCATCCTCGGCGGAAATGGCCGCCGCCGGGATCTTGACCACTCCATCATCGTATCTGACACTGCCGGTGTGGGGTTTGCGGAAGGCCGTACTGCCTGCGGAACGGTTCAATGCGGCGACAGCCCCAAGTCTTGCCGCAGCAATCGCTCCACCGCTGCGGTAGGCTACTGCCTGACTGTATGCCTCGGTTCCACTACCCTGATCCTGAATCGCCTCGTCGAACTTTACGTTGAAGAGAACTATCCGTCCCTTCACTCGCTCTTCACCGAGCTGCTTCAGCGCATCAAAATTGCTGACCACGACTACAGGAGCCTCCAGCCCCTCCGGTGGCGTCGCCACGCTTGGGCCGAGTGCCGTCACCACAATCTTCTGTGTCGTTCCCTGAGCCATCCCCGGAAACCGGGTCAATGACGCCGTCTCCGCACCCCGGACCCAGTGTGGAACCATGACCTCTTCGAGGCGAACGTCCAATCCGAGATCGCGCATCTGGCCGGCTACATACTCGACGGCCCGGGCTGCCTGAGGACTGCCGCTGAGACGCGGACCGATGTTGTTGCAGAGAAAGGCAGTCTGTCGCAAGGCGAAGTCACTCGACAAGGCAGCATCCCTTAATCTTGCCAGATCCGTGAGAAGTTCTACCGGCAGAGTCGTCGCGGGCGCTGGCACTGACTGGCGCTGTGCCAGGGTCGATACGCTTCCAGCAAAGACTGAAGCGAAGAGCGAGATGAGAAGGAGGCCTCTTGCTGACATCCCACACTTCATTTCACAAACTCCCTTTTGCGGAGCCAGTTCTCGAGCAGCGCCGGCCACGTCTTCAGCCAGGGATTGTCTTTTGCGAGTCCGACACCGTGTCGACCGGTCTCGTAAATGTGCATCTCATATGGAACTTTCGCATTACGTAAGGCCGCGGCCATCATCAGACCGTTTTCGAGGGGAACGGCCTTGTCGTCCTCTGTGAAGAAGATGAAGGTTGGCGGAGTCTGCGCCGTGACCTGCTGCTCACTCGAGAGCAGCTTGATCAATTCGGGAGATGGGTTCTCTCCCAGAAGATTGCGCCGTGAACCCGCATGGACGAAGGGATCGGTCATTGTAATGACCGGATAGCAGAGAATTGCGACGTCTGGGCGACTGCTGACCCGATCGATCGGATCCGGGGCCTCAGGTCTCCCTGCGTCAAAATGGGTTGCTGCCGTCGATGAGAGGTGTCCGCCGGCAGAGAAACCCATCACACCAATCCGCTGCGGGTCGACCTTCCATTCTGCACTCCGGGCCCGGGTTGTCCGAATTGCCCGCTGGACATCGTGCAGCATCGATGGATGCTGGTACTTTGGACCGAGACGATACTTGAGGACCACGGCGCTTACACCAAGACTGTTGAGCCAGAGCGCGATATCGTAACCCTCGTGCCTGGCCAGTCCGCGATAGCCACCACCTGGACAGACGACGATTGCTGCTCCAGTCGCCTTGTCGGCCGGCGCCGGGTAGTACTGAAAGCTCGGGATGTCCTCCGGTAGTTCACCTTTTGCTCCCGGAGCGCCACCGGGCCAGAGAGGTTGTGCCGATGGCTCCACATTTTGTGCCAGGGCCAGTGTCGAGGTCAGGATCATCATCAGTGCCAGGAGAAGAGTATGTTTTGTCATTGCGGCAGTCCTTTGTCTGTCTGGTCTTACTGGAAAATTGTAAAAATATTGCGGTCAGATCTTCATCACCAAGCCGACTCCGACTAGCTGGCAGCCTGAGACGACACCCACGAACGAAACGGCAGTTGCAACTCGAGACAGGTCGCCATCGAGCCCGGATCGATGAAATCGTTCTTTTGATAAGGCTGAGTTATACCGCTTTTGGAGCGAGGCGTAAAGATCAACCGCGGTTCTCTCGGTCCTCGAGGGCAGTCCGGATCACCTGGTAGTCCAGGCGTTGCTGCTCAAGATTGCGGATGGTAATGATCACGTGCGGGCTGGGATGATAAAGCGGAATGAGTCTTCGTCCATTCCACGAGACGATCGTTGCCGCGTGCTCACGAAGTGTCAGCGAGTGTGGTTCGATCACCTTGATTGCGTTGAGTGCCACTGCACCAAGCGTCGCGACGATCGGCGGATCGAGCAGTTCGATCTGCCGCCGCAGAAAGTCCGAGCAGTTCCCAACCTCCTCACGGGTCGGTTTGTCATTGGCTCCACCCGGCTTGCGCGGGCTGCAGAGAACCGAGTTGGTGATAAAGATCTCTTCACGCTGCAGTTCGATCGAGGCAAGCAGCTTTTCGAAATTGACTCCCGAGGTATCACCGTGGAATGGAATCCGCGTCCGGTCGGCCCCATTGCGCCCCGGAGCTTCGGCGATAAAGAGAACGCTTGGGAAGATCGTCCCATTGAGCTGACTGAGCACTGCCTGTCGCTCGGCCATTCGCTCACAGCGTCGACACGCACTCGCCTGCTCGACGAGTGCTCTGAAATCGGACTTTCTCCCCTTGTTCATTGAAAGACTCTCCAGTCAAAATCGAGGCTAACCCATCTCTCCGATGACCCGCAAGGTTGAGATAGTCTCTCCATACCAGTACAATCAAATTGAATCTGGCAGCAACGAAACGCATAACCTTACGTTTTGGTACTGATCGACCCCGGGATGCGAGTGACACCTTCCAATGAATGTAAACCGATTCAACAGTGGCCGTGAATGGCTCTTCTTCTATTTCCGCAAATACAAATGGCAGTTGCTGTCAGGGACACTCTTCGTCACTGCTTCCGTCACATTTGGGGTCATGGTGCCGAAGTTTGTCGGGCAGGCAATCGATGAGCTGAAGGTTGGGGGAGTCACCTATGGCAGACTCGGTCGCTCGGTACTGATCATCATTGGAACAAGTCTGATCAGTGGGATCTTTCTCTTTCTCCAGCGTCGGACACTGATCAATATGTCCCGCTACATCGAGTTTGATCTTCGGCAGGACTTCTATCGTCACCTGCAGCGACTCCCGCTTGAGTTCTACCAGAACCGCCGGATCGGTGACCTCATGGCCCGCGCGACCAACGATCTTGGTGCAGTCCGCCAGATCGTCGGGCCGGCGATCATGTACAGCGAACAGACCCTCATTCGAGTTCTCATCATCCTCCCGCTGATGTTCCGGATCAGCCTCAGGCTGACCCTCGTTCTACTCCTGACAATGCCGCTCGTCTCGCTGACGGTGCGTTATTTCGGTTACCAGATTCACCAGCGTTTCGAGAAGATTCAGGAGTATTTTGCCGACATCACCGCACGGGTTCAGGAGAACCTCTCTGGCGTTCGCGTCGTCCGGGCCTACAGCCGCGAGCAACATGAGCAGCAGGAGTTTGCCGCCCTCAATCATGAGTACGTCGACCGCAATCTTGGCCTGGTTCGTCTCTCGGCCGCCTTCTACCCATTGATGCAGTTTCTGATCGGGATCGGCTTCGCCGTGATCCTGCTCATCGGCGGCCGTGAGGCTGCGCAGGGACGGATCACCCTTGGTGAATTCGCGGCCTTCAATCTCTACCTCGAACAGCTGATCTGGCCACTCATTGCCATGGGCTACGTGACCAATCTCGTGCAGCGCGGAACGGCCAGTCTGAAACGCATGCAGGAGGTGATGGAGGTCGCGCCGGCGATTGCCGACACGCCAGAATCATTATCGGAGATCGACTCCATTCAGGGACAGATCGAGTTTCGTGATCTGACATTCCGCTACAGTGCCGAGACCCCGGTCGTTCTGGACGGGATCAACCTGGTCATCGAGCCGGGACAGACAGTTGCCTTCATCGGTCGCACCGGTTCGGGAAAGTCGACACTGATGAATCTTGTCCCGCGTTTGCTCGATGCCCCCCCCGGTGCCGTCCTCATCGACGGGAGACCCATCCGCCAGATCCCCATCGAATTGTTGCGACGCAATATTGGCTACGTGCCGCAGGAGACATTTCTCTTCAGTGAGACTCTTGCCGAGAACATTGCCTTTGGGGTCGAGGACGCGACTCCCGCCAGGATTGAGGAGGTTGCCAGTATTGCCGGTCTCTCCGACGATGTGCGTGATTTTCCAAGGCAGTATGAGACGATTCTTGGCGAGCGGGGGATCACCCTCTCCGGGGGTCAGAAACAGCGAGCAGCGATCGCCCGCGCCCTCATCCGTGAACCACGGATCCTGATCCTCGACGATTCGCTCTCGGCTGTCGATACCTATACCGAGGAGAAGATCCTCACCCGTCTTCGCGAAGTCATGCGTGGGCGAACATCCCTGATCGTTGCCCACCGGATCTCGACCGTTCAGGGCGCCGATCTGATCTGCGTCCTCGACGAGGGCCGCATCGTTGAGCGTGGCTCACACGCTGAACTGATGGCCAGGCAGGGAATCTACACCGATCTCTTCGAGCGTCAGAAGCTGGAAGAAGAACTGGCCGCCAGCTGAAGCGAAGAGAAGTCAATATGTCCAATTCCAATCATCACGAAGAAGAGCAACTGGGAAAGATCTACGATGCCAGGGTCGCGCGACGCCTCTTTCAGTACCTGCGTCCTTATAAAAGCATCGTCATCACGGCCCTTTTTCTGACCATTGGTCTCAGCCTGGTCCGGCAGATCGGGCCTCTGCTGACCAAACTGGCAATCGACTGGTATGTTGCACCGGGCGTGACCGGAAAGCTGACTCTTGACGACGCGACGAAGGGGGTCTTCTATCTCGCCCTCGCCTACCTGGGTTCATTGCTCATAACCCTCTCGGTCGGATACTTTCAGACTCTCTTCCTCAACACGATCGGACAGAGAGTCATGTATGATCTTCGCCAGCAGATCTTTGCCCGCTTGCAGGATATCGAACTCGCCTTTTACGATCGCAATCCGGTTGGGCGACTGATCACCCGGCTGACGACCGACGTTGACTCACTCAATGAACTCTTCACCTCCGGAGTGGTCGAAGTGCTGGGCGATCTGATCCTCATCGCCGGCGCGCTCGGAATGATGTTCTACTTCAACTGGCGACTGGCGCTGGTCTCACTCCTCGTCGTTCCACTGCTGATTGCGGCAACCGCCTGGTTCCGTCGCGGGGCGCGGGAGGGATTTCGACAGGTCCGATCAAAGATTGCCCGTCTCAATGCCTTTACTCAGGAGCATCTCTCCGGTGCTCAGGTCGTCCAGCTCTTCAATCGCGAGAAGAAGGCGCTTGATCAGTTTACCGGAATCAATGATGCCCATAAGCAGGCCAACATCGAGACGATCTTCTACTACGCGGTCTTCTATCCGTTGGTCAATCTCATCTCCTCAATTGGTATCGCGGCCATTGTCTGGTACGGAGGTGGCCAGGTCATCCGTGAGACGATGACGATCGGAACCCTCGTCGCATTTCTCCAGTATACACAGCGGCTCTGGATGCCAATCCAGGATATCAGTGACAAGTACAACCTGTTCCAGGCGGCGGTGGTGGCGAGCGAGCGGATCTTCAGGCTGCTCGACTCGGTCCCGCAGATCGCTTCACCACCGGTTCCAGTTCTCCCGGCTACTGGTGCGCGAGCCCGTGGTCGAATTGAGTTTCGCCACGTCTGGTTTGCCTACCAGGGTGAGGACTGGGTTCTCAAGGATGTTTCATTCACGGTTGAGCCGGGACAATCGATCGCCCTGGTTGGACACACCGGTTCCGGAAAGACGACCATCTCCAGCCTGCTCATGCGTTTCTACGATATTCAACGTGGGGAGATTCTGCTAGATGGGGTCGATATCCGGCAGTGGGATCTGGAACTGTTGCGTCGCAACTTTGCTGTCGTTCTCCAGGATGTCTTTCTCTTTTCGGGTGACGTCGCCGGCAATATTCGCCTTGGTAATCAGGAGATCACGAACGAACGGGTTGAATGGGCAGCAAGTGAGGTCCATGCCTCCGGGTTCATCGGCCGACTCCAGGACGGTTACCAGACGAGGGTCAGGGAGCGCGGGGCAGGCTTTTCGGTCGGTGAGAAACAGTTGATCTCCTTCGCCCGCGCCCTTGCCTTCGATCCAAGGATCCTGGTGCTGGATGAGGCGACGTCGAGTATCGATACGGAGACGGAACAGCTTATCCAGAAGGCGATCGATCGAGTCATGAATGAACGTACTTCGATCATCATTGCCCACCGCCTCTCGACCATTCAGCGCGTCGATCAGATCATCGTCCTCCACAAGGGAGAGATTCGGGAACAGGGAAGTCACCAGGAACTGCTTGGACATCGTGGCCTCTACTACCGGCTCTATCGACTGCAGTTCAGTGGTAACAAGTAGTAACCCAGCACCTCGGGGCTGTCTCTTCGCCAGCCCCGGGAGTTTTATCCTCTGTGTGA
>CAIOZW010000497.1 GCA_903862855.1 uncultured Acidobacteriota bacterium
GCCGGTCGAAGCCGAGAGCCTGACCCTTGGCGAGATCGCCTGGGGGATGACCAAGGCCCTCTTTGACGGGGTAGTAGTGCTGATAGTCCTTGCCGCCTTTGGGGCCGTCCTTTCGCCGTGGGGCCTGCTTGCGCCGCTCGTGCTGACGGTTGGAGCCTTCTGGTTCTCGGCGCTCGCGATCCTCATCACTGCGCGGATTCACGATATCAACCATTACAATATCTTCTTTGCCTTCGTCTTCTCATACTTCTGGATCTCGGGAACATTCTTTCCGCTCGAGACCCTGCCGAAATATGTGCAATGGCTGGCCTGGGCGATCCCGGTCACCTCGGCGGTCGATGCGGCACGCGAACTGATGGCCGGGCGGGTCGGGCTCCGAATGCTGCCAGAGCTTCTCTACCTGATCGTCAGCTCGCTCATCCTGACCGAGCTGGCGATGCGCTCGATGCGGCGGCGGATGGTGAACTGATGAAGACGACCGCTCCTCGCATCGCCGATGTCACTGTCACCCGCTGCGACTTTGCGCTGCGCCATCCATCGATCGTCGCCTATGGCGGCGTCGTGACGGCGCCCAATGTGCTGGTGCAGATTCTGCTCGAGGATGGGCTGGTCGGCTGGGGCTGTGCCGCACCAGATGACCACGTGACGGGAGAGACCGCCGAGACGGTTGAGGCGACACTTCGCGCGAGGCTCTGCCCGCGACTTGTCGGGCGCGACCCGCGCCGGATCGAGGCCCTCTGGCAGGAGCTGCGTGAGCTGGCTCCTCGTGAGCCGGCGGCGCTGGCGGCCATCGATATTGCGCTCTACGATCTCTTCGGGCAGTGGCTCGGCCTGCCGCTCGTCGATCTTTTTGGTGCGAGTCGACGCGAGATCCCAACCACTATGACGCTCAGTATCGAGCCGCTCGAGAAGAATCTCGTCCGGGCTCGCGAGTTTCTCGCGGCAGGATTCACGGCGCTGAAGATCAAGTGCGGCACCGGTCTCAATGAGGACATCGAGCGGATCCGTGCGATTCGTGAGCTTGCCGGCCCGTCCGTTACCCTCACGCTGGATGCCAACCAGGGCTACGATGTCGAGACGACACTGCGGCTGCTCGATGCCGTTGCCGCCTGCCACATCGCCTTCATTGAACAGCCGGTGCCGGCGGGTGATCACGCCGCGCTGACCGAGCTCTGTGCCCGTGCGCCGATCCCGGTCATGGCCGATGAATCGATCCTCGACGCTGCCGATGTCGCGAAGACCCCGGCTCCGCTCGTCAATCTGAAACTGATGAAGACCGGTGGAATCACCGGGGCTTTGAAGTGCAGCGCCGTCGCCGCCGCCCGCGGCATCGGCGTCATGTTTGGTTGTATGGACGAGTCACGCATCTCGATGGCTGCCGCCGCCCATCTCGCCCTTGGTCTCCCCAATGTCCGTTACGCCGATCTCGATGGGCACATCGATATTGTCGACGATCGCGTCAGCGGGGGAATCCTCCTCGAAGATGGCCTCGTCAGGGTCGCCGATATTCCCGGTCTCGGCATCACTCCCTACTGATGATCCTCGTGGGCCAGCTCGTGGGCGCTCCCACCGGGAATGAAGAGCGCGATCACGGTCGCAATCACGACCGTCACCAGCACGAAGATGAACGACCAGCGGAGTGAGCCCGCCAGTGCCCGCTGCAGAAAGGCCTGTGCGCCGACCGACAGGTTGACCCGCGTCTCCGGCCGGACGATGCTCCCGATCTCCGCCTGATTGGCGAGATGCGCGATCTCTGCCGGTGCACTGCTCAAAAGGTCTCGCAGCCGCCAGCTCATCAAGGCCCCCATCGCTGCCGTCCCAACCGCCGAGCCGATGCTTCGCGCAAACTGCACCGTCGAGGTCGTCACCCCGATCTGCGGCCGGGCGACTGCATGCTGCGCGGCTATCATCATCGTCGCAATCGTCAGCCCTCCACCCATTCCCAGAAAGACAATGTCGAAC
>CAIOZW010000498.1 GCA_903862855.1 uncultured Acidobacteriota bacterium
CCAGCAGACTCCAGCGCAGGCCAGCCAACCAGCCACTCAGACCACTACGCCAATCTCGCCTCGCCTCACTGGCAAGCTCATCATCTTCCCACTCTTCAACTTCCTGATACTCTGCCGCCTCAATCTGCCCAACCGGCTCCCCAGCCCGATCGTCTCCCTGATCATACCCCGCATACGGTGACAGCGGCCCCTCTTCTACCGACCCGACCTCTACCTCGATCCGATCGATCCCCCGGGTCGATCGTCGAATCGTCACCTCCTCCTCCGGATGCGACGGACTCCATTCCGCTCCACTTCCGTCATCATCCTCGGGCTCATCCTCCTGGTATGAATACCCTTCCGTCACTCCGATCCCGGCGGCTCCCGCGGCCGGCAATCCGGGTCGTGGCTGATTCTCGGCATACTGCCGCCGCCCGAAATCGACAACTATTGCCGTCAGATTGTCCTCCGCACCTGCATCGTAACAACGCTCTCGAATCATCTGACAGACTGTCTGCGGATGATGGCCGCTCTGGAGAAGCTCTTCCAACTGCTCGTCTCCAATGTGTCGTGTCACTCCATCCGTGCAGAGCAGCAGCGTCGTCATCTCATCGAGCTCGATCTCGATCAGATCCGGCTCGACCTCTGAATCGGCACCAATCGCCCGGTTGATCACATTCCGCTTCGGATGATTGGCGGCCAGCTCCTCCGTAATGCGTCCCGCCCGCAATGCTTCGTGGATCTCACTGTGATCCTCTGTCAGTCGCACCAGACCCTGCTCATCAACCCGGTAGACCCGACTGTCACCAACATGGGCAATCGTCGCCATCTGCTCATTGATCGCCACTGTGGCTACCGTGGTCGCCATTCCTTCCAGCTCGATCTGCGTCTGTGAATCTTCAAATATCTTCTGATTGCAGAGATCGATCGTACTCAGCAGAACCGCCCGATGGTCATCGATGAACTGCGGCTGATTGAAGACTCGCCGAAAGACCTCGACCACGGTTCGACTCGCCGTCTCCCCTCCACGACGCCCACCGACTCCATCGGCCACCAGATAGAGCCCACGCTCGGGCAGCACCAGCAGGCTGTCCTCATTTCTCGTCCGGCGTGGATTCAATCCACGATCTGTCACATATCCAAAAGTAACTCTCATACTTCTTTTATCGTCCGGTTACGATGCGAGATCGCCATCAGAATTCCCAGCATCGTGAAGGTCGTCAGCAGCGACCAGCCACCATGGCTGACGAAGGGCAGTGTGATCCCGGTCATCGGCAGCATCCTTGTCACCCCGCCAATATTGACAATCGATTGAAATCCAAGAAATGCCGTAATCCCCGCCGCCAGCAGCTTGGTGAACATATCCGGCGCCTCGATTGCCGTCCGTCCTCCCGCCAGCACCAGCAGCACATAGGCCAGCAGGACGACCAGTCCACCCAGAACGCCCATCTCCTCTGACAACGCCGCATAGATAAAATCTGAATCGGCAATCGGAATGCTCTCCGGATATCCACGCCCCAGCCCCTTTCCGATCAGACGTCCGCTGCTGATCCCGAAGAGCGCTTGCGACGGCTGGAAGGCAAAGGATTTATACCATAACTCCTCATTGCTGCGGCGACCTTCATCCAGGATCGTCTTGATCCGGCGCGGCTCCTTTGCTCCAAACCCGCGGACAACACTCTCCGGCCACCACCAATCCTTGTCCTGATTCGGAGGTTTTTCGGCGTTCAGCCAGAGGTGAAACCGCTGGTGGATCCGCAACGGTATCCCGCGACTGACAACCTGCCCCATCTTCGCGACCACTGAGCCCGGCGTTCTACCATCGGACTTTGTCGCATCGGCCTCCCCTGCCACCATCGTCGCTCGCGAATAGATCCCCAGACCGAGCACTCCGAAGACCATTATCAGGCTGACCAGAATCAGCGCCATTGTCAACTGCGGGATCCTCCGCACCGCGACCAGATAGAGCGTCACATAGACGCCGAGAAAGACCAGCAACTGGCCAAAATCCTTCAACAGCAGAAATGCCGCGACCGGCATCGCGGCAATCATCAGCAGCGGCAGCAGAAATCGCCAGGGCGGAAATCCCCAGCGCGTCTGCGATAGTTTGCGATAATGATCGGCGAGTATGCCGGCGAAACTTGCCAGAAAGGCCACCTTGACCGGCTCCCACGGGGTCGTACTCCCGTAAAACTTACCACCCTCCGACAGGACTGCAAGCGGGATGAAGGAGAGGATCGTCAAGAACCCGAGCATGAAGCTCATCCGCTGCAACTTCAGCAGCACTCGATCCCGGGCGGCGAGAATGATCGCCAGAACCATTCCGATCAGTGCCAGCAATGGCTTGTAGAGCAGGGGGAATGACCACCCACGATCCTTTCGCTCTCCCTCCCCTCCACTCTTCGACTCACTGCTCTCCTTCACTGGAATCTGGTAGTTCGGGGACTTGAAGAGCGATCGCTTTTTATCCTCGTCATAAAACTGATTCACACCCTGCTGCGTGATCGTCTCCGCCTTCGCGGCCTTCGCGATCCGAATGCCATTGTTTTGCGGATCGGCCAGATACTCCGGATCAGTAAAGAGGCGGTACTGCATGACCTGTCCCAGTCCAAAGAGGAGGACCGCCACCGTCAGGAGAGTCCAGTCGCCCTGGTACTTTCTACGCCGCACCAGCCAGAAATAGATCCCCACGAGGGGCAGAAAGAGCGTCATCTGGCCAAGCGCAAAGTAGATCGACGGCTCATAGCCCCTCTCCAACCCCGCCCGATAGATGGCCAGGTAGGCCATTCCATTGAGCAGCATGAGGCCAACCAATATAAAAAAATGTGTTGAAGGTCGCTGTCTCATACCCGATCGAGGTCTCCCCTCCATCTGTCTGTCTTGATCGGTCATCGATTCTCAACGCTGGCAGACTTCGCAGAAGTAGGTCGAACGCCCTCCCTGTGTGAAGCGACGCACCAGCTCTCCACACTTCCGACAGGGCTCACCCTCACGATCATAGACCCGCCAGTTATCCTCAAAGGCACCATTCCCGTAACGTCCGTAGACCTCCTGTGGGTCCGTGTTGAGCGTGCTCCCAACCTCGATCGCCTCGCGAAGCACCTCGACGATCTCCCGGTGGAGCCTCACCAGACGCCGCCGGGTCAGACCTCCTGCCGCAAGCCGCGGATCGATCCCGGCCCGAAAGAGCGCCTCGGCAGCATAGATGTTCCCAAGTCCAACCACCTTCGACTGATCGAGCAGCAGCAGCTTGATCGCCTGACGACTCTCCCGGCATCGCGACTCAAGATAGTCGCAACTGAAGTCGGCATCGAATGGCTCCGGCCCCAGTTCCCGCAGTGACGCGACCTCTCCAAGTCGCGCTGTCTCGACAACCATCATCAAGCCGAAATGGCGCTGGTCGGAAAAGATCAACTGCCGCTCGTCATCCAGCCGGAACGTCGCGTGCGTGAACCTGATCCCCTCCGCCTTCGGGTCAAGGCCCGCCTCAAGAAGCTGGAAACGTCCGCTCATCCGCAGGTGTGTGATCCAGGTCCAGCCATTTCCAAGCTCGATCACGATATGCTTTCCACGCCGCCCGACCTTGTCAATCCCTGCCCCCCGCAACCGCAGGGCAAACTGGCGCGGTGTCAGATCCGGCACCAGCCGCGGCCTCAGCAGACGTGCCTGCTCGATCCGCCTCCCGGCAAGCAGCCGCCGCAGATGTCTCACCACCATCTCTACCTCTGGCAATTCTGGCATATCTCATCTCTTTATCATGTCCGGCCCTCACCTGTCACCAGTCTTCACCCGTTTGAAGAGAGAATGCCCCCCTCTCCAATCTACCCAGATTTTTACGATCGAGTTGAGAGATCAATAAATCCAGCTCCTGTTTTTCGAATTATTGGCAAATACCACCCTTCATCTCCTCTCTGCCAAGCCTCTTTGCAATGCAATCATTAAGAATATGCGACCAGTGCCATCCCATTTTCCGGCCACCCATCCTCTTCTCTTCGTGGCTTCGTGTGAGCTTTCTCTGACTGGAGGGTCCCTGGTGGCCTCACGCGAAGGCGCGAAGAAAGGCCATCCGGTTCAATCTCAAATCTATGGTTTTGTTAAACACATGATAGAAGATGGCAGGGTTGTGAGAGGGTGAGTTCTATCCGGAAGGTAACAGTCAGGATGGTCGGGGGAGAACAAAAAGGGGACCGGATTTATGAATCACGGTCCCCTTCAGGTGGCATCTTGACAGACGCCGGAATTGGTTGCGGGGGAGGGATTTGAACCCTCGACCTTTGGGTTATGAGCCCAACGAGCTACCAGGCTGCTCCACCCCGCGTCAACTTGATGAATTTGTGACTATACAGATCGGTCTCTGGTTTGTCAACGCCATTCTGCCCAAGCCCATTCTCTTCTGAGGATTGCTGACTTAACAGTTCAATGTGGCGTAGAACGAAACTGTAATGGTCAAGGTCAATGGGGTCTGCTAGGTGTGTCTTACTCTGAGTCGAGAGGATGGGCGCGAACAGCCCCTTCTTCGCGTCTTCGCGCCTTCGCGTGAGGCCACCAGGGACCCTCCAGTCAGAGAAAGCTCACACGAAGCCACGAAGAGAAGAGGATGGGTGGC
>CAIOZW010000499.1 GCA_903862855.1 uncultured Acidobacteriota bacterium
GTCCATCATGCCAATACCCACGTCGTCCCACCACTCTTCAAAGTGCCAGAGTCAGGCTACATCGAGGGAGCCTTCGAGCCAGGTGCACGTGGCACCGTCATGATCGCCGGGTGGGTTCCAGGGACTAACGATGTCATGTTGCCAGAGGGGACGGCCGTTCGCATTCCAAAAGGCATGCGATTTGGTATCCAGATCCACTATGCCCCAACCGAGGAGGAAACAATCGATCAGACCTCACTCGGAATCTACTTTGCGGATGGCCGGGTCGACAAGAGCATTCGAATGCTTGCTGGTGATCGCAGAGATCTGCTCATCCCTCCGGGCGATGCAAACTACTCGCTGATGGCCAAGCGCACTTTTGATACCGATGGTCTCATCCGCTTCTTCCACGTCCATATGCATCTCCGCGGCAAATCCTACGCCTTTCGCTTCACCTACCCTGACGGAAGAGTCGAGACTCCGTTCGAAGTACCAAAATATGACTTCAACTGGCAGCGCAGCTATATTCTCACGTCTCCAATGCGTGTACCCAAAGGAACTCAGGTAGAGTTTATCGGCACTTATGATAACAGCCCGAGGAATCGTTACAATCCTGATCCTAACGCAACGATCCGGTGGGGGGAAAAGACTACCGATGAGATGATGCAGGGGCGTATTTTCTGGGAATCGGCGGATGAGAAACTCAACCTGACGGTACAGAAGGGGCGAGTTGTCGCGAGCTCCGAAATCAAAGGGCTTGATTAACCAGATCGTCCGGATTGGTCAGGATCCACAGGCCAGCGCGAGGAGTGGGATTACTCGCGCTGGCCTGGCTTCTTCTATAGCCTTCCGATCAGGCAGGCAATCAGGCAAGCAGCTTGTTGACGACAAGCCCCATCACATCCGTCAGTCTGAAATCACGACCCTGGAAACGGTAGGTCAGTTTTTCGTGATCAAATCCCAGTAGATGCAGCAGGGTTGCATGCAGGTCGTGCACGTGGACACGATCCTCCGTAACGTTGAAGCCAAGATCATCAGTCTGCCCAATGGTAATTCCGGGCTTAATGCCTCCGCCGGCCATCCACATGGTAAAGGCATTGGGATGATGGTCACGTCCATCGTCACCACCCTGGACCATTGGCGTCCTTCCAAACTCGCCACCCCAGATGACTATCGTATCCTTGAGGAGTCCGCGCTGCTTGAGATCTTTCACCAGCGCAGCGCAAGCCTGATCGGTATCCTTGCAGTTGGCTGTAATCGATTTGACCAGATTCCCATGCTGATCCCACGCCTCGTGAAAGATCTGGACAAATCTCACTCCTCGCTCAACCAGCCGCCGGGCCATGAGGACGGAATTGGCGAAAGATGGCTTGCCAGGCTCGGCGCCATACATCTCGAGAATATGTTTTGGCTCTTTCGAGATGTCGATCAGCTCGGGTGCACTTCGCTGCATCTTCAGCGCCATCTCGTATGAGCTGATTCGTGTTGCAATCTCGGGATCCCCGACTGAATTGAGCCGCATTCGATTGAGCTTCTCGATCGTCCTTACCGAGTCCTGCTGCAGACTCTCATCCACTCCGCGCGGATTGCTGAGATAGAGCACAGGATCGCCGACGTTGCGGAACTGAACTCCCTGGTAGACCGTCGGGAGGAATCCGCTTCCCCAATTGCTGTTGCCACCACTTGGCCCCTTGCTGCCTGTACTGAAGACGACGAAGGCCGGGAGATCATTGGCCTCACTTCCCAGACCGTAGGTTACCCAGGATCCGAAACTCGGGCGTCCAAAGATCATCGATCCCGTGTTCATCATTAGCTGACCGGGCGCGTGATTGAACGCATCGGTGACCATCGATTTGACGATGGCAATGTCATCTACAATCTTTGCCGTGTGGGGCAGCAATTCTGATATCTCGGCTCCAGACTGTCCATATTTGGCGAATTTGAACTTTGGTCCAAGCAGCTTCGAATTAGGATTGATGAAGGCCGATCGGTAACCCTTCAGAAGCTCTGGCGGCGGAAGTGTACCGTCAAACTTGCTCAACATTGGTTTGTTGTCAAAGAGCTCCATGTGGCTTGGTCCACCAGCCATGAAAAGGTAGATGATGTTCTTTGCCTTTGGTGCAAAGTGAGGCTTTTTCGGCGCGAGCGGGTTGATCGATCCCTGCGCTTGTCCACGGCTGCCAAGCAGATGGTTGAGAGCCAGCGCTCCCATTCCGACTCCACACTGTTCAATAAACCAGCGACGATTCCTGTTATTCATTTTCTACTCCTTGGTGATCGTCTCATCCAGATTGAGAAGGACTCGCGAAACTGCCGTCCAGGCGGCAATCTCTTCCATATTGACTCCAACCGGGAGTGGGCTTGCGGCATCAGGATTATTTGTCGCGAGGTTCCACGGGTTGGCCTCACCACGGGCAAAACGGGCTCGCTGGCGCGAATAGAGACCCAGCAGTTCCTTTGTCTCCTCCAGAGCTGGAGCCCTCCCGAGTACTCGCCTGAAGGCATACCGCAATCGCTGCCCGTCGGTTGTTCCACCTTCTCGGACGGTCTTCCAGGCCAGCGCTCGTGCAGCCTCCATGAAGAGAGGTTCATTGAGCGTCGTCAGTGCCTGAAGAGGGGTGTTTGAGCGTGATCTTCTGACACAGGCAATGTCCCCGTTTGGAGTGTCGAAGTTCTGAAGCATCGGATAGGGAACAGACCGATACCTGAATGTGTAGAGGGCTCTCCGGTATCGATTTTCCCCCTTCTCCTCATACCAGTTCTTTGGACCATAGCTGGCAGGTGGAAGATAGAGAAAGTCAGGTGATGGAGGGAAGACGCTTGGGCCACCAATCTTTGAATTGAGCAGCCCGCTCACCGCCAGAGAAATGTCACGGATTATCTCACCGTCGACGCGCACTCGGGAACCACGTGCTACGAGTCGATTGTAAGGGTCGCGCTGCTGAAGCTCGGGAGAGACTGCTGATGATTGCTGGTAGGTCGCCGAGCTGACAATCAAACGATGGATATGTTTGAGGCTCCAGCCATTCTCCATCAGCTCTACGGCGAGCCAGTCGAGCAGCTCAGGATGTGAGGGGGCGTCACTCTGCCTTCCGAAGTCCTCAGATGTTGCGACGATCCCCGTTCCAAAGTATGTCTGCCAGATCCGGTTGACAATCGAGCGGGCGGTTGTTGGTGAGCGGCGATCGACCAGCCATCTGGCAAAGGCAAGTCGGTCGACAGGTTGACCTTCCGGCAGCTGATGCAGAAAGGCTGGCACTCCCGGTGCGACCCTCTTTTCCGGGCGCAGGAAATCGCCACGTCGAAGCAGGAAGGTCTCTCGTCCTTCGGTTCGTTCAGCATAGACCAGTTGTGAAGACCCCTCTGGATAACCACGCCAGAGAGCGGCAATCTGCTCATTCTCTGTCTTGAACTCTGGAACCGTGAGGCGCCACGTGCTGAAGATGGTCTGAATCTGGCGTGGCGTTCTCTTTTCACGAGGGATAGCGAAGATCTCTCTGATACCTGCGGGGAGGGGATCAGCTGTGGCTCCGACCGCGCTTGTCATTGAAAGCCTGATCCGGCCAAGGTTGTTGTTCTGGTTATCGTCACTGTTCCATCCACCGTGGCTCTGTTTGAGATAGATGGTCAGGATCGTCCCTCCAGGATTGGAGATAGGCTGTTCAGTCGTAAAGACTGCCCGGCGCGGCACATTCCGTTGACCGGGCCCCGCGTCAATCCCCCAGGCGGTCTCTTCAACTCCATCGATGGCGAATTCTATCGGTCCGGTGATACGCCTTCTTCTGCTCCGATCGTCAAAGATCGATTCAAGCTCACGTTCAGTCTGAGAGAAGTCGGCAGTGGCTCGGACGATCTTTACCTTTGTGATCTTCTTCGGATCACTGACCGGGGCATATTCGGCCTCGAATTCGGTCAAGGCACCCAGACCCTTGATCGAACGCCCTGGCCCATTGAGCGGCAGATTGGGATCATTGAGAAGTTCGAGTCGAAAGGATCTGATATCCTGCTGTTTTGTCTCGACAGTCATCTTCACCCGGTGTTTGGTAGGCGCATAGCCCTGGGCGAGAAATGATCCATCACTGTTAGCCAGATACTTCTGTCCACCCGTTGAAATGTCATCAACTTCCGGACGCAGAATAGTCCATTCGGGCTGGTTACCAGTGACGCTCTTCTCCCAAGCCTCCATCCTCGTCATCCACTCGGGCGTCCGTTCCTGCATTGTTGCTTCGATCTCGCGGGTTCGATTGAAAATATCTCCCCGCTTCATCTCTTCTGCGGCAGTGTAGACGGCGATATTTGATTCGTGTGAATTGTTGAGAAAGGCCATCATCCGGTAGTACTCGTCATGCTTGATCGGATCATACTTATGGGTGTGGCATTGGGCACAATTGATTGTCAGACCAAGAACGCTCTTACCGATCGCGTCCATTCGATCGAACATGGCTTCCATCCGAAACTGCTCCGGATCGATTCCGCCCTCTTCGTTGATCATCGAGTTTCGCAGAAATCCGGTCGCAACCAGTTGCTCCTGGGTTGCATTTGGGAGAAGGTCGCCGGCTATCTGCTCGATGATGAATCGATCATATGGTTTGTCCCGATTGAGCGAGTCGATCACCCAGTCACGATAGAACCAGGCCCAGCGCATCTTGTCCTTCTCGTACCCATCAGAGTCTGCATACCGCGCCGCATCGAGCCACAGCCTTCCCCAGCGCTCACCGTAGTGGGGGGAGGCGAGCAGCCGCTCCACCTGCTTCTCCCAGGCCCGCGGACTCTGATCGGCGACGAAGGCGTCCACCTCCGATGGTGATGGGGGCAGCCCTGTCAGATCCAGACTCAACCGACGCAGTCTTGACTCTCTGCCAGCCACCGCGGACGGTGATAGGCCCTCTTTCTCCAACCGCGAGAGAATGAAGGAGTCGATCGCATTCTTTGCCCAACCCTTGCGAACCGTTTCCGGTATCGCGGGACGCGCGGGGGCCTTGAAGGCCCAGTGCTCAGATCCCACTTCGTTGCCCTCGGGAGCTGCACTCATCTCTTCTATCAATAGAGTGCCTGCGGCCACCAAGAGAATGATCAGCGTCAACATCAGTGCTGTGATTTTTCTGGTCATAATTGCCCGCCTCTCTCATATCCTGATGAAGATTCTCCGTCGATACATCCAGTAGAGTATCAGCCAGAAAAGTGTCAGTGCATACCCTCCACTGAGGAGTGGCGCCTTTGCCTCACCAAGCATGTTGAAGACATCACGTCCAAAATGAACCTTGAACGACTCGATAATGAAACCATCGATCAGGTGAACCAGCACGTAGATGGCGATCGAGTTCATTCCGATAACGACGAGCGGAAATACCGGTCGCCGCCAGCCGCGCTGATCGACCAGGAAGTGGAATCCGGCCAACAACAGGAAGCAGCACCCTCCGCTGAAGATGGTCCAGGCTGGTGTCCAGATCCTTTTGACCATTGGACAGATACCGGTGTAATGGAGCAGCAGCCCAACGATCACCCCAGCCAGTCCGACGATCAGGAACCGCTTCATCAGTTCTTTTCCTGGCAATTCCTGACGGATCCATCCTCCGGCAATCAGGCCGAGGATCATCGTTCCCAGCGTCGGAATAAAGCTCAGGGTTGCATATCCACCACCATTGTGCGTAAACGGTGCGACACGGGAAAAGAGATTGAGGAACCAGGTATCGAAGGCCCACGCCAGATTGCTGTTCTTGTTGAAATGCGCAGCCAGGCCCTGGTAATGATGTGTCCAGTCTGCGGGAACTCCAACTGATGCATAGTCGAATTCGGGACCAGGCAGTGGGTAGAGGATGAACGCCAGCCAGTAACCCACTAAGATCAGACCAAAGGCTGACCAGATAACTCTCTGCGAAAAATGGCCAAGTGCGAAGAGGAACAGATATCCCAGCCCGATCTGACTCAGGGTATCCTCAAAGGTCCATCTCGTCTGTGGATGTCCCACCGACCGCAGTACGACCCCCAGGAGTATCAATACGAGCGCTCGCCAGGCGGCGTGCAACCAGGCCTCCCTGCTGGTCTGTCCGCGCGCTGATCGGCTTGCCAGCGAATATGGAAGTGCTACACCAACCAGGAAGGAGAAGGATGGCTGGATCAGATCGTGGAGCGTACATCCGAACCAGGCTGCGTGAGACTGGTTGAGCGCCAGAAAAGCCCAGAACTGGTTGCCTGGATGGGCGGCGGCTACCTTTGACAGATGCAACACTTCAGCCATCATCAGGAACATCACCAGTCCACGGTAGGCGTCAATCGATACCAGTCTCTCACCACTCGGTATCCCCACCACGGATCTTGTCTCGGTCATCTTCTACACTCCTCTCATTCAGTCAGGGGGTATGGAATTCGGCAACAACCGGTGCGTGATCTGAGGGCTTCTCCAGCGCTCGCGGTATCTTGTCGATCCAAGCCCCGGTACATCTATCAGCCAGTGCGCTCGTTGACCAGATGTGATCTATCCGCAGTCCGTGGTTACGACGAAACCCACCTGCCCGATAGTCCCACCAGGAGAAATGCCCACCCTCCGGATGATGACGACGGAACAGATCGATCCACCCCTTTTGCCTGATCGACTCCAGAGCCGTCCGCTCTGCTTCACTGCAGAGCACCTTTCCGCTCCAGAGCGCCGGGTCGTGAACATCGGCATCTGTCGGGGCAATATTGAAGTCTCCGCAGATCAGAGCCTGATCGTGAGCTTCCAACTCACGCCGGCAGAATTGTTCGAGCTTTCCAAGCCAGTCGAGCTTGTAATGATACTTTTCAGAGTCCACCTCTGAGCCATTAGGAATGTAGACGTCGATTACCCTGATCCCTTCAATCGTTGCGGCGATCAAACGGCGCTGTGACTCGGGCTGATCGTCTTCGAAACCAAGTTGAACCTCTGTGATCGGGTGGCGCGAGATGATGGCGACGCCGTTGTATGTCGGTTGCCCAAAGATCTCCAGGTGATAGCCACGTTCAGTGAACTGACGTCGGGGAAACTTGTCGTCGATACACTTTGTCTCCTGCAGGCAGAGGACGTCAGTCCTGTTCTCCTCCAACCAGTCGAGAACGTGCGGCAGACGAACCGAGATCGAATTGACATTCCA
>CAIOZW010000500.1 GCA_903862855.1 uncultured Acidobacteriota bacterium
CAGATCATCCGAACAATGCTGATCGAGCAGCCTGGCCCATTCAACCGGATCGGTATCAGAGAGCATCTCGTAGAGGATCTTGAGCCGCTCCGCTGTCACACGCTCATCTCCATGACCACGGCCGAGACGGCTCTGGCTCGCCTCATCATCACCGTGCTTTTCCATGTTTTCCGGCTCGTCTCTCATCTTGACGGAATTGGACCTCACTGCCTGGAGATTCAAGGCTGCCGGTCTGGCAACCAGTTTAAGACTTTATCTATAAAGAGTATTTATTCATATAGCGTAATCTATTGACAAAATGGTTCATCATTGTAATATTTCATCCGCCTGCTGCAGTGTTTATCGTTTACAAATGCAATTTATCCATAGTCCGGATTCACTCCTGACCCAGGTCAGACCAGGTCAGACCAGGTCAGCCCAAGTCAGGAAGACTGAGTCAGATTCTCTTTTTGTTACAACTGATGCAGGAGCCAACGTGAATCAGAACCTGACTGTAATGCTCAATGCGGCACAGCTTGGAGATCAGACCGCACGCGATGCGATCTTGCAGGTTGTCTACTACGAACTTCACCGCATGGCGAAGCAGCACATTCGCCTTGAACGTGGCAACCATACCCTTCAGGCAACGGCACTGGTCAACGAAGCATACCTCCGACTCTTTGAGGGGCTGCCGATCGAACTTCAGAATCGTAACCAGTTCTTCGGGATCGCGGCGACCCAGATGCGGCGCATCCTGGTCGACCACGCCCGCCGAAGGAAAGCCCAGAAGAGATATGCCGGTGAACAGACCGATTCCGTTGAACCGATCAGCGATACCCACTCACTCACCCCGGAAGAGCTGCTGACACTCGACACGGCGCTCACCGAATTCAAGCGACACTATCCACGCGCCGGCTCAATCGTCGAACTCCGTTTCTTCTGTGGCATGACCGAACAGGAGACGGCCGATATCCTCGAGATTTCACTCAGCACGATGAAACGTGAGTGGGGCTTTGCCAAGGTCTGGCTCTACCGTCGTCTGACCAGAGAACCCTGACCTTTCCGCGCCGGATCCACTGCGGTCAGTGCAACCGACCATCTCCGATTTTAAAAGAGAGAGGCCTCCACCGTTACCGATGGAGGCCTCTCTCTTTTTGGGTATTGAAGAACCAGCTTAGAACCTGTAACGCAGGCTGAACTGAATCTGCCGCGGGGGGGTTCGCTGACTGGTAATCTTCCCAAAGTTGGCGTTGTTCATCGCACCAACCGGATCGCCAAAGTTGACGACGTTCGGAATGTTGAAGAACTCCGTCTTGAACTCGAGGGTATTGCTCTCGGTGACCCGGAACTGCTTCTCGAGTGCAACGTCGATGGTCACGATTCCATCGGCATTGGTGATGAATGCTCCAGCCGTACCAAATGTATACTGGGCCGGCAGGACAAACGCTTTGGTGTTGAACCATTCATCGGGAGTCTTCGGTCCGGCATTCGGGTCGCCAACAAGGTTGGGACGCTGACTCGAACGTCCGGTGTTGGCAATATCACGGCCCGAGAGCACATTGATTGGCGGTCCCGACTCGAAACGGTTGATCCCCTGCAGGGCCCATCCGCCAAGGAAGAAATCGGCCGCTTTCGACCAGCTTCCGCCAAACTTCCGTCCACGACCAAACGGCAGCTCGTAGACGTAGGAGAAGTTGAAGACGTGATTGATATCCCAGCTCGAGCGTGAATAATCGAGCCGGCGATTGAATGGATTCTGCACCTTGACCTCTGCCAGAGACGACTGACCGTCGAGCGACTTCTGCCAGGTGTAGTTGGTGTTGATGAGGATGCCGTTGGAGTAACGCTTCTGGAGCGTCACCTGGAGGCTATTGTAGGAAGCGTTGTAGGCGTTCGATCCGCCATCGAGATCGCCAAACTGCGGGAGAAGGCGACGCGGGTTGATCGCCCCCGGTCCGGGAGTGATCGCGTTGTTGAACGGTGAATAGCCGACCTGCTTGCGGCTGCCCGAACCGACATAACCAATGTCGAGTGAGAGGTCATTCATCAGCTCGCGCTGGATGAAGATGTTCCACTGCATCGCGTATGGTGAGCGGTTCTCAGGATTCTGCGGCCAGCCGCCGATTGCCGAGGTATTCGAGAAGCTCGGGCCGGCATCGGTCACCGAGAGATCGAGTGTGCCACGGTTCGGGCTGAAGACCTGCTGAATCGTGAACGGCCAGAACTTGCGCATATCCTGCAACTCCTGGACGAAGGTCGAATTGTAGAAGAGACCAAAGCCAGTCCGGATGACTGTCTTCGAGTCGAGTTTGTAGGCAATGCCAAGGCGCGGCGCCCAGTCGTTGTAGTCGTTCTGGATCAATGAGCGACCAAACCCAAAGGTTCGGGCCGGCTCGTTGCGCTTGCCAGTAACCGGATCGATCTCCGGATTGGTGCTCGCCCACATCAGATCGGCAACGACCTTGCCCGACGCATCCTGACGAACCCAGAGGTTGCCAAGTCGATCGGTCTTGTCATAGGGACGAGTCGCAACCTGATACATCAATCCCATATTGATCGTCAGCTTGTTGTTGACGCGCCAGTCATCACTGATATATGCAATCCCGAACCTGCCGATACTGTCGGTCGTCGTGTTCCCCTGACCGCGCCGAACCTCAGATGGATAACCAAGCAGAGCGTCGGCCATCGGGAATCCGGTGATACCACCATCAAACGTCAGACCACCATCCATCGGATTTCCGGTGTCGGTGAAGAAGTTGCGATACTGGAACTGCCCGCCGAACTTGAGTGAGTGGCGACCAAGGATTGTTGTCAGATTGGAGCGGGCCTGGTAGACCTTGTCCCCCATCTTCTCCGCACCGCCACCACCTGTCGAGTAGGCTCCAAAGGTCATGTTGACGAGCGGATCGCCGAAGACCTGCTGCTGGAACATCTTGAGCCCGGTGCGGGTCAGAAAGTCCGCCCGGCTGATCGGCTTGTCGAGAATACCGCCACCACCGAGGGGATTGTTGAACCCATACCCGACATCGAGGGTCGTCGTCGGACTGAAGACATGAACCCAGTTTGCGCCGTAGTTGACGACATCGAACTGGCTGTTTCTGATGAAGGCCGGATTGGTCTGCGGATCGCGCAGATCGGCGTTCTGCCTGCTGTAACGGAAGTTGAAACTGTCACTCTGGGTGAGCGTGTAGTCCCAACGGAAATTGTAGAGGTCACGATCATTGGCCTGGCTGCGGTTGTTGACCAGATTCTGGATCAGGCCCGGCCGGTTGGCCACCGGAACCACCGCCTCGAGAGCCTTCGGTACTGCCTGGTTGATCCGCGACGTTGGAATGATGTTGCCATCGAAACAGGCCGTCTTGTCGGTAGCACTGCAAGCCCCGGCCTTGAGCGGATCCTTGATGAAGATCGGCGTAGCCTGGGTCAAAAGGGCCGAGAAGTCGCCGCGGCGGAAGGCATCGGTCGGCACGCTGGTGACAAGGGCCGTTCCACGACGCCGCCGGAAACCCTCCCACGAGAAGAACCAGAACATCTTGTCGCGAAGGTTGACCTTCGGCAGCATCACTGGC
>CAIOZW010000501.1 GCA_903862855.1 uncultured Acidobacteriota bacterium
GCCATAATCCTGCCCGGCGGTTTCTCGTTCGGAGACTATCAGCGTCCCGGATCCATTGCACGTTTCTCACCAGTCATGAGTTCGGTGATCGAGTTTGCCGGTCAAGGTGGGCTCGTTCTCGGCATTGGCAATGGATTTCAGATACTATGCGCGGCCGGGCTTCTTCCGGGTACGCTCCGGCGGAATCGCGACCAGAAGTTCCGCTGTGCGCACGTCGAGGTGCGGGTCGAGCAGATCGACACGCCATTCACCCGGTCATATCAGCCAGGTCAGATTCTGAGTATTCCAGTGGCGCATGGCGCTGGCGATTTCTTCTGTGATGAAGCGACCCTGGCCGAACTGGAGAGAGAAGAGAGAGTCATCTTTCGATATGCGAGTCTGCCCGGGGAGATTGCCGACTCAACCGGACACGATGACTCACTTCAGAGCATCGCCGGTATCTGCAATCAAGCGCGAAATGTTCTCGGGCTGATGCCCCACCCGGAAAGGGCAGCGGAGAGTGTCCTCGGAAGCAATGATGGACGGACTCTCTTCCTCTCCATGGTCGAGTACCTGAACGTCAAATCGAAGGCGCGGTCCTGATATGAGGATTAGACATTTAACTTCCGCAGAGTACCAATTGACCGCCGCAGAGCATTCGCTCATCCGTGAATTCATGGGGCGTGAGCCAAACCAGACGGAGTCGATGATCTTCGCGCTGATGTGGGCAGAGAGCTTTTCATACAGATCATCGAAGAGCCATCTGGAACGGCTGCCGACCGAGGGAGAATGTCTTGTGCAAGGGCCGGGTGAGAATGCCGGGATCGTCGAGATCAGCAATGGCTGGTGTGCGGCATTCAAGATCGACTCAAACAACCACCCAGCCCTGACCGGGACGGGCGAGGAGGTGGGTAGCGGGATCGGCGGGGTGCTGCGGGATATCTTCACCACGGGTGCACGTCCGGTTGCAACGATGAACAGCCTCCACTTCGGATCGATCTGCCAGGCCGGCGCTGATCCGGAGCTTGAGCCCGGAAGCGATCACGAGACGGATCTTCAGTGCCGTGTCACGAGCTCAGTCGTGAAGAGCCTTGGAGACTACGGCAACGCCATCGGGGTCCCAACCATCGGCGGTGAGACCTGCTTCGACAGCAGATATTCGCACAATCCGATTGTCAACACCTTCGCTCTCGGACTGGTCAGGCGCGAACAGATCTATGATGGCAAGGCGGTTGGTGTCGGCAATTCCGTCATCTACGTTGGTGCAAGAGCTGACCGCCACCGAACCGGGTGGAGGGCCGACCTTGCCCCACAGACCTCGCAAGGTGGTCAGGATACTCACCCACCATCCAATGGCTTCGCCGCGGAGGGGAATCCATTCACCGACAAGCTGCTGCTCGAGGCAAGCCTCGAGGCGATGCGTTGGAAGGCCATCCTTGGCATCGAGGATATGGTTGGCGCAGGCATGGCCTCGGCTGCCTGCCGAATCGGGGCTCGTGCCGGCGCCGGCATTGAAATCAACCTCGATCTTGTTCCACTGGACGAAGCGGGATCGTCCGAACCTGATCTGATGCTGACGGGGGCGCAAGACCACCTGCTACTGGTCGCCGAGAAGGGCTGTGAAAAACAGGTACTCGAGATCTTCGCTCGCTGGGATCTCGAGGCGACGATCATCGGAAGAGTCATTACCAAGCGCAATCTGCGGGTCTTCCGCCACGGTCTGCTGGTCGCCGACATTCCGGTCGCGGCGCTGCTCGATGATGCACCTCGCCATGAGCGTCCGATGACCCCCTGTCCGGTCGACGAAGAGAATGTGCGGCCACGGATCGTCAGCGCGCTCGAGAGCCTTGCGGAGATGGATGGTACGGCTGGTTCACCATCTCCCGCCAGAGTCAATGGACGCCTCCTGCGCCGGCTGCTGGGTTCACCCAACATCGGCTCGAAGGAGTGGGTCTATCGCCAGTTTGACCATACGGTGCGCACCAATACGGTCGTCCTCCCGGGATCGGATGCGGCGGTCATCCGCGTCAAAGAGACGCGCCACTCTCTCGCCATGTCGGTCGACGGTAATGGACGATATTGTCGACTCAACCC
>CAIOZW010000502.1 GCA_903862855.1 uncultured Acidobacteriota bacterium
AACTTATTTACAACCTGTTAACGCCTGAAACACCTTGTGATCTCCCCGGATTAGGATTAGAGGCAGCTTTGGGGGCGCAGATTGTCGATCCCTGCGACAATCTGGATGCAGGCAATCAACTTGAATGGATGCAGTCAAAATTGGGTGAGGGGTAACTCCATGAGCGCTACGACTCCAGAAGATTTCGATACCCTCTTCAAAATGTGGCAAACCGGAGATGAGAAGGCTGGCTCTGATTTGATCGTGCTTGTCTACAGTGATTTGCGCCGTATCGCCCGAACCATCCTCCGTCCTGGGACACCTGACAGTACGCTTCAGCCAACGGCGATCGCCAACGAGGCCTGTATTAAACTGATTCGAGGCGATGCAACGCGCCTCAATGACCGACACCATTTCTTTGCAACGGCAACGATCCAGATGAGAAACATCCTCATCGACTACCTGCGGACCCGCCCGGTCGAAAAGCGCATCGGACAACGCATACCGATAGAAGAGATCGACCTGCCGCTCAGAACAAGCTCTGTTGATCTGCTCGAACTGGAGGAGGCAATGAGAGCTCTCTACCAGGTAAGCCAGCGAGCTCACCAGATTGTCGAGTTGAGATATATCGGGGGACTGAGCGAAAAGGAGGTGGCCGATGCACTGGGCCTTTCGGTGACGACTATCAAGCGTGAATGGAACTTTGCCAAGGCCATGCTGGCGGAGCAGCTTGGTGGGACCCAGGGTCGTATCCATATTCGAACGCCACGGCGTCAGCGTCAGGCCGCCTGATCCCCGCAAATACTCTACCTTTCCTCCCCGTCTGCAGCCTGCCACCAGACGTGAACGGTCGGTTGTGTCCAATCCCGATCGTTGTCTTTGCACATCCCTCGATTTGTCATATACTCCGGATTATCAATGAAAAGTCTTCTATTTGTAATTCCAATACTTCTCTCTTTTCTGACGGCTGAGGGGAAGTCGTATCTCTGCTATCGGAGATCAGAGAGGATCGAGATCGATGGTCGACTCAGTGAGTCTGACTGGTTGAGAGCGCCGGTGACCGATGCCTTCATCGATATTGAGGGGGAGGCACGCCCCCGCCCACGCTTCATGACTACAGTCAGGATGATCTGGGATGACACCTCGCTCTATATTGCAGCAGAGCTGGAGGAGCCGCACGTCTGGGGAACGCTGACAAAGCGCGATTCGGTCATCTTTCACGACAATGACTTTGAGGTATTCATCGATCCGGACGGTGATCGGAACGAATATTACGAGCTGGAGATCAATGCGCTCAATACGGTATGGGATCTCTTCCTGTCCAGACCCTACCGTGATGGTGGAAAGGCCCGCAACGAGTGGGACATCACCGGCCTGAAGACAGCCGTTCAGATCGACGGAACAATCAACGATCCGCGTGACATTGATCGAGGCTGGTCGATCGAGATTGCCATTCCCTGGCAGGCGCTAGGTGAATATGCGCACCGCCCGATCCCGCCGCGTGAAGGTGATACCTGGAGAGTCAACTTTTCCCGGGTGGAATGGCAGCACGAAATCATTGCAAACAGGTATCGACGGGTGGCTGGCACAAAAGAGGACAACTGGGTCTGGTCGCCGCAGGGGGTGATCGACATGCACCGGCCGGAGAGATGGGGTAAAGTCATATTCACCACCAGATTGGCGAGTGATAATCCGCCCGCGGCCAGGCAGCCGGGCCGGGGTGACTGAAGCAAGATCAGGAGATGGTGACGATGCAGATCAAACTGATGATTATCGGGGTGTTACTCCTCACCTGGTGGGGAGCCTCGAACGAGGCCCCGCTGGAGAGTTACACCCCGCGTGAGCGGAGCCATTGGGCCTACGTTAAACGCGGCACACCAGCAGTGCCAGGCCTTGCCTCGCCAGCTGATCAGAGCTGGGTCAGAAGCCCGATCGATGCCTTCGTGCTCGAGCGAATGAAGCGCGAGGGGTTACGACCCTCGCCGCCCGCAGACCGGGAAACGCTGGTGCGGCGGCTCTACTTCGACCTGCTCGGTCTGCCGCCAACGCCCGGTGAGGTCAACGCCTTCCTGCGTGACAAGTCTCCGGATGCCTGGTCGAAGCTGGTCGACCGGCTGCTCGACAGTCCGCAATATGGTGAGCGGTGGGCACAGCACTGGATGGATGTAGTGCGCTATGCCGAATCCGATGGGTTTGAGTACGACACTCACCGCAATGATGCCTGGCGATACCGTGACTATGTCATCAGAGCCTTCAACGAGGACCGCCCCTACGACCGTTTCGTGACCGAGCAGCTCGCCGGTGACGAGCTCTGGCCTGAGAATCAGGAGATGCTGGTCGCGGCCGGCTTCAACCGGCTCGGTCCACTGCGAAAGAATGCCGGAAATCAGGAGGTCGCCAGCAGCCGCAACGAGGTACTGACGGAGATGACCAATGTGGTCGGGGCTGCATTTCTGGGGGTGACGCTCGGATGTGCACGATGCCACAATCACAAGTTCGATCCGATCCGGCAGAGCGACTACTATCGTATCCAGGCCTACTTCGCACCGACCTTTGAGAAGGAGTTTGCCCTGACCACAGCGGAAGAGCAGGCATTGTGGAAATCACGGGTCGAACCGATCGAGAAGGAGATCAAGCAGGTCAACGAGGCGCTCAAGCCATTTGCAGACAAGATGGATGCTGAGAGCAACCTCAAGCGCGAGGGCCTCATGAAGCAATTGACTGAACTGAAATCTCGTCTGCCTGCGCCGCTTCCGGTGATCCATACGGTAAGCAACAATGCCGAGAAGCGCTCCCCGATCCACCTGCTGGCGCGTGGAGAGTATGAGAAGAAGGGCGCAAAGGTCGGGATGAGGCCGCTCGGGGTGCTGCTCCCAGAGGGGGCGGCTGAGCTGCCGGGTGAGACGACACAACCGCGGGCCGCCCTTGCGCGGTGGATCGTCGATCCCGAGAATCCACTGACAGCGCGGGTCATGGTCAACCGGATCTGGCTCCATCATTTTGGGCGGGGTATCGTCGGAACACCAAACGATTTTGGCCGGATGGGCAGTCGACCAACCCATCCCGAGCTGCTCGACTGGCTGGCCAATCAGTACGTAGCGAACGGGATGCGCATGAAGCCGCTCCACCGGCTAATCCTCAACAGTAGTGCCTGGCAGCAGTCCTCAGCGCTTCCCATCGATGCCGCGAGCCGCGAGCTGATTGCGAAGAAGGATCCCGAGAACAGACTCTACTCACGCTTCAGCCGGCAGCGGCTCGAGGCTGAACAGTTGCGTGATGGGATGCTGGCCGTCGCTGGATCACTCAATTCCAAAATGGGTGGCCCAAGCATCATGGTACCGATCGATGCCGGCCTGACGCAGCTCCTCTACAATCCCGCCCAGTGGGTGGCCGCCAAGGATCAAGCTGAGCATCAGCGCAGAAGCATCTACCTCTTTGCCAAGCGAAACCTCCGGCTTCCTTTTATGGAATCCTTCGATGCCCCCGATTTTCAGGCAAGCTGTGCGCGTCGCGAGTCGAGTACCCATGCGCCGCAAGCGCTGGAATTGATCAATGGCGCTTTTGCCAACGCGCAGGCCGTCGCCCTGGCGCAAAGGCTGGAGAGGGAGGCGGGAAGAGATGCACGAAAGCAGATCGAGCTCGGTTATCGGCTTGTCGCCGGGCGCCGGCCTCGCCCAGCCGAGATGGCGACGGCACTCGAATTCCTGAGAGCACGGCCGCAGAGGGAATTTGCCCTGGCGCTGCTCAATCTCAATGCATTTCTCTACATCAACTGACCGGTCGTCGAGGATGGCAATGACTGAACATTATCGAATCACCCGCAATCGGCGCGAATTTCTACGCGACTCTTTCGGCGGCTTTGGCATGCTTGCGCTTGGCTCGCTGCTCGACCAGGAGAAGCTTCACAATCCACTTGCGCCAAAAAGACCACATCATCCGGCGAAGGCGAAGTCGGTCATCTTTCTCTACCTGAGTGGTGGGCCGAGCCAGATGGAGACCTTCGATCCGAAGCCGCTTCTCAACAAGCTGCACGGTGAGAAGCGACCGGCCTCATTTGGCGAAGCGAAATACCAGTTTATCAAGCCAGATGCTCGACTGCTCGGGACGAAACGGACCTTCAGTCGTCATGGCAAAAGCGGCCTCGAGGTTTCGGACCTCTTCCCGCACATCGCCCAGCGGGCCGACGATCTGGCAGTGATCAGGTCGTGCCAGGCCGATATGGTGGTCCATTCGGCGGCCCAGTATCAGCTCTTCACCGGACGGGTCATCCCCGGCTTCCCGAGTATGGGATCCTGGGTCGTCTATGGTCTGGGTACAGAGTCCGATTCCCTGCCAGCATATGTTGTGCTACCCGATCCGAAAGGGGCACTCGAGGGCGGGACGCCAATGTATGCCAACGGTTTTCTCCCGGCAGTCTATCAGCCAACCGCCTTCCGGGCTGGTAAGCAGCCGGTACTCAATCTCGACCTCCCGGAGGGAGTAAAGATCGATGATCGGCGCGAGACACTTGGTCTGATCAAGCGACTCAACCAGATCGACCTTGCGGGTGACGACTCCGAACTCTCCGCGAGGATCAGCTCATACGACCTCGCTTTCAAGATGCAGATGGAGGCGCCGGCGATCTTCGATCTGAGCAACGAGTCACAGGAGACACTTGACCTCTATGGCATCGGGAAGAGCCCGACTGATGATTACGGTCGCCGCTGTCTTCTCGCGCGGCGGCTGGTCGAGAAAGGGGTTCGGTTTGTCTGCCCGGTCTCGGGAGGAGGAACAGGACTGACCCAGTGGGATGCCCACGCCGACATCGAAGAGAACCATCTGCGGATGGCGTCCCAGAGCGATCAACCGATTGCCGCTCTCCTGACCGACCTCAAACGTCGCGGGCTGCTTGAGTCGACCCTCGTCGTCATTGGTGGAGAGTTTGGCCGTTCACCCGAATCGGAGGGCAGCAAGGGACGCGACCACAACAGTCTCGGATTCACAACGGTCCTCGCTGGCGGTGGTATCCGCGGAGGTCAGGTCTATGGCGCAACCGACGAGATCGGTCTGCGGGCAGTCGAGAACCCGGTTCATCTCCGCGACCTCCATACGACGATTCTTCATCAGCTGGGGCTCGACCAGGATATGCTCAGCTATCTTCACCTTGGACGTGAGGAGCGGTTGACCGAGGTGCATGGGCGGGTGATCACCGAGCTGTTATAAATTTCCGGGATTCCGCAGGAGAACGAGATGAGACGACTCGAAGGCAGAGTGGCAATAGTTACCGGCGGTGGCGGCGAGATCGGGCGGGCGACGGTCATCAGACTGGCGACTGAGGGGGCTTCGGTCGCGGTCAGTGACATCGATCTCGCCAATGCCCAGGCCGTCGTGGATGAAGTCACCAGGACTGGCGCATCGGCAATGGCACTGCAGACCAATGTCGCCTCGCGGACCGAGGTCGAGGCGATGACAAGGGCTGTCCGCGAAAGCTACGGCCGCATCGATATCCTCTGCAATATCGCCGGCATCGCGCCTCCCTCGCCATTTCTCGAGACACCGGACAGCGACTGGGATCGGACGATCGATGTCAACCTGAAAGGGGTCTTTCTCTGCTCGCAGATCGTTGCCCGCCAGATGGTTGCCGATGGAGAACCTGGTTCGATCGTCAATATGGCCTCAACCAATGGGCTGGTCGGTGAAGTCGATATGGTCGCTTACAATGCCTCAAAGTTCGGAGTGGTCGGCATCACCATGACCACGGCTATCGAGCTGGCGTCACATCGGATCCGCGTCAATGCCGTCGCTCCGGGAATGATCCGAACCCGTCTGTCGCAGAACTTTCTCGACCAGAATCCGCAGATGGCCCAGGCCTATCTCAATGACAAGATCCCCATGGCCAGGTTTGGCGAGCCGAGTGAGGTCGCGGCAACGGTCGCCTTCCTGGCTTCTGACGACTCAAGCTACATTACCGGACATACGCTGGTTATCGACGGAGGGCAACTCACGTTCTGAAGCTCAAGATTTCCCCTGATCAGTGGCTCACTTGCCAATCAGGCCCCACTGTTCTCTTGGGGATAACGGAGCAGCAGCGCACGCTCGACCATCCAGGTAAGGAGCAGGACAACCAGCGCACAGACCGGCCAGAATTGCCAGTAGCTCGAGAACCATCCCCGGGTAAACTCGTATGGTGTGTGTGCAATGTTGACATTGAGTTCGGGCCTGGTCGTCAACCGGGTCACAACCTGCCAGAGAAAGAACCAACCTGCGGCCGGCAGCCAGCTCTGCCCGGTGATCCGCACGTGACGCAACGCAAAGAGACCGAGCAGCCAGCCACCCAGATGCGAGACGATCGAGGCAATCCAGAGAACCTGGGTCACCCAGGCATCGATCAGCCACATCGGAACGCCGATCGTCAGCCAGATTGCCGCCACCCTTACAGGAAGCTCCCGAAAGGCGATCATTCCCAGCGCAAGCATGACCAGCGTCACGTTACAGTTGGCCATGATCCAGTCGGGTGTACCCTCGGCCCGA
>CAIOZW010000503.1 GCA_903862855.1 uncultured Acidobacteriota bacterium
CCCCATTGACCGCTTCATCCTGGCGGCAATCGAGAAGCATGGAATGGCCCCGGCAGCGGCAGCGGCCAAGGCGACGCTCATCCGCCGCCTGAGTCTTGACCTGACCGGCCTTCCCCCGACCATTGCGGAGATCGATCAGTTTATCGCTGATCGTTCGCCTGACGCCTATCAGAAACTGGTCGAGCGGATTCTTGCCTCACCACATTATGGCGAACGTTGGGGGCGCTGGTGGCTCGATGCCGCCCGCTATGCCGATACCAATGGATTCGAGAAGGATCTGCCTCGCTCGATCTGGCCCTACCGTGACTGGGTGATCAAAGCCTTCAATAGCGACATTCCCTTCAACCAGATGACGATCGATCAGTTGGCGGGAGATCTCCTCCCCAATCCGACCGGTGATCAGCTTATTGCGACCGGCTTCCTCCGCAACTCCATGCGCAATGAGGAGGGTGGGGTCGACCCCGAGCAGTTCCGGGTCGAAGGGTTGATCGACCGGGTCGACGCGATCGGCAAGACCTGGCTTGGCCTCTCGGTCAATTGTGCCCAGTGCCACAATCACAAGTTTGATCCGATTCTCCAGGACGAGTATTACAAGTTCTATGCGTTCCTCAATCAGGACGATGAGCCGGAGATCGAGATTCCCGAAGCAAAGATCGAGAGGCAGCGCGGCCAGATTCTCGAGAAGATAGCTGCAGTTGAGGATGAACTGATCAAGGTGACCCCTGATCTCGACCAGCGGCTGGCCGCCTGGGAGGCACAGGTCAAACCGCTCGACGGGCAGTGGTCAATCCTCAAGGATGGAAGCATCTTCGCCTCTTTTGGTACCAAATTTGATCGACTGCCCGACTTCTCCTGGATCCCCAAGGGCGACAATTCGACCAAGAACGTCTATGTGATCCAGGCCAGGAGTCCACTCAAGAGGATCACCGGACTGCGACTCGAACTGATGACCGATGCGACCCTCCCCTTCAACGGGCCTGGACGTTCGACCACCGGGGGACTCTACCTCTCCGAGGTCGTCCTGGAGGTAAATGGCCAGAAGCTGCCTTTTGCCGAGGCGACCTCCGATTTTTCTCGTCTCCTCTTCCCGATCAAAAATACGGTTGATGGAGACACGAGTACGGCGTGGGATGTTGATGCCGGTCCGGGTCTGCGCAACCAGGATCGCAAGGCGGTCTTTGTGCTCAAGCAGCCGCTGGAGATCGCGGTTGGCGGGGCGATGACCGTCTCCCTGGTTCAGAAGCAGCAGGAGCGGATCAACATTGGGCGGTTCCGTCTCTCCGTCACCGATCAGCCGGCCCCGGTCGCCGATCCGCTGCCGCTCAATGTTCGTCGGCTGATGGCCATCCCGCCATCGCAGCGTACTGCAGCACAGCGGCGGGAGATCTTCAGCGCCTACCGGACGACGGTCGGTCAGTGGGCTAGTGAGAATGAGCGAATCGCCGATTTGTGGCGTGACTGGCCCTATGGTTCGACGACTCTTGCTCTGAAGAGTCGTGAGGAGTCACGTGAGACGCGCATCTTCAAGCGCGGTGACTGGAAGCGTCCCGGTGATCTGGTGGCGGCCGGTACTCCGGCGGCGTTACCGGCTATGGCCGCCAGTCTGCCCCGGAATCGGATGGGTCTGGCAAGATGGATCGTCGACCGCGGTAACCCCCTCACCGCCCGCGTCATCGTCAATCGGGTCTGGCAGCAGTACTTCGGAGTTGGTCTGGTGACAACCCCGGAGGATTTTGGCACACGTTGCGAACCGCCATCCCATCCTGAACTTCTCGACTGGCTGGCTGTCGAGTTCATGGAGAGTGGATGGAGCATCAAGCAACTGCACCGGCTGATTGTCAATTCGGCAACCTATCAGCAGAGCTCGCGCATCACTCCGGAGCTGATGGAGAAGGATCCCACCAACCGCTGGCTGGCGCGAATGCCGCGTCTGCGGGTCGAGTCCGAACTGATCCGTGATGTCTTTCTCGCAACGTCGGGGCTGTTGAGTCGTAAAATTGGCGGGCCACCGGTCTTCCCGCCGATCCCTGAAGGAGTGCTCGTCCTCAGTTACGGCGGCGCGACCTGGAATCAGAGTACCGGGGAGGACAAGTATCGGCGCGGAATGTATACCTTCTGGAAGCGGTCGGTACCCTATCCCGGATTGCTGGTCTTCGATATGCCAAATGGCGACCAGTCCTGCACCCGGCGAACGCGATCCAATACTCCACTCCAGGCCTTGACGACCCTCAATGATCCGGTCTTCATGGAGTCTGCACAGGCGCTGGCCCTGCGGATCTGGAAGGAGGGTGGCACCACCGATCGCGCGAAAATCAATTACGGATTCCGACTCTGTACTGGTCGCTCCCCGAGCAGCTTTGAGCTGCAACAGCTGACAAAATTCCTCGAGCAGCAGCGCCCCGGTTTTGTCGGTAAGACGGCCAACTCGGTCTATGTTGCCGCGCCTGATCTGTCGCAGTTGCCGACGGATGTCAATCTCGAGCAGGTTGCACCGTGGACCATGGTTGCCCGCGTACTGCTCAATATGGATGAGACGATTACACGAGAGTAGATTATGAATTATCAGGACGAGATAAATGTCGAGGTAAGAAAGCTGCTGAGCCGTCGCCACTTCTTTCAGGATTGTGGTGTCGGTCTTGGATCGATGGCACTTGCGACACTGCTCAATGGCCAGAGCCAGGCCCAGGCACCATCAAAGATCACTGCCAGCAATCCGCTTGCTCCAAAGAAGCCACACTTTCCCGCCAAGGCGAAGCGGGTCATCTACATGTTCATGGCTGGCGCACCCTCACAGCTCGAGCTCTTCGACTACAAGCCTGAACTGGTCAAGTACAATGGCAAACAGGTCCCGCAGGAGCTGGTGAAGGGAATCAACTACGCCTTCATCAAGCCTGATGCGGCACTCTACGCGTCTGAGCTCAAGTTCAGTCGCCATGGCCAGTCCGGGGCGGAGATCTCCGAGGCCCTGCCCCATCTCTCGAAGGTGGTTGACGATATCACGATCGTCAAGTCGATGATGACCGATGCGATCAACCACGCTCCGGCCCAGATCTTTATGAATACCGGCTCGGTCCAGTTTGGCCGTCCGAGCATGGGATCTTGGGTGACCTACGGGCTGGGCTGTGAAACACAGGATCTGCCGGCCTTTGTCGTCCTCTCCTCGGGTGGAGGCATCAGTGGTGGCGCCTCGAACTGGGGATCGGGATTCCTGCCAACATTCTACAATGGTGTCACCTTCCGTCGCAGCGGGGATCCGATTCTCTCACTGACCAGCCCGCGAGGCATTACCCGCGAGATGCAGCGCCAGTCGCTCGATACGCTCAAGTCGCTCAACGAGCACCATCTCGAGCTGACCGGTGATCCAGAGATTGCGACGCGCATCAACTCCTTCGAGATGGCCTACCGCATGCAGGAGAGTGCGCCCGAGCTGATGGATCTCTCAAAAGAGGACAAGGCGACTCTTGACATGTACGGGGCAACACCGGGCAAGGCCTCCTTTGCCAACAACTGCCTGCTCGCGCGCCGGCTCATCGAGCGAGGCGTGCGCTTTGTGCAGCTCTTCCACGAAGCCTGGGATCATCATAGTGAGGTGGTTCGCGGCGTCAAGGGTCAGTGCAAGGTGACTGATCAGGGAGCTGCCGCGCTGGTCAAGGATCTCAAGCAGCGTGGCCTGCTCGAGGATACGATCATTGTCTGGGGAGGCGAGTTTGGCCGAACGCCAATGGTCGAGAGTGATCCGGAGGCCAACCGCGCGCTTGGTCGTGATCATCACAACAAGGCTTTTGCCATGTGGCTTGCCGGTGGAGGCTTCAAGCCGGGTATCACCCTCGGCAAGACTGATGATCTTGGATTCAATGTGGTTGAGGATCCGGTTCAGGTTCACGACCTCCACGCGACCATCCTCCACCAGCTTGGATTCGATCATACGAAGCTGACTTATCGGTTCTCAGGGCGCGATTACCGCCTCACGGATGTTCACGGCGTGGTTGTCGACAAGATGCTTGCATGAGCGAAGAACCGATCAGGCTCTCGAAGCTCATGGCCCAGCGCGGTCTCTGCTCCAGGCGCGAAGCGGATGAGTATATCGCCGCCGGGCTGGTGAAGGTCGATGGAGAGATTATCGATCAGCTTGGGACAAAGGTCTCTCCCGATGCCAAGGTGATCCTGCTGCCCCGCGCGCGCCAGCAGCAGGAGTCTTTGGTAACCATCCTGCTCAACAAACCGGTCGGGTATGTCTCAACCCAGCCCGAACCGGCCTATCAGCCGGCAATCGTGCTGATCACTCCAGAGAACCAGTTTGGCAATTCACGCCAGCGGCTTCGTCGTGAACATCTGCGTGGTCTGGCCGTCGCCGGCCGGCTCGATATCGATTCGCAGGGTCTTCTGCTCTTTACCCAGGATGGCCGTCTGGCCAAGAAGATCATCGGCGAGGATCGGCTGATCGAGAAGGAGTATATCGTCCGTATCTCGGGGATGGTGACGGAGGAGAGGCTCGACCGGCTTCGCCACGGACTGTCACTCGATGGCCGACCCCTGCTTCCAGCCAGGGTTGACCGTCTTAATTCCGATCAATTGAGATTTGTCCTCAAGGAGGGCCGGAAGCGGCAGATTCGCCGGATGTGTGAGCAGGTAGGACTGGTGGCCATCGGCCTGAAGCGCGTCCGGATCGGCAGAATTCTCCTCAGTCGATTGCCGGAGGGGAAGTGGCGGTTCCTCGAATCCTGGGAGACACTGGAATAGCCGGAGAGACGACTACGCCTCTCCGGCCATCTCTGCTTAGGAACGATCCTTGATCAACTGCCTGATTCTCGAGACAGCCTCCTGAATTGCCTCGAGGGAGTTGGCATAGGAGATCCGCAAATAGCCCTCAGCCCCAAAGGCAGAGCCCGCGGTCAGCACGATCCCATACTTGTGCAGCAGCTCGTCGGCAAGCTCCTTCGACGTTGCAAATCCACAACTCTTCATCAGCCCCTTCACATTCGGAAATGCATAAAAGGCCCCTTCCGGCATGCTGCAGGTGATTCCTGGAATATCATTGAGTGCCGGAACCAGCCATTCGCCACGCCGTTGATACTCGACCAGCATATCGGCAACCGACTGCTGCGAACCGGTGAGGGCGACGATGCCCGCCTTCTGGGCGATCGAGGCGGCATGGGTCGCTGACTGGCTCTGAATCTTGATCACCTCAGTCACCCACTCTTTCGGGCCAAGGGTGAAACCAACCCGCCATCCGGTCATCGCGTATGTCTTCGACAGGGAGCCGGCAATCAGCACCCGCGAGCGAAGCTCGGCCGGCAGGCCGGCGGCCGAGTTGACACGGTGTGGCGGATAGACAAGCTGCAGATAACACTCATCCGAAATTACCCAGATGTTGTTCTCGACCGCCAGCCGGACGATCTTCTCGTACTCAACCGGATCGATCACCCGTCCAGTTGGATTGGAGGGCGAATTGATGATCAACAGCTTCGACTTCGGCGTGATTGCCGCTTTGACCAGGTCGGCGGTGAGATGAAAATCGGTCGATTCAGTATCGATCAGAACATTCTTGCCCTCGGCAAAATGAACGATCTCCGGAAAAGAGACCCAGCAGGGATTTTCGAGCAGGACCTCGTCACCGGGATTGATCAGCGCGAGTACCGCATTGAATATTCCCTGCTTTCCACCGAGGACGACACAGCACTGATCTGCCGCGTAGTCTGAGCCGAAGTTCTGATTGTGATAGTCGCAGATCGCCTGGCGTAACGGCATGATGCCGCTTGCCGCAGTATACTTGGTAAAATTCTGGTCGAGAGCATCCTTGGCGGCTGACTTGATATGCTCGGGAGTAGGGAAGTCCGGCTCACCGACGCCAAGATCGATCACCTTGACGCCCTGTGCCCGAAGACGGTCGGCGGCCATGACGACCGCTGCCGTCGATGAGAGGCTGGTCAATCTTGCTCTCTCGGAGAGTGGGAATGGGGAATTATCAATTGCCGTTGTACTCATTTTCTTTCCTTCATCTTTCTGATAACTGGATCGGGAACCAGGCCTTCAATCGATCCGCCAAGGCTGAAGACCTCCTTGATCAGCGTCGAGCTGACATAGGAGTTCTCCTCTGAAGCAATCAAAACAACCGTCTCGAGGTCAGGATGAAGCCGGCGGTTCATCAGAACCATCGGCAGCTCATATTCATAATCTCTTGCCGAGCGAATGCCCCGGATGACTGCCTTCGCTCCGATCTCTCTGGCAAACTCGACCAGCAGACCGGTAAAGGAGGCCACTCGCACCTGGGGGTGATCAGGTCTGACAATCTCCTCGATCAGGGCGACACGCTCCTCGACAG
>CAIOZW010000504.1 GCA_903862855.1 uncultured Acidobacteriota bacterium
AGCCGTATATCTCGGGCAATTCACTCCACGGAGCACCTGTCCAGAGAATCCAAAGAATGCCCTCGAAGCACTTCCGATCGTCGACGGGAGGGCGTCCTCCTTTTCGATTCCGTCGGGGTTTGGGCAAACATTGCTGGATCAATTCCCATTGTCTGTCGGTCAATGCACGCCAAGCCATTCAGAGTCACCTCCTTGGCTTGGTAGCCTGTGGATTCAAAACGAACTGTCAACCGGTTTTGGGATGACTTCTAGTATCTGACCCTGACACGATAGGTCAGCACTGCTTCGCCGTCCCTTGGAATCAGAACATTGAAGCGGGCAGATGACGACGAGGTCTTCTCTGCGGTGAATGAGGAGCTGATGATCTGCCAGTCTCCGCCAATCGGTTCATTGACGATAACAGTCACCGGTTCAGTCTTATGGTTGCGTAGTCGTACCTCATAAGCGTATTCGAATTCACGGCGGGAGAGAACCTTGTAATCGAGCTGTTTTCTTTCGGCGACCACATCGAAGACGTCACCGAGTTTGACACGCACCATCTCGTCCTTGGGTGTGTGGTCGATCCGGCTCTCGCCGATGAACTGCTGGGCTCCGGACTGGTCGGCCTGGTAGACTCGCAGAATACCCGCCGGCAAGGGCTGACCCAGCTTGTTCTCGAGAGAGTTCTTGAACTCGACATAGACGCCGATCTTCTCCTTGATTGCTTCACCGGGGTTGTTATAGCCACGGTAGTAGTGGGATCCACCGTTGAGGACCAGCTCCTTATTGACAGCCAGATCGGCAGCCGAGAGGAGACTGATCTGCTTGGTCTCATTCTGCTTGACCGTGGTCGGGCGCTGAAGGGTATAGAGGTGATACTCGAAGAGTGACTCTTCCTGAAACTGGGGAGGTGGAGCAGCGGCCATTCTCATGACGGTCCGATCGGTCATGACGCGCTCGGGCTCCTCCCTTGAAACACGGTTGACATTGCCAGCAACCAGTTTCAGTTCAGCATTACGATATGACGCGCCACTCTTGTTCGTGACGGTGACCCAGCCATTGAGGTCGGCGCGGGTGTCACCGCGGGAGAGAACGACAACGTAGTCGGCACGCCAGTCAAGCCCCCCCGTCAGGTAGGAGGCTTCGACACGATGCGTGGAAGCGCCGGTATTGTTGAGCGTCCAGACCAGGGTTGGTTTGGCAATCAGCTCATCCGGAAGACGGTCGAAGCGAATCTCGGCAATGTTGGTCGGATTGATGACGATCTGACCGCCGATCTGCCATACCTGACCTTCATTACTTGAGAGAAGTGTTGCGCGGGTCGGGACGAGCTGTTCGGTATTGTTCTCGAGTTTACGAAGGACAAGAGTCAGTTCGCGTCCGATATATTTTTCAAGCAGCTTCTGTGGATTGAGAAGATCGTACTCGTAGCTCTGCTCGACAACATCGAGGTTGTTGGGAGCGGTGATCGATTTGATATGGACGGTCGTCGGATCGATACTCTGAGCGACGTCCATGAAACGGAGTCGAGAGGTGCCTGTAGGGAGCCGGAGGGTGCGGGTATCGCGGACCAGACCGATATCTGAATTGTAGATCGTGATTGAGACCTTCTCCTGAGCCTCAACGGTGCTCACGCCATCGGCAGCCTGGCCAGAGGAGCCGGTGGAACCGGTCTGTTTGGAAGTTCGATTGGCCTCGTTCTGGGAATGGTCAGGATCTCGCGGTCCGGCGAGGACGTTCAGAGCGAGTGCGGCAAGCAGAAAAGCCTGCAGGAGGTGTTTCAATCTGGTATTAATCATACTGCCATGTTCCCTTTTTGGCGGCGTGTGATCACAACTCTTTTCGACAACCATCGAGTAGTCGGGGAGCAGACTTGGACCGATCGAGTCCCGATCCGGCCTGATCTCAATAGTTGTGCGGAGAAGATACGGCACGCGAATATTTTCTGGTAAATTGAAGTTGAAGGCGAGTCCATATTCAATCATTGCGCCTGATTCAGACTATATGAACGACAGAATCTGCAAGATTGCCGAATTTTATTTTTGTGGGGTGCTGCTGCTGGCCATACCACTCTCTCTTGTTGGATGCGGACAACTCTACCGGGTCAAGCCGCTTCCCTCACCGGTGCAGGGGGGGCGACTGGAATCAACAGCCAGTTCTTCACTGGGCGAACTGGGGATTGAAGCAACCGCTCTCGATGGCGATCGATCGTTAGAGCAGTTTGACGGCAACCTGCCGATGGCCGGGGTGCTGGCGGTTGAGGTACACCTGATCAACAGGTCGGCATCAGAACTGAACCTGGCCACGATCAATTTTGCACTGCTCGATGGTGAGGGAGGGACCTGCCCCGAACTACAGCCGGAGCAGGCCTTGAACCGGGTCATGAAGTTCTATGGTAACCGAATCTACCAGATCGAGGCCCATCGTGAGACGGTCGAGAGCTATCGTCGTCTCGCTCTGCCAAGAGTCGGGGAGCTGCAAGCCGGCAGAGCGGGACAAGGGATCATCTTCTATGCGATTCCTGCCCAGGGTCGGCTCGACTCTGGCTTTTCATTTCGGGTCATGAGGGGAGGGGCTTCGACAAGTCTGGCCATTGCCGG
>CAIOZW010000505.1 GCA_903862855.1 uncultured Acidobacteriota bacterium
CGGAATGGGCAGACTCTACAATGCAAGTTCGAGCAGATCTTCGGCTGCCCTTGTCTCCGGAAAGTGGCGTCGCGCCTCGGCCAGCAGTGGCCGGTAGTCCGGATAACGGGAGCTGAAATGGGTAATCAGCAGCAGCTTCGCCCCAGCCTGACTGGCAATCGCGGCCGCCTGCGAAGCGGTAGAATGGCCATACTGATCCGACTCGGCGGCATGCTCATCAGTAAAGGTCGCTTCGTGGACGAGGCAGTCGACTTCGCGAGCCAGACTGACTCCGTTGGCACAGGGACGGGTATCGAGACAGTAGGCAAGCGACCGCCCGGGTCGTGGCGGGCCGACGACCTCACTCGAGGCGATCACCCGCCCGTCAGGCAGCGTGACATCCTCTCCAGCCTGCAGTTTTGAATAGAGCGGTCCTGCCGGTATTCCGAGAGCCTGCGCCCGCTCCAGATCGAACCGGCCCGGTTTTGGACGCTCCGTCAAACGATAACCAAGCGTGAAGATACGGTGGTCGAGCGGCCGGGCCACGACCTCGTGGTGGGTCGACTCGAAGACCTTCTGTTCAGCTATTTCCCGGAAATCTCGCCCGGAGAACTCCCGCAACTCGAGTGGGTATGAGATGTGAATGGTGCGGAGCCTCTTCAGGAGGTTGAGATATTCACCAATTCCCGGTGGGCCAACCAGTGTCAGCGGTCGCTGGCGCTGGTCGAGTGACATTGTCGAAAGCAGCCCGGCAAGACCGTTAAAGTGATCTCCGTGGAGGTGGGTAATGAAGATACCAGCCAGCTTGTGAGCCGACAGTCCGGCGCGCATGAGCTGGATCTGCGCTGCTTCACCGCAATCGAAGAGCCACCATTCCCCCTCCCCGACCACGGCGAGAGAGCTGACGTGACGATTGAGGGTCGGTCGACCTGAACTGGTCCCGAAGGGGATGATCTTCAATCTTACCCCTCTTTGTTGCGCATGAAGTCGGCCAGACTCATGAATGCCTGGTAGAGCTGCCCACGAAGCTGCTCGAGCTCGACCACCTCATCCAGCGCCTGTTTCATGCAGAGCAGCCATTGATCCCGCTCCGCCTCGCCGATGGGAAAGGGGAGATGGCGGGCCCGCAGTCGCGGATGGCCGTACTTCTGCACATAGAGTGGCGGACCACCCAGCCAACCAACCAGGAAGAGATAGAGCTTCTCACGCGATGACTGCAGATCGGGCGGATGGAGGGCGAGGATTCCAGCCGCCTCTGGCTTTGTCTCCATCAGATCATAGAACCGGTCGACGAGGGCCCGCACCTTTGCCTCACCGCCAATCACCTCGAAATGGGTCGTACTCATCAAACCTTCCTGTCCTCTGCTGTTGTTTTGTCGCGGCCATCCAATCTCCAGACTTCACCGTCTATCCGGCGATTGTCTTCTCATTATCCCCCAATTATCCCCCAATTATCCCATGGCCAGCCAGGCGAGCAGGAAGACCAGGGTGGCAGCAAGAAGGATCAGCGCCGATACCGCGACCGGGGGGCCTTCCGACTGAACGCCATCTTCAGCCATCACTGGGTCGGATTCCATCTCTCTGGATCCTTGGAGCCTCTCATATTCATCCGCCATCGGCTCAGCGGCATTCACTACCTGTCGGTGCGCATTGCTGACCATCCCGGTGTCCGGCGCCCCATCTTGAGGGGCGGGGGCCGGCGCTTGGCTGGAGTGGTCGCCAAGGTCGGGCGTTGCGGCAGATGCCGGCTCCACTGGCAGAGAGGTGCGAACAGCCGGGACCCCGCAGTGCGGACAGTAACGAGCCCGCCTTCTCATCTCTCTTCCACATCTTGCACAACTGACTGAACTCATAGCTCATTTTATAGCTTCACCGCCGATCCTGCCAGCAAAGAATATCATTTGCCGATGTTCCGGATGAGAAGGCTGATTGGACAACCGACGAGCAATATAGTAGAAGTATCACCTAGCTCTCAGCTTTCGCCAAAAGGAAATCAGCGTCATGAAATTCGGCGTCGTTGTCTTTCCAGGATCGAATTGCGATCACGACACGTATCACGTGATCAGCAAGGTTCTGGGTCAACCAGTCAACTTCATCTGGCATAAGACAGAAGAGATTGGTGGTCACGACGCCATAATCCTGCCCGGCGGTTTCTCGTTCGGAGACTATCAGCGTCCCGGATCCATTGCACGTTTCTCACCAGTCATGAGTTCGGTGATCGAGTTTGCCAGTCAGGGTGGGCTCGTTCTCGGCATTGGCAATGGCTTTCAGATACTGTGCGCGGCCGGGCTTCTTCCGGGTATGCTCCGTCGGAATCGCGACCAGAAGTTCCGCTGTGCGCACGTCGAGGTGCGGGTCGAACAGATCGACACGCCATTCACCCGGTCATATCAGCCAGGTCAGATTCTGAGTATTCCAGTGGCGCACGGCGCTGGCGATTTCTTCTGTGATGAAGCGACCCTGGCCGAACTGGAGAGAGAAGAGAGAGTCATCTTTCGATATGCGAGTCTGCCCGGGGAGATTGCCGACTCAACCGGACACGATGA
>CAIOZW010000506.1 GCA_903862855.1 uncultured Acidobacteriota bacterium
GCCGGATTGTATCATTTTGAAGAAGGCTCCGGATAAAATAGAGACAGGGAAATCTTCTGGAAATTGAACAACATATATAAACAGATCATTGTTGAGATTGGTGAAGTGTTGCGTGTAATCCATGCTTGGGTTACAGATCAGATGGTCATCGTGACACCGCGGGCGGAGCTGCGGTCACTTTTACGGACATTTTTAAGGATTGGAACGATCAGCTTTGGAGGTGGTGTGGCAATGATTGCCCAGGTGCGGCGAGTCGTCGTCGAGCAGCAGAAATGGCTGACAGAGGGTGAATTTCTCGATGCCGTCTCACTGGGGCAGAGCCTGCCGGGAGCCCATGTTGTCAATTCGATAAGCTATATCGGGCTGAAGTTGGCCGGTGTACGCGGGGCGATAGTCTCTGTGGTCGGATTTGTGGTGCCATCATTTCTGATCATGCTGGGTTTGACGATTGCTCATGATCATCTGCTGGAGTTCAGCGCGGCTCAGTTGGTCTTTCAGGGATTCAATGCCGCGGTAGTCGGTTTGATAGTCGCGACGACTGTCAGACTCGGGAAATCGGCCATGCAGCAGCATTGGCATCTTGAACTGGGTGTCGGTGCAGCGTTTCTGCTGATATTTACACAGACGACGGTTGTTGAAGTGGTGCTTCTTGCGGGTATGACGGGTTTTATAATCAGGACATGGAAATCGAAATTGAGAATCCGAGTTCGTGAGCAGTTGAAAGGAGAGCGACGCTCAAAAGTCAGATCACAGAGAGCGGAACAGGAGGCCCGGCAACAAGCGGCGGATCTGATCGAAAAGGGTGACCGATTATCGGGTGAGTATCAGTTAGAAGGTGCTCTTCGCAGAAGAAGATTGCCGGAGCGAGAGGCAGAGCGGGATAGCGAGAGTGAAAACGTAAAGAAGAGGGATGTTGGTGAAAGATTGAACAGCTTTACGTTTACGGCACTGTTGCCATTATTACCATTACTGATGATGCTCACATGGCCAATAATTACGCGTTTCGTCAATGTCTGGAAACTGGCGACAGTCTTTCTTCGAGTGGGCACGGTAACATTTGGTGGTGGTTTCGTCATGATTCCGCAGATCGAGATGGATGTCTGTGAAGTCTACCGGTGGATGGACCATCGGACATTTGCCGATGGAATGGCCTTTGGACAGATCACACCAGGACCGGTACTGATTACCGCTACCTTCATTGGATACAAGGTCGAAGGACTGCTAGGGGCCGTAGTCGCGACGATCTCCGCCTTCCTGCCATCTTTTATCATGACCATGATCGCTGGAAGTTCGATCGATCGGTTCCGGACAAGTTTTCAGGTTCAGGCATTTTTGAGCGGTGTCGCACCGGCGGTCGTTGGAATGCTTGCGGCAGCAGGCGTAAGTCTGGCCAAATCCGGTCTTGGATCTCCGGGAAGTTATGCGGTCGCAACGCTGGCGTGTCTGCTCATGCTGCGGGCTAGATTGAATCCGGTCATTATCATATTTCTTTGTGGTCTGCTTCACGTGGGAATCTCACACGGAATGATCAGGTGGCTTGGGTTGGGAATCTAGCATTGGATCTCAACGATGATAGTCGTGTCGCAACGTGATCGGTGTGCTCGATCAGAGATGAAGTTGAGCAGGATTGATGGAGCGTAATGCATGGATGACGAGAAAATAGAGATCGCCATTGTACTCTACGATGGAGTGACTGCTCTCGATGCGATAGGTCCTTACGAAATTCTTTCAAGAATACCAAATGCAGCGACCAGATTTGTCTCCAACGAGAGAGGTGTCAGAAGAACAGATCAGGGTAGTCTGGGATTGATGGCTGATTACCGGTTGGAAGAGGTTTCGCGTCCATCGGTTGTGGTCATTCCGGGAGGTCCTGGTCAGAGTCAGCAGATGGCGAACGAGCAGTTGTTGGAATGGATTCGTTCAGTTCATAAGGTAACCAGTTGGACTACATCGGTCTGTACGGGATCATTGATACTGGCAGCAGCCGGGATATTGAATGGCGTCCGCGCGACTTCACACTGGTTGGCAATTGATACTCTGGCCTCTTTTGGAGCGATACCAGTCAGGGAGCGGGTCGTGTTTGACGGAAAGATCGTCACCGGAGCAGGAGTCTCGGCTGGGATCGATCTTGGATTACAACTGTTGGCGCAGATGAATGGTGAAGAGACAAGTAAAGAGGTTCAACTCTGGGTAGAGTATGATCCACAACCGCCATTTGATTGTGGTAGTCCCGAAAAAGCAGGTCCCGAGATCTGCGAGCGGCTTCGATCGCGCAGCCGATTCCACCAGAAGGAGAGATGACTTGCAGTTGAGATCGGGACTATCAATTTCGTTCCTGGTGATTCTGCTGTTGTTCGGGGGATGTCGCCAACAGGAGCAGCGCCTGACAGTCTCGGCCGCCGCCGACCTGAGCGATGCATTTGGTGAGATCGCAGAAGAATTCAGGTCCCGGACCGGTCTGCAGGTCAGCTTCAATTTCGGATCAACCGGTCAACTTGCGCAGCAAATAGAAGAGGGAGCACCGGTCGATCTATTTGCTGCAGCCAGTGTCGACTATATCGATGAACTGGAGCGCATAGGGCGACTTGAGGCAGGTTCAAGAAGACGTTACGGAAAAGGTCGTCTGGTTGTTTGGTCGCGTCCTGATCGTCGATTCAAGATAGCTGAGCTGGCTGATCTCAAAAATAGGAGAATAGAAAGAATTGCCATCGCCAATCCGGAGCACGCACCTTACGGAATTGCTGCAAAACAGGCGCTTAACTCAGCCGGTATCTGGAATGATGTGTCCTCTCGACTGGTTATGGCTGAGAACGTCCGCCAGGCATTGCGGTATGGCGAGTCGGGTGATGTTGATGCGGCAATTGTGGCTCTGTCGTTATGTCATCGGAAAATGGAGAAGGGTGATCAACAGGGCCAGATAGTGATTGTTCCTGAGGAGATGCATCGACCATTGATTCAGGAGATGGCCATTATCAAGGGAACGACGCAAATCGAATTGGCAAAAGTATTCAGTGAACTGGTCATGAGTCCGGCGGGTCAAAAGATACTTGTCAAATATGGCTTTAGTCAGGTCGGTCAGGAGAGTCGGCCATGACCTGGTCGGCGTTGCTGCTCTCATTACAGGTCACATTGGTTGCGACAATTGCTCTCTCCGTCATCGGCCTGGTGCTGGCATTTGCATTGGCACGGTTCGAATTCCGCGGAAAAGTATTGGTTGAAACATTGATCAATCTGCCATTGATTCTGCCGCCAAGTGTTGTTGGTTACTACCTGTTAATAATCCTGGGGCGCCGTAATCCAATATTGGAATGGCTCGAATGGCAGATCCTCTTCACCTGGCAGGGCGCGGCGATTGCCTCGACGATTGTCGGTATACCACTGATGGTCCAGGCATCTCGGGCAGCCTTGTCGACCATTGATCCGGTAATTGAGAATGCAGCCCGTACACTTGGCTCAAGCGAATGGGAACTCTTCCGGCGAGTCACATTGCCGCTGGCAAGACGAGGAATATTGGCCGGAGTCGTGCTCGGAGGCGCAAGGGCACTGGGTGAATTTGGGGCAACGCTGATGATTGCCGGGAACATTCCCGGACGTACCCAGACATTACCATTGGCGATATATGACGCTGTCCAGGCTCGCCGCTATGCTGAAGCCAACCGAATGGTTATCCTGATGACGATCATCGCGCTTGCCGGACTCTGGACGGTCAGGCTGCTCGAGTCAAAAAGGATGTCACAACGTGGGTGATCGGCTCATCATTGGAATAGAAAAGGAGCTGTCCGGCTTCAGACTGATGATAGATCTGTCGATCGCTGCCGAAATATTTGTACTGTTCGGTCCATCAGGTTCAGGAAAGACACAGATCCTCAACGCACTTGCCGGCCTGATGAATCCTGATCGAGGCGAAATAAGATTGGATGGACGGACTCTCTTCAGGAGTCTTGATGATTCGGTGACAATTAATCTGCCGACACGAGAGCGGCGGATGGCCATGGTCTTCCAGCAATACGCGCTATTTCCTCACCTGACCGCACGCGAGAATGTCGCCTATCCATTGCGCAAGGACAAATCGAATGCAGATCGGTTGCTCCAGCGTATGCAACTCGATCATCTCGCCGGCAGATATCCATATGAGTTAAGTGGAGGGCAGCAACAGCGGGTGGCAATAGCTCGAGCCCTTGCGGCGGATGCGAAGGTGCTGCTTCTTGATGAGCCTTTCTCGGCACTCGATCGTCCCATTCGCGATCAACTCCACCGCGAACTGATTGCGTTGCAGGAAGAGACAGGGTTGGTCATCGTCTACGTTACACACAGCCTTGATGATGCCATGACCGCTGGTAATCGTGTCGCCATCATCAACGGGGGGAGAATTGAACAGGTTTCCAGCCTCACCGAGATCTTTACGCATCCACGCAACCGTTCTGTACTTGAGATTATCGGTGTCCCAAATGTGATCAATGGCACGATAAAGGAGGATGGACTGGAGTGGTCGGGATTGGGTCTGATGACTAAAGTGCAACAGAAAGGCAGATTGGGGGAGGTTGTGACTGCCTATGTTCCATCAGAAGAGATCACCATCGAGGGGATTGATGGTGAGGTGAACGGTAGTCTTGATGACTCTCATCAAAACAGGTTTCGTGGTCGGGTAGTTCGTTCGCAGGCATCAGGACTTGTTCAACGACACTGGGTGGAATTGCCAAACCGGCAGTTGATAGAGTCTGCCCGGCGAGATGGAAGGCGTTACCTGAATGGTGAGATGGTTGAGGTGAAGATTCCTGCCGATCGAATTATCTTTGTTGAAAAGTAGTGATTGATTAAGGATCGAGTTTTAGTTCATTTCTGCGGTATTGAAATGCAATGAGTGTCAAAAGTACGGCAACCGCATTATGTAGTGACTTGATAAACAGAGATTGATAAAGCGGCTATTCGTCAGTATTTCAAAAACTTTGGGCTGGATTCTCTTCTCTCTCAACGCGATTGACAAAATGTGAGTAGATTGGAAGCAGGCCAAAATGGCATCTATCAAAGAGGGCTATGATGATACTCACCAGTGGATTTACTGTTTTGAAGGGCAAAGATCTGCATCAGGTTGGGTAAGGACATTAGTTCCAGCGACACAACGGAGTCCTTCAAACAGTACAAATGCGGATCCTGAGGAATAATGCAATTGCCCTGAGGTCAAGAACCTGAATAGGATGAAAGATCAGGTAAAAGTTTGACGATACACCCATCATTACAAAATGAGCATGTGATCGAAAGTGCTCAAGTTGAGGCTTGGTAAGCAACCTCTAAAAATTGAGTCCTATCTATAATTGACGAACGTAACCTGGTTGAACTTATCGGTTAGGACGATCACGATCACGACAGGGCCAGGAATAGTCTAAGCAGCAACGGCAACAACGGTCTGAATGCCTGCCTCCTGCAAAGCAATCTGAAGACGACGTCGATTTGCCTCTCCAAGCGGGCACATGGGGAGACGGTAGACCTCTTCGATCATTCCAATCATGGCGAGTGCCGCCTTGACCGGGATCGGATTGCTCTCGATAAACATGGCCTTGAAGAGCGGGATCAGCCGACGATTAAGTTCTCGCGCAGAGGTCACCTCTCCGTTGACACTGAGGCGAGTCAGTTCACTCACTTCACGCGGGATAATGTTTGAGGCGACCGAAATGACACCTACGCCGCCAAGCGCAGCAACAGGTAGTATCAGTCCGTCATCTCCCGAGAAAATTGCAAATGCAGGGTCAACCAGGGCAGTCAGTTCGGCAATCTGGGAGATATTACCCGAGGCCTCCTTGATGGCACAGATCCGCGGATGCTGTGAGAGGCGTGCTACTGTTGCCGGTTCAAGATTGCAGCCGGTACGTCCTGGCACATTGTAGAGGATGATCGGCAGTTGGGATGCTTCAGCAATCGCGTGAAAGTGTAAAAAGAGTCCTTCCTGCGTCGGTTTATTGTAGTAAGGGGTGACAGAAAGGATGGCCTCGACACCGAGCTGCTGATAGCGGTGGATCTTTTCAATAACTTCACGGGTATTATAACCACCGGCACCAGCGACGACCGGAACGCGGCCAGCGGCAGCCTCAACAGTCAGGGCGACAATCCGTGTCTGCTCGCTCTCACTTAGAGTAACACTCTCACCAGTGGTGCCGCAGGCGACCAGAAAGTCAACTCCACCTTCGATCTGAAATTCGATCAGGCGTCGCAAGGCTGCTTCATCGATCGATTCATCGGCCCGAAATGGAGTGATGATGGCTGTGCCGCAGCCGGTCAGGTTGAAGTTTGATCTGGTGGTCATGATCTCTCCTATCGCAGATTCAGTTGTCAGGGCAGGATTCCTGCCTCAGTCTGCAAAGATATCAAAAGATTCAGAAGCTGCTTGAGCTATCGTTAAAGAGCAGCTCGGTAAACTCGAAAAAGCCCTTGCGCGGAGAAAGTAGTTCAGCGGCAAGAACAGCCCCGCTCGCAAAACCCTCACGATTTCGTGCAGTATGAACGACTCGGATGGTGTCGGCCGCCGAGTCAAATCCTAGTTCGTGGGTACCGGGAATATGACCGGCACGCAGGCTGACTGGTTGCGGGGTTCGCATCGCTAGGGATCGGCGAACCACATCTGTCAGTTTGAGTGCGGTTCCAGAGGGTGCATCCTTCTTCATCCGATGGTGTGATTCAAAGATAAAAGGGTCGTACTCTTCGTAGGGTGAAAGGATTTTTGCAACCTCATCGGCAATACGAAAGAAGAGATTCACTCCCAGTGAAAAGTTTGGACTATGGACAAGAGCACCGTGGTGTCTGTCAACAAGCGCTCTTACCTCAGCAGACTGGGCAGACCAGCCCGTCGTGCCAACAACGACAGGAATTGAATTTTCAAGCAGATGGACGACGTTATCGATTACCGTATCGGGTGTCGAGAATTCGATCGCCACATCAGTGTCCTGTAGATTGGCGGCAGTCAGTCCTTTACCATTGGCATTGTTGTCAATGTCAAAACGTGCCGAGATCCGGTGCCCTTTTGACAAGGCCACCTGCTCGATCATTCGACCCATCTTTCCATATCCAACCAGCGCGATATTCACAAGAATCTCCAGTATCAGGAATGGACTTTTGCCGTCAGTTCAAAAGTATCAGCGTCCGGGTCGCGAAAGAATTGGTCGTGCAGACGTTGCACCGCATTCTCAACGGAATGACCATTGACGATAAAACTTAGATTAATCGCCGATGCACCGTGAGAAATCATGGAGACATTGATGTCTGAAATTGAACCGAAGATCTGTGCAGCAACTCCAGGGATAAACTTGAGGTTCTCACCTACAAGACAGATGAGAGCCTGATCAGTTTCGATGACGACTTCACCAAGTTGTCGTAATTCAGGCAAGAGTTGATCAAGATTTCTGGTATCGTCGAGAGTCATCGAGACACTTACTTCCGAGGTGGCCACCATATCGATCGCCGTCTCGTGACGATTGAATATCTCAAAAAGGCGGGCCAGGAAGCCGTGCGCCATGAGCATTCGATCCGAGCTCACGTTGACCACAGTAATGCCGCGCTTGAAGGCGATAGCCTTGACCAGGGCGCGTGATGGTGGAGCTTCGCGAACAATCGCGGTTCCCTTCACGGTTGGGCGACGTGAGTTGCAGACGAGGACAGGAATATCCTTGCTCATGGCCGGCAGCAGTGTACTCGGGTGGAGCACCTTGGCGCCAAAATAGGCCAGCTCCGCAGCCTCGGCAAAAGAGATCGTCCTGACCTTGATCGCAGATGGAACAATCCGTGGATCGGTGCTGAGGATACCGTCAACATCTGTCCAGATCTGGATCTCATCAGCATCGAGAGCCGCCCCGATAATGGCTGCAGAATAGTCAGATCCTCCTCGCCCGATGGTCGTCGTGGTTCCATCGATCGTCGCTCCAATAAAGCCCTGTGTTACTGGGACGCCATCATTGGCAAGCGCAGACAGAAAGGTCTCCTTCAATCGTTTATTGGAATGTTCGAACTGGACAGCCGCGCGTGTATGATCATCATTGGTGACCATCGAGGGTCTGATATCGACCCAAGTTCCACGTAAACCCTGCCCTCGAAATGAGGCCGCAACTACGGTTGATGATAAGAGTTCACCATTGGCAGAAAGGGCATCGGAGA
>CAIOZW010000507.1 GCA_903862855.1 uncultured Acidobacteriota bacterium
CGAGGATCAGGGCGCAGGTCACGATTATTGAACCAGTAGTTCGCGTTGAGCGCCGGGTTGCGGTGATACTCATAAACGCTGCCGTGAAACTGGTTGGTGCCAGCGCGGGTGACAAACTTGATCTGCACTGCGCCTTCGCCGGCACTCTCCGCTCCAGGGTTGGCCGTCGAGACGGTCACCTCGTCGACCGCATCGATACGCGGACGGACATAGGTGAAGAATCCATCAGAAGACTTCAGAATATTGTCCTGGACGTTGATACCATCGATCGTAATATTGAGAGAGCCCTTGGGCAGACCATTGATCGTCGAGGTTCGTGGACGTCCGGGAGTGTTGGTTCCCGGAAGCAGCAGGACCAGGTCGAGCGCATCGCGTGAGGTGAAGGGAATCTCAGTGATCTGGCGCCCGGTAATCGTCGTCGAGATCGAGGCCGACTGGGTCTGCAGTACTTCGGCTCCGCCCTGAATCACAACCGATTCAGATGCTGAACCGATCTCCATCGTCACGTTGACCGTCGCTGGCACACCGGCGTTGATCGTCACGTTGTCGACGATCGATTTCTTGAAGCCCTGGGCCTCGACCGTTACCGTGTACTGTCCGGCGCCAACCGCGGGAACCGTCCAGATACCGTTCTCGGATGAGGAGACTTTATACTCCTGTCCGGTCACCCGGCTGTTGACGGTGACCGTCGCTCCCGCAATCACCGCCCCAGTTGGGTCGTTCACCGCACCTGAGATTGCCGCTGTCGTCGCTACCTGGGCCTGAGCCAACTGACTGCCAGTCAAAAGCAGGGCGAAGAGGACTGTCAGCAATCTGATCATACGTCCTGACGAAGATTTCATCACATTCCCTCCTGATCACATCTGAAATTTTGAGAAGAAAAACGGTGTGGCCATCCAGCGAACGCCAGCAATTGGCGCTCGGGCGCTAGCCCATATGTCAACACACAAGTCAAGATTGACCGTCTCGACTGACGGTCAACGGTCAGGCGAACCTCCCACAAAGGGGGGACGCTCGATCCACATACTTCCGTTTTGATAGTGCCGGGTGCCTGGTAAAGTTGATCGGCTGCAGCTCTTTGATCGATCTGTGCCGGCTGACTGAGGATCCGATCCTCAATAGGCCTGCCCGCAACGAGCAGGAATGGGACGGTCTCAGTTCTTAACCTGACCGGTCTGGAATTCTCAGTTCAACCTTCAGCAGGGAGGCTTGGCTGATCGGGGCTTAACTGATCAGTAAGCTTGATTCCGAGATTTACAGATTGTCAAGTCGCACGGCACGGAGCTGTCATATCTTTCTAGCAAGTAAGCTAGCAATCAAGAGAAAATAAAAAGCAAGATCTGTGCCACGTAAACGGCAGAATTTACCAACTCTTTACAATTGCAGCAATTGAATTTACCGCGCCGACCAGCAATCCTCACTCCCCCAAGGATGAAATGAATTCAAATTAATGGATTATGACCAGTAAAATCGGAAATTTTGGATGATCTACCCAGAGAGCCAGTCGGGATGACCGGCTCTCTCCTGAAGGTACGGTTACTGAAGTTGACGAATCCGCTCACGGAGGTTGGCGGCGGCGGCAACTGCCTGGGTGGTTGGCGCGGCATCGGCCTCCTGGAGGGTATTGAGGAGGTAGAGCAGGTCGCGACGCAGTTCATCGATCCGGCGGATCCGGGCGGCAACCTGATCGGTCAGCAGACGCCGCTGCGGGGAGTCAGGCTGGGCGGAGAGCTGACGGCTCTCTGCGGTGAGGCGCCGTTTCAGATCGTCGCTCGTCTTCAGCCCGAGCCAGGCCTCGTGCGAGAGGCGAAACTGGTCGCGCAGTCCTTCTGCCGAAGTTTTGACTCGTGGATCCATGGCAAGCTTGAATCTGGCGGTCCGCGTCACTCCATCGACAGTAAGAGTGACCGAGTAATCACCTGGATGGGCGAGATGGCCTTCGGGCACCGTAGGTGTGCGGCGATAGATGGCCGAGATCGGGAGGGAGCGCGGGAATCCATCCGGCGGAGCATAGTGCAGATCCCAGACAAATCGATGCATCCCGGCTCCATTTGCCAGTCGCTGGCCCGGTCCGACCCAGTACTCGGGGTGGGGAAGGGTGAGTGGGTCGAGCCTGGCCGGGGTCTCGTTCGAGTCAAAGCGGCGAACGAGTGAACCGTCGGCATCACGTATCTCGAGAGTGACTGAACGGGCATCACTCTTGAGCCAGTAGTCAATGATCGCCCCGTCGGGAGGATTCTCGCCCAGCGGCTCTTCGGGTGGAATGGGGGTATCTGTGTTGAGGCTGCGCCGGTAGCGCCAGGTGCGTTGCGGGGTGAAGAGAATCGCCTGCTCACCATTACGTGACGGGTCGATCTGGCGGAGTGGTCCGATGTTGTCGAGAATCCAGAAGCTGCGTCCGTGAGTTCCGACGACGAGGTCGTGGTCCTTGATGACGAGGTCGCGGATGGATGTCGCCGGCATGTTCAGACGCAGTGACTGCCAGTTCTCTCCATCATCGATCGAGAAGTAGACGGCCTGTTCTGTTCCGGCAAAGAGCAGCCCCCGCCGCTGCGGGTCTTCACGAATAGTATTGACTATTCCACCAGTGGGGAGACCACGGGTGATCTCCTGCCAGCTCTTCCCTCCGTCCCGGGTGCGGTAGATGTGCGGGCGCAGATCATCAAGGCGGAAGGTATTGACCGCCGCATAGGCCGTCTCCCGGTCGAAGTGGGACGCTTCGATGAGCGATACCTTGGCCCAGGAGACGAGCTGTCGCGGCGTCACATTGGTCCAGCTCTTTCCGCCATTCCGGGTCAGATGGATCAGTCCGTCATCAGTTCCGGCCCAGATCGTTCCGAGCTCCTGAAATGATGGGGCGACAGTGTAGATTACTCCGCGCCGCGGCATGGTCGCCATCTCCGGAGTCCGGTAGATGCTGATATTTTCCGGTACCTCCCACTTCTCTCGCGACAGATCAGGACTGATCACCTCCCAGCTCTGTCCGCCCGTGGTGGTCATGAAGAGAACATTGCCGGCATAGTAGAGGCGCCGCGGATCGAGAGGAGAGAAGAGCACCGGGGCCGTGCGCAGAAAGCGGTATCGGCCGCTCCGCAAGACCTCGGGCGCGATGTTCTGCACCTGACCCGTCTTCCAGTCGAACCGGGTTATCTTTCCACCGTAGGTGATATCCGGATCGAGCGGGTCCGGCGCGACGTAGCCATACTCTTCGACTCCAACCGTTCGCCAGTCACGCCAGGTGATCGCTCCGTAATCGCTGCGGCTGATGACCGCGGCCGAGCCGCTCTCCTGCTGACCACCGTAGACCCAGTAGGGAAATCGATTGTCGGTGCTGACGTGATAGAACTGGGCGGTTGGCTGGTTGTACCACGAGCTCCAGGTCTCTCCTCCATTGACGGTGATCGTTGCGCCCTGATCGGTGGCAAAGAGCATCACCTCCGGGTGTTGCGGGTTGATCCAGATGCGGTGATAGTCGTCTCCGCCCGGTGCTCCCTTGAAACCGGTGAAGGTCCGTCCGCCATCGGTCGATTTATAGGAAGCCGTGTTGCCGACAAAGACGATCTCCGGATTCCCAGGATGAACACGAATCTCGGCAAAATCGCTTCCGCGCCCCCACAGTCTCGCTTCACCGTTGAGGCGGCGCCAGCTCTCACCAGCATCATCGCTGCGGTAGATCCCGGCGACATCCGGATTGGCATCGACTGTCGCATAGATGGTCCGCGGCTGGCTTGGTGAGATGTCGAAGCCGATTCGGCCCAGGCCGGCGGCAAAGTCCGGCAGGCCGGTGGTCAGCCTTCGCCACGATGCACCACCATCGGTCGATTTGAAGAGCCCGCTCCCCGGCCCCTGCCACGCACCGTTCTCCCACGGCCCCTGCCGGCCAGCCCAGAGATCGGCGTAGATGATCTGTGCATTCTGTGGATCGAAGGCAACCTGGACCGCCCCGGTGTTCTCGTCGACGTAGAGTATTCGCTGCCAGGTCAGACCACCATCAAGGGTGCGGTAGACGCCACGCTCGGTGTTTGGTCCGTATGGATGGCCGAGCGCCGCGACGATGACCCGGTCGGGATTTGTCGGGTCGACAATGATCGATCCGATCTGCTGTGCATCACGCAGCCCGAGGTGCTGCCA
>CAIOZW010000508.1 GCA_903862855.1 uncultured Acidobacteriota bacterium
CGCAGGAACCATCTGCCTTTCCCCACATGAAGCATAGCCATTCTCGGAATAATCCCACTCAACTCACATTTTAAGGATCGAGCTGAGAGACCAGAGACTCCACCCCAAAGTTTTTGAATTAGTGGCGAATAGCCGTTCCAGCATCTCCTATCTTGTCAAGTCTCTTCATAATGCGATTGCCCTGCCAGTTCTACGTTCCTCTGGGATGTCGCGCCATATCAGCGGTTGACGCTCCGGATGAGGTTTGCTAGTATCCAGATGTTTTCGGGCACATAACTCAGCGGTAGAGTGCTGTCTTCACACGGCAGAAGTCACAGGTTCGAATCCTGTTGTGCCCATCGAGTAGCCCGAAGAGTAAACGAGAGCCCGGAGAGTAACAGTCAAGACTCTCCGGGCTCTTGCAGTTATGATCCATTATTCGAGATGAGGACAGGTCATGAACAGAGGTCAGATTGCTGCCGTTTACACAGAAGAGCTGGTTGATGGAGTTGAGTTTGAGACCGGAGCCTGGAGAATGGCTCCTCCCCTCGCGATTGGGTTCGACTGGCGTGGCGAGGCTGCCCCGGTCGACCTCGCGACTACTGTGAGGCTGCTCTGGAACAGGGAGCAGGTCGTCATCGGTTATGATTGCCACTACACAGAGCTCGACATTGACGAGAATCCAGAGGTGGCAGTTGAGCGTCATGCGCTCTGGGACCGGGACGTCTGCGAAGCCTTCATCCGTGCACCACGCGAGCCGCACGACCAGTCCTATCGAGAGTTCGAGGTTGCACCGACCGGTCAGTGGTGTGATCTGCTGGTCGATCGTTCAAGAATGTGGCACGACTGGGAATGGCAGAGCGGGATGCGGACGATGGCACGGATCGATGAGGAGCATCGTGTCTGGCGGGTCGCCATGGCCATCCCCTTTACCGCGTTCGATTGCTATCCACATCCCGGCGACTGCTGGCAGGCCAATCTATTTCGGATCAGTCGACTCAATGGTGAGAGGCAGTATCTGACCTTCTCGCCGACACGTACCGAAGTGCCGAACTTTCATGTTGCCGCCGCCTTCGTCGACCTCTGCTTTCAATGAAGACGGCCTGATCGTTATTCGACTGGCGGGGATACTGGTTGGAAGGGGAATCTTCAGTAATGATTGGTCTGTTCAGGCTTCGCGGACTTTCCAACGGAAGACAAGGATACCACCGATCAGCATGACTGCCACCGAGCCGACAATCTTCAGTTCAAACCCGACTATCCCGGCGATGACTGGCGGGGGTATGAAGCAGGCGCCTATGCCCACCGCCGTAGCGATGATGCCGATGCCGCTGAGGAGTGACGCAGTCAGGCTCCCGCTATTATGTTGACGCAGCAACCGCTGCCAGGCAGCAAAAAGATAGAGATAGGTGACCATGACCAGAACGATTGATCCGCCCAGCAGCGCGAGATATGCCTCTTGCAGCGTTGCCCCATAGATATTGACAAGGATCAGGCCGGTCGCTACACCTGCCTGAACAAAGAGAGCGACGTAGGGGGTACCAAACCGGGGGTGGACGTTGGCAAAGATCCGCGGCAGATAGCGGTCGATCCCGATTGCGAAGGGGACCCGCGCCGGTGCGGCGAGCCAGGCCGCCCCACTGCCGAGCAGACCCAGCAGTTCGACGATGATGATCACTCCACCCAGCAGCGCGGTCAGTGCGTGATCCGGGCGGGCAATCACTGAGTTGACCGCCAGAATATGTCCATAAATGACATTGGTCTCGTTGTAGCCGATGATCAGCAGGGCTCCATATGTGAGCAGATAGCAGAGTCCAACCGCGAGACCGCCCACGAGCAGTGAGCGTGGAATATCCCGTGCCGGTGCATCGGCCTCATCGCTCATCGCCGCTCCAAGGTCGAGCCCGACCAGCGCATTGAGTGTGAATGGCCAGAGCGCCAGCCGGCGCCACAGATCCAGTTCCGCTGGTGAACCCGTGGAGGCAGCGGAGAGGTCACCCACGCCCTGGCTTGGACCAAGGATTGAATTGAGGCCTGTGCCGTTGCCAGGATCGATCCCTGTCTCGGCGAGCTTCCAGACTGCCGCGAGAAGGATCGCCCCGGCCATCGACAACCGACCGAATGCACCAATGTTCTGCAGCCATTTGCCGTGTTGCAGTCCCCGCACGTGGATCAACGCCGAGATCCAGAGTGTGCCGATCGAGATGAGGCAGATCGCCAATCGCTGCTCATTGAGCCAGGCGGTCTGTGCTCCACCGAGCAGCGAGATGATGGCGGCGATACCCAGAAAGACGCTTGGCACGTAGAGAAATGTGTTGACCCAGTAGCACCAGCCGCAAATAAAACCGTGAAAATTGCCGAAAGCGAGTTGAGTCCAGGCATAGACGCCACCCTCACGCGGAACGAGCCGTGAAAGCTGACTGATGGCTGTCCCATAGGGCCACATGAAAGCCAGGATGCCGAGGGCCCAGATCAGGATTCCGAGTTTGCCGAGCTGAATATTCTGAGCGAGAGTGTTTGGAGTGTAGACGGCGACTATGTTGAGCAGGATCAAATCGGGAAGTCGAAGCGTCCGCTTCAGGGACGCAATTGATGTGGCCATCTCATTCCTTTGAAACAATTGGGAGTTGAATTACGAAAAACGAATCATGCATTTACTGGGATGATTTCGCAAATGGCTTGGCGACATATCGGTCCCCATCTTGCACGATCTCGAGACTGGAGGGCTGGTGTGATAATCTGCGCCCGGCAGTCGACAGAAGACGGAATCAAAATTGGATGAGGAGTGGGAATTGATCACGGCAGAGAGGTTGACCAAAAATTACGGGAAGGTGAGGGGGCTCGACCAGGTCAGCTTTAGTATTCCACCGGCACAGGTGACGGTGCTGATCGGACCGTCAGGCGGGGGGAAATCGACTCTTCTGCGCTGCCTGAACGGTCTGGAGCTCTTCGATGAGGGGAGTTTGCGCATTGGAGAGTATGAGGTGACAGTCGGACAAGGCCGTTCCCAGGGCGGACTGGCACGGTTGCGTCGCGAGGTGGGGATGGTATTCCAGTCGTTCAATCTCTTTCCGCATCTGACAGTGGAGGCCAATGTCGAACTGGCACCACGGATTGCGAGGGGGCTGACGGAGGCAGAGTCGACGGCGCTGGCCCACGATCTGCTGGGAAAGGTTGGATTGAGTGAGAGGCGCGACCATTACCCGCACCAGCTCTCGGGCGGGCAGCAGCAGCGGGCGGCGATCGCTCGTGCCCTGGCCATGGCACCGCAGGTCATGCTCTATGATGAGCCAACATCGGCACTCGACTCGGCGCTGACAGGCGAACTGCTTCAGATCATGCGTCGACTGGCTGAGGACGGGATGACGCAGGTCGTGGTGACGCATGACATCTCCTTTGCCCGCGAGCTGGCCGACGAGGTCCTCGTACTGATCGAGGGGCGGGTGGTCGAGTCGGGCCCGCCGGAGGAGATCTTCACGGCCCCGCGTGACCAGCGAACACGTGAATTTCTGCGGAGGTACCTGTCGTGAAGAGATGGATCGATCTCCGCGCCCTCTGGCTGATCCTGCTCACTCTGCTTGGTGGTGTCGATCGAATTGCTGTCGCACAGGATCTCACCTGGGGCGGCGATGCCGAGGGGGGGGCCCCTTACCTTTTGCCCGATCCGCACCGGCCCCGGCAGATCATCGGCTTCGAGGTCGATTTGATGGAGGCTCTCGCGCGCCAACTCGGGCGGCGGCAGGTCTTTGTGCAGAATCAGTGGGACGGATTGATCCCGGGTCTTCTCCGTGGAAACTACGACCTGGCCGTGAATGGTCTGGAGATTACGGACGATCGACGTCAGCGGATCGCCTTCTCGATTCCCTACTATGCCTGTGGTGAGCAGCTCAGTCTCCGCCGGTCTGAAAAGAGTATTGAGAGACTGACCGATCTTCATGGTCGAATTGTCGGTACCCTCAAGTTCTCACTCGCCCAACGGCTGCTCGAGGATGAGGGGGGAATCGAGATCCGCGCTTACGAGAACCAGAACAACGCCTATGATGATCTCGCCAATGGCCGCCTCGACGCCGTGCTCATGGACTGGCCAATCGCCCTCTACTACAGCCGCCCCAATCCGGCACTGAAGTTTGCCGGTGAATCGATCGGTACTCTCGAGTATGGAATCGGTGTTCGTCCAGGCGAAAAGCAGTTTCTGCAACAGGTTGACGATGGGCTGCGCGAACTGATGCGCAGCGGTGAGCTGCGACGGATCTACGAGCGCTGGGGAATATGGAATGCAGAGACGGAACGCCTCTTTGTCAGACAACTGGAGAATCCGACCAGGGCACCCGCCGAGCAGTTTCTTCCGCTTCCCGCTGGTTCGCTCGGTTGGCGTGAACGAGCGGCTCGCACGCTCGGCTATCTTCCGCCGATGCTCATGCAGGGTGTTCCGATGACCCTGCTCATCTCGATTCTCGGTATGCTGGTGGCGATGTTTCTCGGCCTCGCGATCGCTCTGCTCAATCTGTACGCGAGCCCTCCTCTGGCGATTCTTGCCCGCCTCTATGTCGAGATCTTTCGCGGAACGCCCCTGCTGATCCAGCTCTACCTGATCTTTTACGGACTCCCGAATATCGGAATCCGCTTCTCCCCTCTGATGGCGGCCGTGATGGGGCTCGGACTCAATTATGCAGCATACGAAGCCGAAAATTACCGATCCGGAATACTGGCGATTCCGCGCGGGCAGATGGAGGCGGCACTTGCCCTTGGCCTGACGCGTTACCAGGCTCTGCGCTATGTCGTTGTTCCACAGGCCTTGCGCCTGGTCATTCCTCCCGTGACCAACGACTTCATTGCCCTCTTCAAGGATTCATCGATCGTCTCGGTGATCACAATGGTCGAATTGACCAAGATCTATGGGCAACTTGCGGCAACCTACTTTGACTATATCGGCGCCGGGCTGGTTGCAGCGCTGCTCTATCTTCTGATGGGTCTGCCATTTGTCAGGATTGCGAGGTGGGCGGAGCGACGCTATCGACTGCCCGGAGCGGTGACTCAACTGCACTGACCACACTCATCATGCCGCTTGGAGATTGACTTGCCGGGAAACTTTCATTACTAATGATCGCTGTCGGAACCGAATCGAGGACAAGGAGCAATCCGATGAACCGAAGGAACATTTTGAAGGCGTCGCTGGCGGCGGGAATGGCCGGCTTCGTCTCTGATAGTGGAGCAGGGATGACAAACAATATGAATGCAGAAGCAAACCATTACTATGAACTGCGGACCTACGATCTGCGTAACGATCTGCAGCCCGCCCGGACCAGTGAGTATTTCGAGAAGCATCTGATACCAGCGCTGAAACGGGCCGGCGTCGGAACGGTGGGGGCGTTCTCGGTCATGGCCGGTCAGCGCACTCCTGCACTCGTTCTCCTGATCGATTACCGCTCAATGGCCGAGGCCCAGACGGTCTCCGAGCGGGTGGTGGGTGACAAAGAGCTGAGCGCAGCTACACAGGCCTTTGAAGGAGCGGGGCAGCTCCCTTATGTCCGTTACGAGTCTTCACTCTTCCGGGCCTTTGACGGCCATCCTCGACCAGAGCTCCCCCCGACCGAGGGGAGACGATCGGGACGACTCTTTGAGCTGCGGACTTACGAGTCACGGACCCCGACCAGTCTGCGGAGCAAGATCGATATGTTCAACCAGGAAGAGATCAAGATCTTCCGCGATTGTGGTTTTGCGAACATCTTCTTTGGGGAGATGGTCATCGGTCAACGCATGCCGAATCTGACCTATCTGATCGGCTTCGATGACATGGCCGCGCGCGACAAGTCCTGGGACGCTTTCCGCGTCAACCCTGACTGGTTGCGGATCAAGGGACGGAAGGAGTGGGCAGATGCCGAGGTGGTCTCAAATATCACCTCCTCGTATCTGAGGCCCACTCCATTCTCACAGATCAGATAGGGTGGCAGTCTTCAGAGACCGCTCCGTCAGTCGATCACTCTCTTCAGTTCGATCTCAAAGATGAGGGTGGAGTTGGCAGGGACTGGGCCGGTCTCGAGACCGCCATATCCCAGATCGGGGGGGATGATCAGTTTGCGGCGACCGCCAATGCGCATTGGTTCGATCTCCCCATCACCGAGGATACCGATCTTCCACCCCTTGATCGTCTTATCCTTGATCGGGTTATAGTTGAAGACACCGTTGTCGAATGGCTTGCCGCCCTCTTCGAGCCGGCCGGTATAGTAGATCTGCAGAGACTGGCCGATCAAAGGTCGGGGGCCGGTTCCGATCTCGATCTCTTCATAGATGAGACCGGAAGAGGTGGTGCGACGCTCGCCGACGATCGGAATCGCCAATGGACTGGTGCCAGGTGTGGCGGCCGACTCCACCGACGGCTGAGCAGCCTTTTCTGCCGGCTGGTCAGAAGGTTTGCTGCAACCGCTCAGAACTGTCAGGAGCGACAGCACGAACAAGGTGGGCAGGCAGGCTTTGATTCGACACTTTTCTCTCATTCTCTCGACTCCTCAACAATGACGATCTTGCAGGGATAGCAATGTATGATAGCCATCACCTTCTCGATCGTCAAAACTAAATTAACGATAGATTTACACCACGACACCGCGAGGTGTTGCGTGGACATCACGATCTGCAGAGTTGGTAGATCGTTCATCGGATTAAAGAGGCCCGTACCGGTTGTGCGGATCTGAATGGATGGCGTGAATTGCTCATCCCGCGGCATCCCGTGGTCAACTGCGGGCGGCAATTCCCGCGGTGAAGAGGACAGGACGAAAAAGATGCAGGATCAAAGCTCAAACTCCATATCGCGAACCGCCTGGGTGGTCGTCATTCTTCTGTTGCCAGTTGCCTTGCTCAACTACCTCGATCGCCAGATGCTGGCGGCGATGAAGTCCTCGATGATGGGCGATATCCCTGACATTGCAACGAAGGCCAACTGGGGGCTCGTTCTCGGCTCATTCAAATGGGTCTACGCGATTCTCAGTCCGATTGGAGGCTATCTCTCCGACCGGTTGAGCCGCCGCCACGTCATCGCGATCAGTCTCTTTGTCTGGTCGGCGGTCACCTGGTGGACGGGTCAGGTGACCAGTTTTAACGAGCTGGTCGCCGCCCGGGCGATAATGGGAATCAGTGAAGCCTTCTACATGCCGGCTGCACTCGCCTTGATCACCGACTATCATCTTGGTCAGACTCGTTCACGGGCCGTCGGTGTTCACCAGATGGGAATCTACGCCGGCGTAATCCTGGGTGGCTTTTCCGGTTATGCCGCCGACAGCCCTGTCCTCGGCTGGCGCTGGGCCTTCTCACTCTGCGGCATTGTTGGCGTCGCCTACTCACTGCCGCTCTTTGCCTTCTTGCGCAATCCCACCCGCCCCGCGAATGCTCCGCTTCAGCCATCTCCGGTGACGGCGGTCCGGACACTCTTTACCAACATCGGCTTCATTCTGCTGGTCGTCTACTTTACGCTCCCCGCCCTTGCCGGCTGGGTAGTTCGTGACTGGATGCCGGATATCCTCCGCGAGCAGTTCGGTCTTGGACAGGGGCGAGCGGGAGTCTCGGCGGTCCTCTTTGTCCAGATTGCCTCACTGATCGGGGCCGGGATTGGCGGCTGGCTGGCCGACAGATGGATGGAACGAACCGATCGTGGCCGGATCTATGTCGGGGCGCTGGGAATGTTTCTCTTTCTCCCCTCGCTCTTCGGAGTTGGCAATGCCGCGACCCTCGGGATGGCGATCGGGTTCCTGATCGTCTTCGGACTTGGCTGGGGGTTCTTCGACTGCAACAACATGCCGATCCTCTGCCAGATTGTCCGCCCCGAGCTGCGGGCAACCGGTTACGGTTTCATGAACATGGTCAGTATCAGTTTTGGTGGTTTTGCCGACTGGGGATTCGGGTGGTTGCGTGACCGGCACGTCCCTCTCAATGCCATCTTTGGAGTCTTTGCCGGAGTGGCGCTCCTCTCGGCGATAATCGTGCTGATGATTCGACCGAGACCGGCTGCCGAGGTCTCCTGAGACCCGATCGAATCATCAGCGCAAAATTGGTCAGAGATAATGCCTCACCACGTGACCGGGCGTCGACGGAGAGTCGGTCGTCCGGTCACCTCGCTCTTCTTCGGCTCCTCGTTCGATTGACCCGACTCCGCATCCTTGCGGCGTTTCAGGATGGGACGGTCAGTCGAACCGGTTGAGTCGCCTTCCGTTGAAGTCCTGTCGGAGCTCGAACTGACCGGGTAATCCTGATCCGTGGTCGATTGCCGCTCCTCTCCTTGTTGAGCCTCCCGGGGCCGGCGGCGGAGCACGGGGCGTTGACCGTCATCGATGGTAGCCGCCGTAGCTCCAGTCAGTCTGGCTCTGATCCCGGCATAGTCAGAGCTGTTGAGCTGATACTCGCCCCGGTCGGGAAACTTGATGATCAGCTTGCGGACATTGGTAATGCGGTCAGAGGTCATCGGGTGCGTACTGAAGATCTTGGCGATTCCACCACTCTTCAGCGCGTTCTTTCCCTGATGGCTCTGCAGCTTCTCAAAGAAGGTGATGAGGGCGTTTGGATCGTAACCGGTTGCCCACATGTACTGTGCGCCAAGCCAGTCGGCCTCAGATTCGGCATTTCTTGAGAACTTGAGTAGCGTGAGAGGGACGGCGACCCCCGCAATCTGTTGAATAAGGTATCCACCCCATCCGCCAAGAAAGATCAGTGGCAGCGTTGCATAGTTGAGCAACTCCCCCTTCGAGGCCTGTTCAATTCCATGGCGTGCCGCAACGTGGGCGATCTCGTGGGCAAGGACTCCTGCCACCTCCGCCTCATTCTCTGCCGCCTCCAGCAGTCCGCGATTGACATAGAGAAAACCACCCGGCAGGGCAAAGGCATTGATCTCCGGCGAGTCGATCACCTTGATCGTAAATGGGACTTTCGAGTCGGAATGGAGAAC
>CAIOZW010000509.1 GCA_903862855.1 uncultured Acidobacteriota bacterium
GTCACGGTCGTGGCATTGGCCGCCTCCCAGCGAAGAATGGTATTCCGGCCAAGGTCGATTGCGCTCGGCTCTGCCCGAAGTGAGATCGTTGGCATCGGCGGCTTGACGACGGTCACTGTCACGGACGCCTTGTCGCGGGCCTCCTTGCTGCCACGACGAGCGATAACCTCGTAGGTGGTCGTCTGCTTCGGAGTAACGGTCTTCGCACCGATCTTCTCCGCCGATTCTCCGTTGACCTCGATCTTCTTCGCGTTCTTGGTCTCCCAGCTTACCGTCACCGGATCACCTGGTTTGACCTCGGTCCGCGATACCTTGATCTTCGCAACCGGTGGTGCACAAGCCGAAATCAGAATTACCAATAGTAAGATCACGGACACCGAAGTTGTCCGGAATAGTTTGTTAGGCATTGGGCTATCTCCTTGCTTTTTATTGATCATTTAAATCGTTTGGTGCCATCACATCGGTCATTAGGAAGAACCAGAAAAGACATACCTCGGTCATCGTCCCCACGAAGGGCTCCGACCACCCGTTCTGGTCAACTGACGTTGTTCACTACCATCGAGATGCATCGCCCAGATCTCCCACCTTCCCGTCCGGTTAGACTGGAAGACAAGATGACGGCTGTCCGGTGACCAGGAAGGGCTCTCATTACGCCCTTCACGAGTCAATTTGACGACCTGTCCTGAGGCGATGTCTGCTAGATAAATGTTGAAGGTGCCACCTCCACCATCCCAAGTAAAGGCCAGAAAGCGTCCGTCAGGGGACCAGGCTGGTGAATCCATCTGCCCACCCATCGTCAGCAATGGCCGCTCATTACTACCATCGGCTCCTATCAGGTAGACACGTGGATTGCCACCTCGATCAGAGATGAATGCAATCTCCTGTCCAGTCCGCGGATTCCATCGCGGAGAAATATTGACTGCTTTCCGCGTATTGGTCAATCTTCTTGCTGCAGAACCATCCTCATTGGCAATATAAAGATCCATTCCCGCACCGTCTTTGCTCGAAGAGAAGACGATTCTACCATCTGGACCTATCGTAGGCGAGGTGGTAGTCGCCTTGAACTGTGTCGCCCCGATGATCAGTCCATCCTCACCGCGAATAACCACGTTCGGAAATCCATTACGGTAGGAGACGTAGGCGAGACGCTTGCCGTCAGGCGCAAAACTGGGAAAGAGGTTGATCGAATTGTCCCTCGTAAAAGGACGACTGCCATTGCCATCGTAGTCCATCATTTGGACTTCACGGTTGGCGATGTAAGCAACTCGGCTCTGCGCTATTCCATCCTGGCCGGTCAGAACCTTGACAATCTGGTCGGCAAACTGATGCGCCATCTCACGCTCAGTTCCGCTCAACTGTGCCGTGAGGACGGCCTGCTGCGTCTTGATGTCATACAGGAAACCCTGACCGTTTGCCGCATCGTTGAGGCTGCCAAAGGCAAGGTAGTCGGCCTTGACAGGATCACCAACCCATTCCTCATAACGCAGTGAAGCTGGATCGGCAAGTCGTGTCGTTGGATAGAGGCTTTTGCCGATCAGGTTGCTGATCCCGGCAAACTGCAGGTCACTCCAGAGAATAGAGTTGAACGTGGCTACCTGCTGATCTATCCCGGCCATACGTGCCTGAAAATCGGAGACGGCGAGTGATGGACCATTGCCAGGGGTGACGATGATCGTTCCAATCTGACGCCGAAGATCTTCCTGTGACACCACTCCAGTCGGAGCGGGCGAAACTCCCTGGCCCTGGGTTGAAGGTGTTCCCCCTCCTGGCCCTCCAGTCTGGGCGACAACAGGAGCTGCCGAAAGGAGAGCAAACAAGAGGACCGTCAGGGTCACAGTTGAAGCTATATGAATCCGACGTCGATAATTTACCAGCATCAGGGTCAACTCTTTCGAATGAGAAACAAGTGGTCCGGTCTTAACCAAAAGACAGGATAGATTATTTTGGATAACGAAACCAGATTTCTGCCGTCGCTTCCTGCGATTCCATCAAAAAACCGTTTGGAAATGGAGGAAGAGGATTAGAGGCAATTACCGCTCTTTCCGCGGCGTAGTTTACCAGATCTATCGCACTACGCCTCTTCAGATATGTCGTATTGAGACGTCCATTGGTGAGGGAGAGGATGCGTCCATCCCTGGCGATCCGCAATCTGACGATCACGTATTCTGTCGCTGCCGCACTCACCGCCGGAGGATTATAGTTTCGACTGAGGATAGACTGGATACGCCTTCCATACTCTGATCCTCCGGGTAGGCCTGTCCCACCAACCCCGCTTCCACTGCCCATCCCTACTCCACCAATCAGTGAAGGAATCTGGCTTCCTGACGATCGACCAACCTCGACTTGACGATCAGCCGACCCACCCTGCTGTGGAGTCCGGGTGACGTACTGCTCACTTTGACGGGCCGTCGGGCGATCAGTGCGCCGGTCTGGTGGCTCGGATGGTCTCCGCCGCGAGGTTGATGGCAGCACCTCGGCGTCGTCAGCAGCAAGGGGCATATCGGTCTCAACGATCTCGTTGTTTGGCAGATTGGGATCGTTACCTGGGAGTGAGACCGAGCGTGGGAGGCTTAACCCGAATTGGCCGGCATCGACCAGCCCAACCTCGATCGCTCCGGCCATCTCACCAGCCCCCTCTCCAGCGGCAACGATCACAGTCGATACAGGTTCACGAAAATAGAGAAATGCCCCCCCGATGGTCAGGATATGAAGAAGAACCGAGAGTATCAACCCCTCTCTCGGCTCAATCCTATTGTAGGAAGTACGACTCACCCGTGCCCACTCCCAATTCTACCTGGTTCGCGAGTTACCAGACCGCCCTGATCCCTGACGTACTGACCCGATTGGCTCAGTAACAAGACTGACATTGGCCTTTGCTTCACGAGCCTTGTCCAGAACATAAGCGATCACTCGATAAGGAGTATCTCCATCACCCCGCAGATAGATCCGACGATCCGATATTCCTACCAGACGCTTCTCGAGTACCTGTGGCAGTTCATTGACATTGACCGGTTGTCGTTCCTGCGGGCCACTGAGATAGATCTGCCCCTCACGATCGACTGAGAGGATAATCGCCGATGGGGTCGCCTCGCTCGACTCTGCCTCACGTGTTTTAGGAAGATTGACCTGGATACCAGTCTGGAGTATCGGTGCAGTCACCATAAATATAACAAGGAGCACCAACATGACATCGACCAGGGGTGTCACGTTTATCTCTGCCAATGCCGTCTGCGTGCGGCCGTTTCTTGTCGTAAATGCCATGGTTAGGAGCTGGGACGAGATCAGGAGTTCTGAGCTTCGCGCTCGATCAAGTTCAGGAGCCGCAGCGAGAGACTGTCCATCTCTGCCGTCATAACTTTGATGATGTTGACGTAATGGTTGTAGGCAAGGACAGCCGGAATGGCCGCACCAATACCTGCCGCCGTTGCAATAAGAGCCTCGGCAATGCCAGGGGCAACGGCCTGAATCGAGGCGGTCGACGCCTGGGTCAACCCCTGAAACGCAATGATTATTCCGACCACGGTTCCAAATAGTCCGATGAAGGGTGAGGCACTGGCCGTCGAAGCAAGGAGGCCAAGGCTCTGCTCGAGACGGGTCGTCTCGTCGATGGCGGCACTCTGCATGACCCTCTGAATGGCATCAGTGTTGAGCCTGGTCTGTTTCTGCAATTCCTGATGGGCAGCGAGAAAGATCGCCTTGAGCGGGTTGTCGAGCAATGACGAGGTGTTGGCGTAGAGTTCAGACCAGCGCCCGCTCTTCTCAAATGACTGCATGAAGCTAGCGGAAAGTTCACGGGTTCTCCGGGTCGACTTCCATTTGGAAAAGATGATCGACCAGGAAGCGATCGAGAGCCCGACCAGGATGAGGAGGATCAGTTTGGCGATCGGACTGGCACGAAATACCAGGCCAACGAGGCTGCCGCCTTCTGCGGTCTGACCATCCTGCAAGTAGAGGGCCAGCATCTGGACTGCGAAAAGGAAGATCGAGGTAATAACTATCATAAAACGCTATTTTCCCGAAGACTTCATCGAGTTTTCCAAGTGGCAAAGGTCTTACTGATAATCACTTACAGAAAATCGACTTATGACCATCATTTGACGTATTGTTGATTGGTGAGAGCCACGACCCGCGATATGGGCAGCCATACCGCGGACCAATCAAACCTGGCAGTGGACGAGGTGTCCATCAGATCAACTGGCTGGTAAAGACTCCTACAGACGCTTGATCTGAGTCTTGCCTCGTTGTCTCTGCTACCCCTTCGAGGCAAGCTGGATCCGGATCATCGCTCTCTGAAACCGAAGCTCCTCGCGCCGGAAATCGACATCCTCTCCGCTGGAGGCAAGACGCTTCTCAGCGCGATCGCGTGCCTTCCTGGCCCGCTCCAGATCGATCTCTTCCGGACGCTCGGCAACATCGGAGAGAACGGCCACGTGATCAGGTAGAACCTCGACAAAACCACCACTGACGTGAACCGATCGCTTCTCTGCCCCTTGACGGTAGACCAAAACTCCAGTCTGAAGCTGTGATATCAGCTGAGTATGGTAAGGAAGTATGCCAATCTCCCCGTCGAGACCGGGGACAATCACCTCCTCAACCTCCTCACTGAGCACCTTCCGTTCCGGAGTAATAATTTCCAGATTGAATTTGTCAGCCATAAGCTACATCTTCCTCGCCGCTTCAACCACCTCGTCGATCGTGCCCTTCAGATAGAAGGCCTGCTCGGGCAGATCGTCGTGCTTGCCGTCAACGATCTCACGGAAACCGCGGATAGTCTCCTCAATTGGAACCAGTTTACCAGGGATTCCCGTAAACTGTTCAGCAACGTGGAATGGCTGGGAGAGGAAGCGCTGAATCTTGCGTGCCCTTGAGACGGTGAGTTTGTCATCCTCAGAGAGCTCATCGATACCGAGAATGGCGATGATATCCTGAAGATCCTTGTAGCGCTGGAGAATTCGCTTGACGTCCTGAGCAGTATTGTAGTGCTCGTCACCAACGATTCGCGGATCGAGAATGCGCGAGCTCGACTCGAGCGGACTGACAGCCGGATAGATTCCCAGCTCGGCAATCTGACGCGAGAGAACGGTCGTCGCATCAAGGTGAGCAAAGGTCGTGGCTGGTGCTGGATCGGTCAGGTCATCAGCGGGCACATAGATTGCCTGCACAGATGTGATCGACCCCCGCTTGGTTGAGGTGATACGCTCCTGGAGCTCACCCATTTCAGTCGCCAGATTTGGCTGGTACCCGACTGCGCTCGGCATACGACCGAGAAGCGCCGAGACCTCCGAACCTGCCTGGGTGAACCGGAAGATATTGTCGACGAAGAGAAGCACGTCCTGCCCCTGATCGCGGAAATACTCGGCCACAGTCAAACCGGAGAGTGCTACGCGCAGACGCGCTCCTGGCGGCTCAGTCATCTGACCATAAACGAGCGCCACCTTCGACTGGCTCATATCCTCGTCGTTGATAACCTTTGCCTCACGCATCTCGAGCCACAGATCGTTGCCTTCACGGGTCCTCTCACCGACTCCGGCAAAGACCGAAAATCCGCCGTGCGCCTTGGCAACGTTGTTGATCAACTCCATGATGGTGACTGTCTTGCCGACGCCGGCCCCACCGAACAGTCCAATCTTTCCACCCTTCAGAAATGGCTGGATGAGGTCGATGACCTTGATGCCGGTCACCAACATCTCCTGACTGGTCGACTGGTCCTCGAATCCTGGCGCGTGGGAATGGATCGGATAGAAGTCAGATGCGTGCACCGGCCCACGCTCGTCAACCGGCTCACCGATGACGTTGATGATCCTTCCGAGCGTCCCGTTGCCAACTGGAACCTTGATCGGCCCGCCGGTATCGATCGCCTTCATCCCGCGCACCATTCCATCCGTCGGAAGCATCGAGACAGTGCGGACACGCCCCTCGCCAAGGTGCTGCTGCACTTCACATACAACGTCGATCGGACGCGGAACCTCAAACCCATCACTCGTAACGCGCAGTGCCTGATAGATCGCCGGCAGATACCCCTCCGAGAACTCAATATCGACGACCGGGCCGATGATCTGTACGACCTTTCCTACGGCTCCCTGGCCATTACTGCCATTTCCAGATGACATATGTATTTCTCTGCTCCTTCAGGTTGTTTGACAACCGGTGTCGATCCTCGCCAATTAATCCCGCCACATCTTGCGGATCCTCAACTCTTGACGTTACACCGCTGATTGTCGTTGGTAAACTCTCTGTTTATCAGAACCTGCCCGAGGCCGGCCCCAAAACGATCAACATGCACCCGAAATTAAATGTGAATAATAGCACTTACTCCCAGGTTTGACCAGCGATGACGGACCGGTCAGTCAAAAATTTGTCAACAAATGTATCCGAAAAGTGAATCGTACCGTTGACCCAGAACGTCGCGGCGAAGCTCAAATGGTCAGGACAACCTTTCCAAACTGTGCCGCCGAGAGCAGATAGTGGCCAGCCGCCGGAGCATCTGCAAGTGGGAATGATCGATCGACAGGCGGGCGCAGGCCAGAGTCGGCATAGAGACGAACCAGAGCGCCAAACTCTGCCGGACTCCCCATGGTGCTGCCGAGCAGGTCGATCTGTTTGAAGAAGGCGCGATAGAGGTCAAGATTCTGAGGAAGACCGGTAGTTGCGCCAAAGAAGGCGATTCGGCCAGCCGGCCTGACAATGCGCACAGCCGTCTCGATAGATTCGCCGCCGGCGCTGTCGATGACTACATGCGGGCCTCCATCGGTCAATTCAACGATACGCCGCCCCCATTTCGGGTCAAGGTAGGTGACACCACCCGATGCACCCAGCTCAATTGCGCGGGCAATCTTCTCTTCACTGCTGCTTGTGACAAAGACTTCTGCGCCAAGCTGCCGGGCAATCTGGAGAGCCATGAGCGCCACTCCGCCACCAATGCCGGTGATGAGAACCTTTTCGCCGGACTGAAGTCGGGCTCTGGTCACTAGTGCCCGGTAAGCAGTCAGGCCTGCGAGGGGAAGTGCCGCCGCCTCTTCAGGACTGAGATGGGGCGGAGCTGGCTGCAGGCTGGTCACGGGAAGACAGATCTGTGTGGCAAAAGTGCCATTATCCGGCATACCAAGTATTCGATATCGAGGGGACTGGGCCCGCTCATCATCTCCCCAGCCCAGTCCCGGCTCGATGACCACTTCCCGGTTGAGCCAGGAGCTCTCGACTCCTTCGCCGAGTCGGCTGACAAAACCTGCACCATCACTTCCAGGCACGACCGGCAGAGTAATCCCTGGATAGAGACCCTGAAGTATAAAGAGGTCACGGTGGTTGAGTGCCGCCGCGCGAAGATTGACCACAACCTCGCCCGGCCCTGGCTGGGGATCATCAATCTCTTCGATTCGCCAGGCATCAGGACTGCCAAGCTCACGCATCAGTATCGCTTTCATGGAATTCTCCTTTAGATTTCAGATCTATATTTTGGACAGGGTGCAGAAGTTGATGCATATGCTCAGTGACGACCAATCAATGGTTCAAGAAGCTGATACATAATTTCGACTCCATCAACGAAGACCTGACGACCAATCCGTTCATCATTACCGTGGAACCCGTCTCCAAGCATTTGTGGCGGGGCGATAAAGGGTGAGAATCCGTAACTCTTCACCCCGAGTCGACGAAAATAGTGGCTATCGGTAAATCCCAGCGTGACCGGAAAGGTGACAATCGCTCCCGGGTAGCGACGCCCGATGACTTCACGCAACATCTCTGTCATCTGACTCTCGACAGGAGATGCCACCGCTTCAAAGGAGAGGATCGGCTCAATACTGATTCGTTCATCTCCGATAATTGCGGCGACCTCCCTGATCCAGAGATCGACCTTTTCCCCCGGGAGGAGGCGGCAGTCGACCCGTGCTGAGGCAAATGGGGGGATGACATTGATCTTGTTGCTCCCCTCGAGCATGGTCACCGAGATTGTATTCTGAAAAAGAGCTTTGGCAGCCGGATCGGAATCGAGCATCTGCCTGAAATCCGGAGCCTCGAGTTCACGGCGAATCGATCTGTAGCGGTGCGAGTCCTGCGGACCGAAGAGCGGCGCGAGGGATTGATAGTACTGATCGACAGCAGTAGTGACCTTCAGTGGAGGAGACCAGCGGATGAGGCGGTCGAGCGCCTTGACGAGTCTGTTGACGGCCGAATCCTGACGAGGGACTGACGCGTGGCCCGGAGTTCCATTGGCCGTAAGACGCAGCCAGGCCGGAGTCTTTTCGACTGTTGAGAGGCCGATTGCCAGAACACGACCGTCGGACTGAACAAGATTGCCTCCACCTTCATTGAGCAGATACTCGGCACCGCCAAGCAGTTCAGGAAACCGTGTCACCATCCACTCTGCCCCCTGTCGTCCTCCAGCCTCCTCATCAGCTGTCCCGAGGAAGATCAGGTCTCTCGACAGGGCCACTCGTTCACGTTTTACCCTCAGCATAACCATCAGTTGGGCGATGGCCAGAGACTTCATATCGAGTGCTCCACGCCCGACAATGAATCCGTCACGCTCAATGGCTCCGAAGGGTGGAGAAGTCCACGCATCACTGTAGGCTGGAACGACATCTAGATGATTGAGCAGAATTACCGGACGCTTTGAACCATCACCACGCACCCGCGCCCAGATATTGCCTCGGCCTGGCGCAGATTCGAGGATTCGATACTCAATCCCCTCCTTCGCAAATATCTCACCAAAGAACTGCGCTGCACCGATCTCGTTACCGGGTGGATTGCTCGTATCTATTTTCAGGTACCTGACGAGCAGGTCAACGCTCTCTTGATCCTTACCGGTTTGCAGGCTCACCGATCCCTGCCCGGATACGGGACGGATGAAAAAGAGAAACACTACGATGATCGCACCAAATCTTTTCATCATGCGCAGGGGTTACCAAAAAACACTCTACAGTGGTTTTACCGATTCGGAGACGGTGAAAGAAGAATCATATCTATTTCCACTACCTGAACACCGGAGTCAAATTTAACCTGATCCAATCTAATGGCTCGCAAAAAATTTGTGGACATCCTCGATATCTCTCGTGACACGACAGGCCGGCAGACTGCTGATAAATTGCTGTCCGTAAGACTTTGTCACCAGCCGGGGGTCAAGAATTGAAAGCACGCCCCGATCGGAGGCGCTGCGGATCAGCCGTCCAACTCCCTGCTTGAGGTTGATGACGGCCGCAGGCACCGAGTACTCACCAAAACTGCTCCGGCCCTGCTGATCGATGAAGTTCTGCCGTGCGGCAACCACTGGATCAGATGGAACGGCAAAGGGCAGTTTGTCGATAATCACGCAGGAGAGCGCCTCACCACGCACATCTACCCCCTGCCAGAAACCGGCCGTAGCGAAGAGGACTGCATGGGGGGTTGATCGAAATCGAGCCAGGATGCCTGCGTTGGATCCATCACCCTGCATGAAGACTGGGAAATCGATCTCGGGTTCGACCAGTTTACGCAGGCTGGTCATCTGGGCATTGCTGGTACAGAGGACAAATGCACGCCCCTGCGAAGCCTTCAGGATGCTGATGATCTCGGTGGCTGCCGCAGCTGTAAAGCCGGACTCACGTGGCTCGGGCATTCGCGGCGGAAGGTAGAGAAGAACCTGATTCTGGTAGTCGTAGTTCGACTCTGCAACCATCTCAACGGCCCCTTCAATGCCGAGTCGGGTCCGGATGAAGTCAAAGGTGCCATTGGTGGTGAGGGTCGCCGAAGTGAGAACCACGGTCTCTGTCTCCCGAAAGAGCCGATCACTCAGGATAGCCGAGGCATCGATTGGGACAGCCTGGAGCGTGATACCGCGTCCTCGACGCTCGCTCCAGCGGACAAAAGTATCATCTGCCGCCTCGAGATGCATAATAAAGTCGAGATCGAATTTGATCTGATCGGTTCGACGCTGCAGAGCCTCCAACTCGGCGGGAGGATCCCCCACCATCTTCAGCGCGGCAATCAACCGGTCAAGGGCCTTGCGGAGAGCGAGATACCTTTCACCGGCCGGGGTCACATCTGTCGACTCACCCGGTCTCCCACGAAAGAACATCGATCGTCGCAGTACCATTTTACTGTCACCGGTCTGGCCGGCTCCACCCTGGAAATTGAGCCAGAACTGATCGGCAAGGCCCATCACCCTCGTTCCAGCGCGTAGTATCTCTGTTGCCGACTCCCGATCCGCGAGACTGAGACGGTTGAGATCTCCAACGAGGTCGGCAATCTGCCAGGTTGAGACCGATGCGCCAAAGTACTGCATCGCCACATCCTCGATCTGATGGGCCTCATCAAAGATCACGGCATCATAATCGGGGAGAACCTGGCCCCATTCCCGACCACGGAGAGCCAGATCCGCAAAGAAGAGATGGTGATTGACAATTATTATCTCTGACTCGAGCGCGCGTTGCCGGGCCCTTGTGATAAAACAGTTTTCGAACTTTTCACACTTTGAACCAATACAGCTCTCTGATCGCGCGTCGAGATGGCGCCAGAACGGGAGATTGGTCGGCAGGTCGGTCAGCTCAGCGCGATCTCCGGTCTCCGTTACGCTCGCCCAGCGATTGATCTCCTCAAAATGGTCAATATCCTCGAGCCCCTCGAGGAGTGGGGAATCCTCGGCCAGCTCGAGCCGTTTCAGGCAGACATAGTTGGACCGCCCTTTCAGGTAGGTGGCCCGGAAGCTCTTCGGAAGTACCTTCTGAAGAAAGGGAATGTCTTTGTAGTAAAGCTGTTCCTGAAGATTTTTGGTGCCGGTCGAGACAACGATTCTCCGACCGGTCGCAATCGCCGGGATGAGATAGGCAAGCGTCTTTCCCGTACCGGTGCCAGCCTCGACCAGAAGATGTCGACGATCCTCGAGCGCCCTCGCCACAGCCTCTGCCATCGCGAACTGGCCTTTGCGAAACTCGTACTCTGGATGACGGCGTGCGAGAAGCCCGTTTCGCCCAAATATCTCTTTCATCGATCCCCTGCCAAATTAATGATTCTTGTCCATAAAGTTACTGAACAACTGCCGGCGATCACCCTGCCAGGCAGGACTGACTGATAATAGACCTGCATCAATCATCTCCCCCTGAAAGGCTTACCGGTGACATCCCTGCCAGCAACCTGATTTGGTTGAAGAATACCATGCGTGGACACGATTCGGCGATCATCTCTTGTCTGAGAGCCTCTTCAATGTCAAACTTGAACTCTTATTTATTGGTGCCAATTCCTTATTGCATTGATAACCGGGTACCGGACAGTTGCCCATTTTGCCTGGTCAGCATGAATTATGCGAATAACCGAGATTTTTCATTCGATACAAGGTGAGTCATCATACGCTGGAAGACCCTGTGTCTTCGTCCGCCTCACCTGGTGCAACCTGCGCTGTACCTGGTGCGACAGTGAGTATACCTTCACCGGGGGGACGGAGATGAGCATCGACAGCGTGCTCGAAAAGGTGCGCGGGTATAATTGCCCACTCGTCGAGATTACGGGAGGCGAGCCTCTTGTCCAGAAGAATGAATGCCGCGATCTTGTCAAAAAATTATGTGACGAGGGATTCGAGGTGCTGATTGAGACTAGTGGAAGTCTTGATATAAGCATTCTGGATGACCGGGCGATCCGCATTCTTGATATCAAGTGCCCGGGCAGTGGTGAGGAGGCCCGCAATCGCTGGGAAAACCTCTCCTCCCTCAGGCCACGTGATGAGATCAAATTTGTGATTCTTGACCGCCAGGATTTCGACTACGCCATCGGTGTCATCGACCGTTTTGGTCTCGACCGCCGTGAACCAGCGGTGCTCTTCTCTCCCGTCTGGGGAGCAATCGACCTTGCCAATCTCGCCCAGTGGATTCTGGAGTCCGGGCTGCCGGCAAGGATGCAGCTGCAGCTTCACAAGTATATCTGGGGGCCTGACACGAGGGGAGTATGAGGGAACATCAGAAATGATCTCTATTGTTTTAGCAAGTGGAGGCATGGATAGCTGCGTGACAACGGCCATCGCCGCCCAGGAGTCTCAGCTGGCCTTGCTGCACGTAAGTTACGGTCAACGAACGGAGCAACGGGAGGCATTGGCCTTCAGTGCCGTTGCCGACCATTATCGGGTCGAGCGCCGACTTCTGACGAGCATTGCCTACCTCACCCAGATCGGTGGCTCATCTCTCACCGATCACTCGATCGATGTGACTGAAGCCGATCTCGAATCGAAAGAGATCCCGAGCTCATATGTCCCCTTTCGCAATACCCACCTCCTTGCAATCGCGACCAGTTGGGCCGAGGTGATCGGTGCGGAAAGAATCTACATTGGTGCGGTGGCTGAGGACAGTTCCGGCTACCCCGACTGCCGCCCAGCCTATTACAAAGCCTTCTCTGATCTGATCGAAGTCGGAACCAGACCAGGGACGAAGATCGAGGTCGTCACACCAATCATACATCTGCGCAAGAGTGAGATCGTCCGCCTTGGGGTGGAACTGGGCGCGCCACTCCACCTGACCTGGTCCTGCTACCGCTCGAGCGACCTGCCCTGCGGTAAGTGTGACAGCTGCGCGCTCCGCCTCCGCGGGTTTCGCGAGGCTGCCCTGACCGACCCACTCAGGTACGTGGAGGATTAAGCTTCAACTATCGACCAATGGCGCGGTTGATATTGAATTATGTGCTGGCGAGGAATACAATAAAGTTCTTTAGAGTCAGGGCTGATACGCAACAGCCTCCGAATTGCTGCAGATCGATTATATTTACCGATCTGCCATTATGCCGTTGAATATCTATAATGTCCGATCACATCGATCCAGAAAGTTTGCAGCATCAAAGCTCATCCGGACTGCTGGTGAGCATCATAACCCAAACAGTGAACGCATCATGCGGAGGAAAGAAATGAGCAAGAAAAAAGCCTGGTCAGTTATACTGGGTTGCTTATTGATCTCAATGGCAGCTCTCAATGTCTCGGCTCAAGTTGGTCGA
>CAIOZW010000510.1 GCA_903862855.1 uncultured Acidobacteriota bacterium
CCAACCAGTGCCGGCTGCTTCCATTCGAGGTCATTGTTCATTTCCGTCTTCTCCTGTTTCATTGATCATCCTCACCTGCCGCCATTCGGCGCCGATGGCGAGAATGGAGGGAAGCAGGTAGAGGGAAATGGCGACTCCGGCAACCCCGCCGGTAATCGCCCGGGTAGAAAAGGTGTTCGTCCTTATTCCAGACAGATCAAAGGCCACATCGGCCAGCATAGGCAACAGACCCAGCACCAGCAAGCGGCGTGAATGGTGAGTCAGCCTGATCAGCAGAGGAGTCTGGCGAATGATCGGATAGAGCAGCAGCCCCAACACAGCCCCGACATAAATTGCCGTGCATCGAGAGCAGACGGCGAGGGGAAGTCCGGCAATCTGCCAGGAACGTTCCGGGATCTGATGGCAGATGATCGAGAATGTCCGGTATCCGATCTGCGCCAACGTGACCATTCCCTCGGCCATCAACCAGGGTGGGAGACAGATGAGCAGGATCCAGACAAGAGCCAGGGCGAGAGTGGTGAGATAGACTCCCAACCCGGCGTTGCCGTCAACGTCCCCTACACCACGAATCGACAGACTCATGAGGTTCTCCAGACCGCATTTCGACATCCTGCATTCATATCAGCCCAGAATTTAAGGCAGCCCTGCAAATGATTACTCTCCGCAGCTCCAGACCAACCGGCTGACGCCGGACAATTTGCACGACGAAGCACCGGGAAGTGGCGAGTCGCCTCTTCCACTTCAGTCGTGACGGCCTTCGAGATGCGGGTCGAAACAGGCTCGACAACGCGCCTCATAGGCACCACTCGCTCCGACAACCACCCTTTCACGGCTCTCGAAGAGGCGCTGAGTATAACTGGCCTGCCCACCGCAGCGCATACAGATGGCACGGGTCTTTGTCACATCCTCGGCAATTGCCAGAAGCAGCGGCATCGGCTCAAACGGGCGGCCTAGATAGTCCATATCGAGCCCGGCAATGAGCACCCGCTTCCCGAGATCGGCAAGCTGGTTGGCAACCCGAACCAGTTCTTGATCAAAGAACTGCCCTTCATCGATCCCGATCACCTCGGTATCCATTCCGACTGCCGCCAGAATCTCGCTCGCCGACGAGACTGCATGCGACTCGATCTTCATCTCCGAGTGGGAGACGATATGCTCCTCGGAATAGCGGGCATCGATAAGTGGCTTGAAGATCTGCACCTTGCGCCGGGCGATCTGCGCCCGGCGCAGCCTTCTGATCAACTCCTCGCTCTTTCCACTGAACATTGATCCGGTGATCACTTCGATCCAACCGGTTTCCGATAAATGGCGATCCAAATTGTCGCGCCTCCTCCAACGCGTCCCAGTCGCTTCTCCATCGCGTCTCAATATTTAGCCAATCGACCATCAACCCTGACCTTTGAAATGTTGCCTGGAACCTCTTGCTTCGATCTCGAGTCGGGAGATTCTGATTTGCCCGGCCACGAATTATCAGTTATTTATGAACCATTACACCAAATCCGGCAGGTGTGCAAGGTGGTCATCAAATCCGGGCCGCGAGAGCGGAGATCGGTGCAGTCGGGTAATGGAGTCGATGACCCATCGCCAGCGCCAATGTTCCGGAGAGCAACTTGTGAGAGCATGGAGAGAGGCGGATCATGCCATTTTCAATCAGTTCGCTCCGACAGAGCAAATTGGATCATCGCCCATATGCAGGATCATTCCACCCGGCAACGGAGCTGCTCAGCCACCCGCTCTACAAGAAGGCCTGTGAGGTGATCGACCGCAGCACCGTCCGCTTTACTGCCGAACATATCCGGATCTGCGAGATCCCCGCACCGCCATTCAATGAGCGCGAAAGGGGTGACTATCTCGAATCCCGCTTCCGCGATCTCGGACTGGCCGATGTGCATCGCGACGAAGTTGGTAATGTAACCGGAATCCGGCCTGGTAAGGATCGATCCGCCGGGCTGACCGTCTTCTCGGCCCATCTCGACACCGTCTTTCCGGTCGGTACCGATGTCCGGGTCCGGCAGGTCGGGAGCCGGCTCTGCGCACCAGGGATCGGTGATGACTCTGCCGGTCTGGCGACCCTGATCGGACTGATCGAAATACTTGCTGAAGCTGGCATCGATCTCCAGACCCCGGTCGCCTTTGTGGCGACGGTGGGAGAAGAGGGGGAGGGTAATCTGCGGGGTGTCCGCCATCTCTTCAATGGCGGAGCACTGACCAGCCGCATCAGCGCCTTCGTCTCTTTCGACGGGACGGGGGTTGAATGGATCACCCACCAGGCGCTCGGCTCCAGGCGATACCGGATCCGTCTCGACGGTCCCGGTGGCCACAGTTGGGGTGACTTTGGCGTAGTCAATCCGGTCCACGCCATCGGACGGCTGGTTGCCCGACTCGCCGACTATCCGGCTCCGCTCAAACCCCGCACCAGCTTCAATGTCGGGCGGATTGAGGGCGGTGAGAGTGTCAACGTCATCCCCATCATGGCGAGCGTCGATATCGACCTCCGCTCAGAGGACGAATCCGAACTGACCCGGCTCGAGGCCTTTCTCCTCGAATCGCTCGAGCTCGCGACCGACGCCGAGAACCGGCTCCGGGCCTCCTCCGGCCGCCGGCTCTCCAGCGACGTCAGGCTCATCGGCTCCCGCCCGTCAGGTGAGATCCCTCCCGATCATCCCCTCGTCAGATCCGCCCTCGAGGTCGCGAGGAGCCTCGGGATCAGGCCATGGCTCAACCGAAATTCGACCGACTCAAATATCCCGCTCAGTCTCGGGATACCCGCACTGACCATTGGCGCTGGCGGAGTCTCCGGTGACCCCCACCGCCTCAGTGAATGGTATGATCCGCGAGGTCGTGAACTTGGCTATCGCCGCGCCCTCCTGCTGCTGCTGGTCACGGCTGGACTGGCTGAAGTTCCCGACTGAGATGGCGCGGGCCGGGGTGAGGCCCCACTGCCCCATCCCGGCCCGGCCGGTCAGACTAGATTAGTGAAACTTACGGATCCTGGGAGAGACTTCACCCGTCGCGGCAAAGCGTAGACGAATGATCACCTCCACAGGATGCCCTCCGCGATGAAGCCTGCCGTAAATCAGCCGAGCTTGACGGCCTTGTAACCACCCTTCGCCCGATCACGGAACCACCAGAGACCAAAGACGACAAAGGGGATGATCGCCATCAGCGCCACTCTCTTGAATGATGCGGCATCGCCAA
>CAIOZW010000511.1 GCA_903862855.1 uncultured Acidobacteriota bacterium
CAATGATATAAGTTAGCTTCTTAAACATTCCTGCTCCTCCTGATTCTATAGATGGATAATCCGCGAGGGCTGATAAAGCGTCTCATATATCAAGGCGAGATTTTTACATTGAAAGCGCACCGCGACCCATTAATTTCTTCAAGTACACTTGGCGTCAAACTGATCAATAGCAAATGCCCCAAATCAATGGTGGAGTAAATGGTTGTAGAGGGTCACACCTTAACTTTAGCAAGACACTGCAACTCACGATCGGAAGCTCAATTCCGCCTGATCATTATGCCGCCCTCGCCATCCGCGTCTCCCCGTAGTTCCAGGGCTGATACCTCTCCGGACTCCTCAGTGCCTCCGCCTCATTCCTGATTATTGTCACCAGGTAGTCCCACGCATCCACACCATTCAATCGGCACGTCTGGATCAGCGAGGTCAGAATGTCCCCGACTCCAGAACCCTTCGGCGTCTCGTAGAACAGCGAGTTTTTCCTGATCAGTACGATCTTCCTCAATGCCCGCTCCGCCTCATTGTTATCCAGCGGCGCACCTTCTACACGCAGCCAGAGCGTCAGCTTCTCCCAGTGCCTCACCCAGTATCGCAGCGCCTTCCCAAGGTCTGAATTCGGCTCGACCTTGCCTTCTCCAAGCTGGCCCTCGATCCACTCCCGCAACTCGCTCATTATCGGCCCGCTCTTCACCTGGTGCAGCGCCAACCTTTCCGCCGCGGTCATCGATCGCGCCTCCTCGTTCTGATAGATCCTCGACACCGCATTCAGAACGATCTCACTCTCCGCCGTGTACTTCTCTCGCAGTTCATAGAACTCGCGCCGGGCATGGACGAGGCAGTATCCACTCCTGACGTTCTTCACATTCTTCACCTGGCTCAGGTTTACCGATAACGCATCACACATTGTAAGCATCTCTGGCACAACAGGGTCTCTATATCCAAGCAGTTTCGCGAGGTTGTTTCCGGCGTGTGCTCTCCCGCTGTGGTAGAGCGCGATCTTCCTCTCACCCCACCTGACGACGATTCCTGTCGTCTGTGTCGCGCCCCGTTTCTTATTACCATCTTCCTTATCACAGGAGAGGATTCTCATTCGTGTTTCATCGAAATAACAGGTCTGACCGTTCGCCGCCAGTCTCACAAGATGCCTGAAGATCTCTGTTCCAATCCTGGCTGTCTCATCCGACCTTTCCCAGAGAGTTGTTGTCGAGAGTGGTACTCCTCTCATCTTCTGCATCTCTTCCATCCGCTTCCAGGGCATCCCCATTCCATATTTCATCACGGCGATCGTCGCATCACACGTTGCGTCATACGTCTCGTTCCTGATACCTGGTGGTGGTGACGCTTCATATCTCTGCTGACAGGTGCTGCAACGCAGCACCTCGCACTTGTAGACCGTCGCATTGATCAGTGGCTCACTCTTGAATTGCAGCAGATTTTTGGGTGCCTTCAGATCATAGAGATGTCCCTGACCCCCCACTCCCGGACAATCGTCCCCGGCCTCCAGTTCATTGTTGCCACATTCGACCACGGCAGCTCCGTGATACTCGCTGATGGCTCGATGACCGTGTCCGGCAGTTCTCGCCTGCGTTGTCCGCTCATTTTTCTCGGTATTGTCCATTGGCTCCGGCTCTGTCGCCGGATCGTCCTTTGCATCATCTGACTTCTTACCGGATCCAGGCTTGCCGTCTTTGTTGCGTTCGGACTTTTTTCCAAAGATCAGTTTCTTCAGTTTCGTTATCGAAGAGTTCTTCTTTTCCAGCAGGTTGACCCACATCAGTATCGTTCGCAGCAATCTCTCGATCTTATCCTTTGCCGCCGGATCGATGTTAGACTGACGGATCTGCCTGATCAGCCCTTCCACTTCACTTCTGCTCGTTGATGGGATCTCGATCTCTTCCATTGATTGGTCTCTCAATTCACAGGTGATTTTAAACCGAGCCCATCAATAGCATGGTCATTTGAAAATTAATAGTGCAATGGGGGCCGATACAGCTTTTTTTCAATGTCACGCCGTCTCACCGAAAGCTTACACTTGGGGCATACAGGTCTAGCCTTGTCTAAAATCGTGACGAAGGGGAAGGCGCGAAATGGATACTCAGCGGGCTTCTCCTCGTCTCTGCGTGAGATCGATCCGGAGCAGTTTGAATGCGTAAGTCCTGGTTAATAACAGGCTCTAGCGTCAGAATCCTGTTTTACACTGTTTGGCTTTGCGACCTGACATCTCACAACCGATAGCCACACTCTTCTACGTAAGGCTTCCAGAATTCGGTGCCATACTTCTCCCAGCCGTGACATCCAAAAGGCAGCCGGCCCTCATTCATTTTCAGACAATGAGCGGGATGCATCTCGAAAGCGAATTGCAGAGCTTTTTGTGTATCGGGAATTCTGAATAAAGGATTGTAGCTTGTCACAAAAAATGAGAAGAATGTGTCTTCATAATAAGGCCAGGATTGAGCCTTAGAGCGGAACCATCGCAAATTATTGATCATAGATCCGACATTGCGAAGACAAAATCCTCCATTGCCGACCATTTTTTGATATGCAGGGATGATGCCGTGGAAAATCCTTCTGATTCTGGTACAGCTTGAAGCAATATCACTAATGGCAGCATTGCCGATCCACGGAGCACCAACATAATCATAGCCCGCATCACACCAGTAGCCCAATTCATCCCTGAAGACAAAGGCATCAAGTTGATAGATCAGAATATATCGGTACGAGGTGAATCGTTCGTAAAAAGCAGGTTGCAGCATCATGCGATCATACGCGCGATGACTTTCAAAACAATCTGAAGGGAATCGCATGACCTTGAGGCCATCGTAATCCTTGAGATATTCATCAACAGACAGTCCATCCGGAGCACATAATATCCTGTCATATTGGTTGAAAATCTGATTGCATCTGTCTAAAGAGTACGATTCGTATGGAGGGATATTATTTCTGTAAGCAGGAATCAATACTGCTACGTCTTTCAACATAAAAAGATTAAGAGACTATAAATCAGAATATCAACTTTATGAGCCTGTCGCACGGCAATAACCGCGGACAGAGACGTGAGATAGAATATTGCGCGGTAATCAGTGGGGGGATCCATTCTGATCCACGCAGAGATCCGGCAGAGATCTGGCAGAGATCTGATAGACAACAGCCAGATACTGACAAACGATATACGAATCGAAGAAATAAGTCACGGACAAATTCCGGCTGTGTCTGAGTATGAGTGTGGCTTCATTAGTAAATGGTAATTACTCACGACATTTTGAAAGTTCATGCTATCCTGCTGACCAATTGTTACGAATCTTTCTGATCTCCAACTTGAGCAAGCGTCCCATTCTGCATTGGTCATGAATGATTTTGGCACTCTGATTTGGCCCACCTTATTCCTGGAATTTGCGGCTCCCTGACCTGAGAATCCTCAGTCAGGGAGGCGCCACAATGACAAGGAGAAACGTAATTACTCACAGGTTTCGTGAAAATGTGGTATCTTTTGGGCGAAAATGATACTACCAACCAGCAATCAACTCGATCAAACACCCCACGCCGATCTGGTGGCGATGGTCAGAGCCTTGATCGAGAGGGTTGAGTGGCTGGAGGAAGAGAACCGGAAGCTGAAAACTGAGATCGAAAGATTGAAACAGCCGCCGGCAAACTCCCGGAATTCATCACAGCCACCCTCGCGGGATCAAAAGAGCAATCAGGCGACCGACAAGCCAAAAAAGAAACATGGGCCGCCCTTTGGTCACAAGCGATCTATCCGAGAACTGATCGATAATCCGAATCGGACGATCAGCGTCAAAGTTCAGCACTGTGAGAAATGCCATGAGGATCTAAGCAGTGTTGAGCCCGCAAAGATAGTCCGACGGCAGATCACCGAGTTGCCCGAATTCTCGCCCGTGGTAATTGAATCACAGCAGCACGAAGTCACCTGCCCACATTGTCAATGCCTCAATCGCGGCCAACTGCCTGAAGGACTTCAGGCCGACCATTATTTTGGACCACGCCTGGAAGCGGCGGTGGTCTTCCTCAAGCATCAACAGCATCTGAGTTACGAGCGAATCGCCCAGACGGTCCGTGAGATGTTCGGCATCGAATTGAGCGAAGGCGGAATCGCCTCAATCATAGCTCGTGCCGGTGAAAGGGCTGCAGTCCCTGCAGCAGAAATCAAAGAGCAAGTCATCGCAAGTCCTGTCATCAAGAGCGATGAGACCAGCGCTCGCGTCAGCGGACGCAACTCATGGCACTGGGTTTTCATCGGCGCTTCAGCTGTCTATCACATCATCGCACCGAGACGAAATGCCAAAGTCATCACGGATTTGATGGGGAACACGAGAGCCGACGTCTGGGTCTGCGATTGCTTCGGTGCGCAACTGAAAGCCCCGGCCGACGTTTTTCAACTCTGCCTGCAGCATCAACTTCGCGATCTCCAGCGAGTTCTTGATCAGCAACCGGAATCGCCTAGGGCCACCCAGATGCAGCATCTCTTTCGCGAAGCCATTCACTTGAACAATCGCTTTGATTGTCCTGAGCCTCAACAGAGTCTCACTGGCTTTATGCGCCGTGTTTCAGAGATGGAGAACAAGCTCGATGTGCTGCTCAATCAACGGCTGACCAGTCCTGAAGAGCGAAAACTCCAGAAACGTTTTTTGCTGCATCGGCAGAAACTGCTGACTTTCCTCTACTATCCAGGGGTTCCAGCGACAAACAACCAGAGCGAGCAATCCTTACGCACTTCGGTAATTCATCGGAAAGTTACCAACGGCTTACGCTCGGACTGGGGCGCGAATGCTTATGCTGATTTGTTGTCCGTGATTGCAACTGCAAAGATCAATAGTCAAAGAGTCTTTGAGACTCTTGTCAATTTGATGGGGCCGCCGGTACTTCACTTCCTTGATGCCTCATCCCCGTGAGTAATTACAAACAAGCTATTCAAGTATTTCTAAAGACAAGCGACAAACTAGTTAATAAAATGGGAGAAGTCTGATGTCTACAAGCGTTCTTGATTATACTGGTGAGCGTATGGTTCCAGAGGCTGCAGATCCAAACACTTTCTGGGAGCATGTATACAGATACAAATTCGCCACCCAATTCGTCAAGGATAAGCGAGTCCTTGATGTGGCTTGCGGTGAAGGATATGGTACTGCTGCTTTGCTTAAGGCAGGGGCTAAAAGTGTCATAGGCGTAGACATATCTGAAGAAGCCTGTCTGCACGCCTCTGCAAAATACGGTGTTGAGACGATCGTCGGATCAGCTGAGAATATCCCACTTCCTAACAAATCTGTTGATTTAATCGTCTCATTTGAAACTATTGAACATCTGATTAAACCCGAGATATTTCTGAAAGAGTGCGTCAGAGTGTTGACTGACAAAGGTCAAATTATTGTCTCTACACCCAACCGAGATATATACAGCGAGCAGGGTCATCATAATTCATTTCATCATCATGAAATGAATAAAGCCGAATTTGTTTCTTTACTCAATATATACTTTAATGAACTGAAGCTATTTACTCAAAGACCCAAATCAGCTAGTTGGTGGAGTCCCCGATCAATAGTTGCAAGCCAATCATATTGGCATACAGTTAAGGGATTTAGAAGAATTCGACATACTCTCAGCAGGTTATTTTTCGATAAGAAACATGGCGAGCTAAGCAAATCAATCAGAGAGGCAATAATAAATTCAATCTCATGTAAATATTCTCTCAAATCATCAATTATGAATCCATACTATGTCAGGCAAAACACGATTTTTGACAGCGAAAATGCTTTCTACCTAATTGCTCTGGCAAAATTGAAGGATTGATCTGGTTTTCTTGTAGCTGCCATCAGCGCGGGCCGGAATGTTTCAACAACATTGAGACACGATCTTTGAAAATTTAGTGAGCTTTTGTATGCTCAGCGGCCAATTCCAACAGCGATATTGGTCGGTTAATCCAGACAGCTCCGGGCAATCCCGGGACGGTCGGAGATCCTTTAACGAACCGTTCCGGCCGGGCAGCGTAGGCGTTTTTCAACACGTGCTGACGCTTGATCAGCGCTGATTCCGCCTTCCCGTAATGAACACCAGGTGACAGCAGGCCGAGTCCACTGTGATAATGCCGACTGTTGTACCAGGTAAAGAACGAGTCCGCCCACGATCGGGCGTCTTGCAGTGAACCAAAACGGCCCGGATAATCAGGCCGGTATTTCATAGTCTTGAA
>CAIOZW010000512.1 GCA_903862855.1 uncultured Acidobacteriota bacterium
ATCCGATGAAGGCTGTTCACCGATATTTGGACTGACCAACAATTTAGACTATACAACATTTGCCAGGGTGATGGGAGTCCGACGAAAATTTAAATGACACGCAGACGTCTGGCTTCATCTGCGTGTCATTTATAACTTCCAGACCAATACAATTTCCCGACCAATAGAACTCCCCAACCGGGCGACTCTGACCTGCCCTTCAAGAGGCAGGCAGAGTCTCGTAGGTCTTATTTCGACTCAACGAGTCGAAGATCAGATACTGCTCCCATTCGGGGTTGGCAGGAAGTTCGTCGGCCCGCAATCGGGCGTGACCAGCGGAATGGTGATCGAGAAACCCTGGGCAAAGGTTGTCAGGTAGCGGAGATTACGCCCGCCATTGAATGCCCCCATTCGCGTCGCCGACGCTCCGAGGACCGGTGAGCCGGTGAGAACCTTTGTTCCCCCTGTCGTGTTGGAGGCGACAGTGTATGACCCCACCGTGTAGAACCTTGCCCACCCTGTACGCCCGGTGGGAACGATGGTACTGAGATTTGGGGCCGTTCTGACAGAGCTTATCCGCTGTTTGTCGGAGGCGATGTAGCAGTTGAGTGCGAGCTGGCCGGAGAAACTGTTCTCCTGATCGTCGAATATGAGGAAAAAGATGGTCCCGGCAAATGAACGGCCGGCGGTGACCAGACTTGTGAGGGGGGTGTAGACATACATCCTCGTGTCACCGATTGCCGAACCGGGCGATGAGGTCTGGCTCGGAAAGCTGTCGATCATCACCGTCTGTGGAAGGTAGTCATACTGACTGCCATTGAAGAAGAGCGAGGAGCTGATCCCGTCGGAATTGACCGGTGAAGAGGAGTTGGCAGCGTCGAGGCGCGCGGCGGCAATGGCCGACAATCCGTAACGGTGTCCTGTCGGCGTTACGGCATACTCCTCACCAGCCAGGTAGTTGAAGTTGGTCGGCTTCCCTTCCGAATCGACCGCCACGGCAACAATGTAACCAGCGGTGTCCGGATCGACATCGGAGAGGATGAAAGTGCTGGTCTGGTTGCGAGTGAGGCAGATGAAGAAGTCTGCCGTGTTACAGCTTGTCGAATCGATCAGGAAGACATGGACCGCAATGTCCTGAAGAGGATTGACGTTGGTCAGACTGATTCGGGTATTGATGCTCGAGCTGAGCGAATCGCTGACATAATAATTGTAGAAGAGGACGCTCCCGAGTTTCATGTCACTGACGACTTCGCCCGGTGTTCCACTGCTGCGACGCAGCGAGTCAGTATCTCCAGGGAGGCCAGGTAGGTTTGGATCACCAGCACTGGTGGCACTGGTTGCACTACGGACTCCGATGTTGGAAGTCTTGCCGGGTTGTGTCCCGACCTTCGACTGCCCGACGGCCGTAAAATAGCTCGACCCAAGCACCACAATAGCGATGAGGAGCGTTGCCGATCGAAGATTGAATTTCAATGTGTGGCTGGTAGAGATACAGGAACTCTCCTCAGCCATCTTCACCTGAGCCATTTTACTCGAAGCAGTCTTCTTCTCCGCCATCTTCCGGCCGTTGTGTGCGGTTTGCATTCTGAACTCTCCTAATCCTCACGGTAACGGCCAAAGAGCAGCCACACAGGATCGCAAAGTGCTGCAATAGAGAAGGCTGCAGCGTTACGTGGGATTCGATTTGTCAGCAATCAGTGTCTCAGGACTGGCAATCTCCAGATCCTGATTACATTCGTCCCGTATTTGAATTTCGACAGTTGTGGATCGCGTTGATCGCTAAGATAAATCGCTATTCGATGAAGAGCAGCGATTGTCATTACTGTCTACAAAACTGTCGCCAAACGGAGCGGCCCGGGACGGCTGCCTGAACTTCAGGCTTGGAAAAATGAAGGTGTCTCCAATTCACCAGCGGCTCACCGATTGGATGATGGGGCGTATCAAGCTACACTTATCCCCAACACCCGCACATTCTATCCCCGACAGGTTGATGAGTCAACAATATTCAGACCCAATAATTAGACCTGGACCCGGCAGGTAGCCTCTCTCTAAGTCCAATGGATGGATCGATGGATCAGGGCAATCGCATTTACCATCCAGCCATCATTCTGGCTTTGTGTCTTCGAGTGAGATCTCTCTGACCAGCGGCTTCCAGGAGGCCTCACGCGAAGACGCGGAGGAGCCGCGGTTCGCGGACCACCTCTAAACGTACCTCGGCTCCGAGACAGTCCCTGTGGAGTCAATCCACTTCTGACCGCAGTCTATGATCATCCGCCACCTTGAGCTGGTAAGTCAGCAATTTGCAGCGGATACGGAGGACGCC
>CAIOZW010000513.1 GCA_903862855.1 uncultured Acidobacteriota bacterium
GTTTTGTGGGGAGCAGGTTTGTGGTCATGACTGCAGAGTAGTCAGACCCATATCCAGTCCTGCAGCCTGATCGGGCATCGATCCGGTACCTGCGGTTATGTACCTGATCCGGATCTTCCCGATGTCACGCGGCAACGAAGCCCTCACCGGGCGATTCAGTGCCTGGCAGTCTTTACGGGGCCTCCTCTTATTACTGCAGTATCACAATTGCAGGGGATATCGGTGTTATGTCAGTAACCCGGCAAGCTGGTTGTTGTCAGGTCTCACTTGTTTTGTGATCTCACAAACGTTTTGGTGAGCAGTACTATTACTGACACTGTTTTTACTGACAGTAATAAACGGTGCAACTTTCTCGACGGATTTTGTGGTGGTGCCGCCGTGCTGTTTCTCTGGTGACATCAAACATATCCGTAGTCTGAAACCCTAAATCCGAAATACCGGAGGTTATGGCCATGGCCATGAGTGCAGGAGGTTCGAGTAACCTCAATTCAACAATCAACGTTACGCCGATGGTGGACATCATGCTGGTGCTGCTGATCATCTTCATGGTCGTCACTCCACTCCTCCAGTCAGGCGTCTCGGTCACACTTCCGAGGGGCAAAAATCCGACTGAGGATGCCAACATCACCAAGGATACCGCGGTGGTGGTTGCCATTCCGAATGATGGAGAGTTCTATGTCGGTCGTGACCTCATCAAGGGCAAGGACAATCTGATCCAGACGATCAAGAGTCGGATGGAGCAGCTCAAGCCGAGTGATCCGCAGATCGTCTATATCAAGGGCGGTGTCGGAACAAGCTATGGTGAGGTGGTCGATGTCATCGATTCCATCCGCGAAGCCGGCTTCGATCAGATTGGTCTGGTCGCTGATAAGCTCAAAGAGTAATTATTTTCATAATTTTTTCGTCGTCAACAAGGAGTCGTTGCCATGGCAATGAGCGGAGCCTCAAAAGAGGTCGCACCTGAAATTAACGTCACCCCGATGATCGACATCCTGTTGGTGCTGCTTATCATCTTCATGGTAATCAGCCCGCAGAAGCCGCATCAATTTGAAGCCAAGATTCCCGAGAAACCACCGGAGAAGATGCCGGAGAACCAGGCTCCGGATCCGCTGAGTCTGCTTGTGACCGTCCCACTCTTTGGTGAAGGATACAAGTTGAACACCGAGGATCTTGCAAGCGTTCAGGCTCTCGAGGATCGTCTCCTCAGCGCCCTCGATGGTCGACCGGCGGATCGCAAGGCCGTCTTCATCAAGGCTCCACGTTCGAAGCCTTATGGTGAGATCGTCAAGGTCATCGATGCCGTCAAGGCCGCCGGTGGCTCGCCGATCGGTCTGCAGATCGAGGGGCTTGAACAGTAATCCGGGGTAACCCAAAGACCCAATGATTGGAACGTGGGGGCTCACCATGCTCAAGCCCCCACTCAGTTCACTTCAGGCAGCCTCTTCAACGGTCGAGCCGAGTGCCAATATCCTGTCATACTGGCCCGACCTGACAAGGATTGCCACCGAATCTGCGGTGGCAGGGCTCCTGGTATCATCCATATTACCCACGAGGGGGCTTACCACCAGAAGGCTCTCCCTCAGAAGGGCTACCCTTATCAGGGAGAATATCCGACACGCTGCTATGAAGATCATCCGTCATTTTCACCACGCGCTTATCTTAACGGCAATCGGTGCGCTGGCCTTGCTCAACTCTGGCTGTGAATACGCCAAGAAGATCATTGCCAAGGATCAGCTCAACCAGGGAGCCATTCTCTACAATCAGGGCACGTTTACCAAGGCCCAGGAATTTTTCAGATCGGCCACTGACACCGACCCAAGCAACGCTGTTGCCTGGCTCTACCTTGGCGCGACCATGGTCAAACAGTACAAGGCCGATGGAGATGTCAACAAGGAACTCGCCAACGAGACCCTCCTCGTCTACAAGAAGGCCCTTGAACTGAGTGAGGGCAACTGCGCCAATTACGACAATGCCATCAGTTACATCGCCTCGATCTACGATGATCTTGGCAATTCCGAAGAGTGGCGGAACTGGATGCTCCAGCGTGCCGAAGGGAAGTGTGTCGTCAGCAACGAAGTCAAGGCGACCACCTACTATGCGGTTGGAGTCAAATATTGGAACTGCTCCTATGAGGAGACGACCCGTTACCAGGACAAGGCCAAGATGGCGGGGGATCCGTTCCACTATCGCAACATGGACTATCCGGATGCCCTTGCCGACAAGAAGAAGGCAGAAGGGTGTGCAGCCAAGGGGCTTGAGTATCTCGAGAAGGCAATTCAGGTCGATCCGGCCTATGTCGATGCCATGTTCTACAAGGGCCTCCTCTACCGTGAACAGCAGAAGCTGACCAAGGATGAGGCACGGCGCAAGGAATTGGCCTCCCTCTCGGTCAAGATTGCCGAAGAGGCTTCTGCACTAATGAAGAAGAAGGAAGCTGAGGCGTCCGCCAACCCACAGGGATAAGAGATGCGCAAAGTCAAAACAGCACTGGTCGGGGCTGGCTTCATCGGCCCCAACCACGTCGAAGCGGCGCGACGGCTTGGATTTGTCGAGTTTGTCGCGATTGCGGACAGGTCGGAAGAGTTGGCGGCAGCCAAGGCGAAGAGTCTCAACATACCGAAAGCGTATGGGAGCATCGAGGCCCTGTTGGATGACCCGGAAGTCGAGATCATCCATAACTGCACGCCAAACGAGTTCCATTTCCCGGTGGCCATGGCCGCCATCGAGCGGGGAAAGCATGTTATCTCGGATAAGCCGCTCGCACTCAATGCCGCCGATGCGCTGAAGATGGTCGAAGCAGCAGCGAAGAAGGGCGTCATCAATGCGCTCACCTTCAACTACCGCTTCAACCCGCTCATCCAGCAGGCTCGGGTGATGGTCTCCCGTGGCGATATTGGTCCGATCCATTATGTCCATGGGCAGTATCTCCAGGACTGGCTCCTCTTTCCAACCGACTACAACTGGCGTCTGGAGAAAGAGGGGGGCGCCTCACGCTGCGTAGCAGATATTGGATCCCACTGGTGCGATCTGGCCGGGTATGTTGTGGGTTCGCGCATCGATCAGGTGCTGGCAGACTACACGACAGTCTATCCGGTTCGTAAAAAGCCGAAGCAGGCGCGGATAGCTTTTGCACAGGCATCCGGGGCAGAAGAGTACGTCGACTACCCGATCGATACCGAGGATTTTGCCAGTGTTCTCCTCCGCTTTGAGAATGGAGCACGGGGAGCCTTCTCGGTCTCACAGGTCAGCGCTGGCCACAAGAATGGCCTCGAACTTGAGGTCAATGGTGGTACGGGCTCACTGGCCTGGCGACAGGAGGAGCCAAACTCGCTCTGGATAGGTCGACGGACCGAACCTAATGCCGTCATGATCAAGGATCCCTCCCTGATGGATGAGTCGGTGAGAGGGTATGCGGCGCTGCCGGGCGGGCATGGTGAGGCGTGGGCTGATGCCTTCCGTAACCTGATGCGCAACATCTACACATTTGTCTCCAATGGTTATTCGATGGAGACCGATCGTGACAAGATCAACTTCCCCACTTTTGCCGATGGGCTTGAATCGAATCGTATTGTCGAGGCGATTACTGCGAGCGCCAAGGCTGGTGGAGTCTGGAAGAAGATCGAGAGATAAATGGACTGACCTGACTGGGTAGACTGTTACTCAGATCTTATGCAGTATGAATCCGAAACTGGAATGGATCTGTCTTCAGGCAGATTCATTCCAGTAACTTATTTTAAGGCAGAGTATCCTGGTGAAAGCGCTCATCGAACACGCTGAAACCCAGCGCTTCAGATCGTGGCGGGACTGGTGGATCGAGCCCCAGTCAGACAATAGAGGGCATCACAGAGCAGTCTCAGTCATCTGTTGCTCAGGTATTGTCGTCATTGGATTGTTGATCATCTTCTCACCTCGCGGCCTCTTCTATGATGAGGAGGCACACTTGGGAGCGCTCTTACTTCTTCAGGAGAAAGGGTTGACGAATGATTTCCTTCGCCAACTTCTCGTCACTACCGGTCCGCTTCTACCTGTAATCCAGTACCTTGCTCTTGTTGTTACCAAGTCGAGCCCGTTCAATCTGGTCGGGTTACGCCTTCTCAATCTCCCCTTGATTGTCGGTGCGGTCTATTCTCTCCATCTTCTCTTCAAGTATAAGAGAGTGTCCGGATCCGCCAGTAATGCCGCGGTCCTGTTCGCATTGCCACTGGTCTGGATGGTCAGTGGGATAATATTCACTGAATCGCCAACATTGCTCTTCCTCTCGCTCGGACTGCTGTCGGTTGGCGTCCTGTCGGATTTGCTGGTGAGTGATAATCGCGACGACAATGCCCGACAGGCACAGGCTTTTCTTCTGGCCGTATTGGCAGGACTGTGCGGAGGGCTCGCCTTTGCAGGCCGGCAGACGGCCATCCCTTTTCTGCTTGCAGCCCCACTCCTCGCGGTACGTTTTGGCGCAGGGAGAGAGATTCAGTTTGTCCGTGCAAGCCTGGTCCCAGTTCTGGCCTTCATTATAACCGGGGCGGCCATTCCCGCCTGGTTGATCTGGGTCTGGAAAGGGGCCACTCCACCCAGTCACTACTTTGTCAACGATGGGCTGAAGATCGAGCATGGATTGATGAACTTCGCATTTGCCGGTGGAATGTTCCTGCTCCTCTCTCCTGGTCTCTTAAAGATGTCATTGAGAAGCTGGTCTCTCCTGCTCAGCGGGACAACGGCCCTCAATTATCTCTTTTTCAGACTCGATATCTGGTTTCTGACACGGATCGCCAGAATGTTTCTCCCGGTTGGACTTCTCGACATCTACAAGTACGTCAGTACCGGCCTGCTGCTTGGGTTGGGGATCGGGTCTATCATCTGCCTTCTCAGAGCAGCCTGGGCCCATCGTCAGGATTTTGTCACCCTCTATGCAGCCGTCGTGACCATGATTATCCTTGCCGAGGCTGCAAAAATCACGTTCGTCTTTACGTACCGTTACACAGTCACGGCCGCCCCATTTATGATCTGGTTGGTATCAAAGTATGCCGTTACCAATCGTTTCAGGCTGGCCAGATTGATAATTGCCCAATTGCTCGGATTCATGCTTCTCTTCGATCTGCTCTACCTCGCAAAGATTCCATAACCTTCAAGCCCTTGATTGAAGATCTCCATCATGTCGGCTCTCAGGTCACCTTCTTTTCCAGCGGACTTTGAGCAGTGCTGTGCCCGTCAGTACCAGAATTATGGGCCAGAAGCGGTTGAGCAGAGAAGGAGCGAGGGCATTGATTGTCGTCAGGGAGCCGATGATGATCAGTCCGTAGCCGGCATAGATAATGTTATTGCTCAACCAGGCTCTGATTCGTTCATCCTCAAGCTGGAGATCGATTCCACGGTTGGCTCTTTGCGCGGTCCGGCAGGCATTGAGGATTGAGAAGAGGTAGACCAATGCTCCCGCGGCAACCAGGAGAGCTTCGAGACTTGCCGTAAACTGGTCGGCAAGGGTCCAGAGTCCGGCAATCAGAATGAAGTGGATGAAGGCCTTGACGTTCTGTCCATTGTAGACTGCGCCAAGTCCAGGGAAGAGACTGAAGAGCAGTGCGACGAGCAGCGATCTTCGACTGGTAGATCCAGTCCGGTGATTACCCTGAAGGGTAGTGAAGGTTGGATTGGTCGGCTGCTTTCGCAGTAGTTCGATGCCCGCAACAATACAGTCCTGGCAGTAGGGAAGACCGCGGATCCGGTGATCACAGGCACGGCAGAGACTCCTGCGACATGACTGACAACTGGCGGACACCGGTTGACCGGGATGGTAGGCGCAGGTCATCGGCCTTTACTCCGTCCCGGTTCGGATTGCTGGTGAGGTTCGGTCGGACCATCGAGTAGATCGTTCACCTCTCTGGTCAATCTTTCAAGATTATCCCTGGCCACGTCACTGGTTCGACTTATTCGGGCCTGGCCAACATTGACAATCGTATCAGCCTGCAGTGTTGCCTGAGATGCCATCCCACCAATGCTGCCGAAACGCGAGAGGATCAGCAGTCCACTTGCGGCGATGATCAGCGCGGCGGCTGCAACTCGTGATCCATCGATACCGCTGGTGTTGAGTCGGGATGATCGGTTTCTTCTCGATACCACTCCGGTCGTCGCCTCGATAATCCTCTTGGGCAGATCGACTGGCACCTCTACCTCCTCTTCACGTACCTCTTGACAGAGTCCGATGGCCTCTTCAATCCCGGAAATCAGGCGCCGGCATTTGCGGCAGAGCAGAAAATGGTGCTGAAACCCCTGATAGTGCGGCGCGAGAATGACTCCCTCGAAGTATTGTTCAATCAACTCATCGAATCCACGGCAACCGAGGATCTCTCCCGCCCGAGTTGCGAGAATGATCTGTTCATTCAGTCCCGGGGGAGAGGGAAGTTGGGCAGTCCCAATATCATTGAGCTCGTGAACCGTCACCCGCACGCTCTCGTAGAGATCACGACAGCCACGACAGATCAGGCGGTGGCTTGCACACTCCGCACGCACGCGTGGACTTACCGTACCATCCAGGTAGTCCGTCACCAGCTCCTGAAATCTGCTGCACTCCATCATCATCTCTTATGTCTGTTCTTCCCGCACCGTTGAAGATTGACTGCCCCGCCGAGCGATCAGATCTCGACAACCTTCATTCTTCGCAGGATCCGGGCCAGTTCAATTCGCCCGCGGTTGATTCGAGATTTGACCGTGCCAAGTGGAATCCCGAGAATTTCTACTATCTCCTGATAGCTCATCTCTTCAATGTCACGCATCACGACGCATTCACGCAGATCGGCGGTCAGACAACCGATGGCGGCATGCACCTGACGCGACCGTTCACTCCTCTCAACTCCACGGTCTGGCGCATCAATTCCACTTCGCAGGTGAAACTGATGCTCCTCCAGATCGTCACCAATGTCGGTTGGTGTGCGGGTTCGGCGTCGGTAGTCATCGATGACCAGGTTTCGAGCCAGTCGCATGAGCCAGTTGGAGAGATCACCGGCCTGCGGATCGTACTGATCAAGAGAGCGGTAGACCCGAACAAAGACCTCCTGAGTAAGATCCTCGGCCTGTTCGTGACGTCCACTGAAACGATAGGCAAGATTGTAGACACGCCGGGAGAAGGTCCTGACGATCTCTTCCCACGCCCCACTGTCACCAGCCCGGCACCGCCGGACAAGCTCGCGATCGGATTTGATCAATGACGCGTCTGCTCCCACAACCTTCTCCCTCTCTCCGGTTCAACTCAAAATCCGACTGAACCAAATGTCTGCTTCAGGATACGCCATCAACAGGGTTGAAGTTCACAAAATCAGAGTACCCTTGAAGACTTACCGCGGAGGATAGCCAACCTATCCCACGACGGCCGCAACATAACAGTCACCTTCTGGTGACGGCCCGGTCTCAACCCGCATCCCGCATTTTTGATAACGTCTGTTCAGCAGATTTATTTCACGAACCCTATTTTAATTCCTTGATACTGGCTGGCTTGATGAAGAGCCGGCCATCAACCTCCTTGTTGAGCCGGATGGTCTGATAGGTGACACGACTCTCCTGAACTCCATCACGGTAGAAGTCGATGATATTTGGAAAGAGAACTCCATCATATCGGACATACTGAAAGAACCGGATCTCCTGGCGGGTCATGGCGCCACTTCGGCTCTTTTCGTAGATGAGGCTGATTGGCAGATAGCTGGATCGGTCGAGCAGAATCGAGACCTGGCGGTCAGCGTCCAGCTCGATCGTCACCATCTCCGCCCGTTCACCCGGACGCAGCTCCTCCCGCCCGGCGTAAAAAATCTTCCGTTCCGGATCGGCGAGATTCCCACGCAGGAGCCGATCAAGATCGATCTCTGTCCCCTCAACATAATCGGCAATTTGCTGGTCATTCTGTTCCTTCAAAGTCTGGGCATCACCGTCATACACCCAGCCAGACCGTCCAATATTGACCTGCAGTCGACGATCCTTCTTCTTTCCCTTGCCAAATTCGACCCGTTCCTGATCAGGATAGACGATGAAGTTTTCGAACTGTGTCGGTATCTGGGAGAGTCCCTTCTCAAAGGGGGTGAAGAGACCCGTTGCTGTGACAGTGCGAATCTCGGTATATGATTGACCACCCCGCGCGGCAATCGACATCCTTAAAAGCTCCCGTCCGCGTCGAGAGTTCTGCGGATCGCGCGGATCTGCTCGCTGCGCTCCAACTTTGATCGGTTCGCTGCTCAAAACCAGAAGTATCAGAAGGAGAGTCAGTCTTACTGAATCTCTCGAGACATTGTTGTTTTGTATAGAGTGTGCCACTTTTCTCCTCTTCCAGAATAGAATATTCAACCGTGAGAACGGATCTCCCTGCATCCAACACTTTGAAACAGTGGTTGGAGTCATCATTGCCATTCAGCGCGGCAGGTTCAATCCATCCTGATGGAGAGAAGAACTCCGCGCTCCGTCATGACCCAGCCACGATCTCGCGAATGAATGAGGCAAGAAGAGCATGTCGGCCAATCAGACGAAACTCCTCTCTCCACGTTCGTCCTCCATCGAGGGTAGTCAGGAGGTGCGATTCGATATGGCTCGAATTGCCAGTTGCATCTGCCTCAATCGTAGCGGTCTGGGTCCAACCGTGACCAGCCATCGATGCCCCATGTCCGGCATAGAGCGTTCGACTCAATTCGCTCCTCTCCGTGAATTGGGCTTGAGCCAGCTCCCGCCCTGACTGCATCTCTAATTTCCAGTTTGCTCCGCCATCATTGGTGGAGAGGATGAACCAGCCTCGGCCCTCACGCTGAACCATTTCGCCGGTGAGCGTCCCCGACTTTGCACTCTGAAAGCGGACGCTCAGAAATCGTCCCTGCCGGGATGTCAGCTCCCCGGGTAGTTTGACCATGCTCCAGCTTTGACCATCATCAACTGAACGCCAGAGTGAACCTGGACGGGTCTCTTCGGTCACCGTACGTTCGTTGGCGATCATCCAAAGCGGCCCTGGCCAGCTCGCACCAACTCGCTTCGCCTCAACTCCACTCTCTCCATCACTGGCCGCGATATCGACCATCTCCAGTCGATCGAGCTGACCGGTGCCGAAAGGTTTCTCAACTCTGCCCCATGAATCTCCACCATCGGTTGTCCGCCAGAGCTGTCCACCTCTACCGAGCGCCCACCCTCGCTGACCATCAATTCTGACCACCCGCTCGACACCCCCCAGTGGATACTGACGCCAGGTTCGTCCTCCATTATGCGTGATCAGCATTTGTCGTCCTTTGACGCCAGCATCTTCCGACTCTGACGGTCCGTCCGCCAGCACCCAGCCTGAATTCCAGTCGGCGAGGTTGATCGAGATGATCTTTCCTGAACTCTCGACAGTTACCCTTCGCCAGGTGTGCCCACCATCATTGGTTCGGTAGAGACTCCCCTTTACTCCACCAATCCATCCCGTCAATCCATCGATAAACTGAATCGCCGACCATCTCTCTTCCGGCAATGTGTCGGGAACGGTCGCCGCCCACTTTCTATTGTTACTGATCAACTCGGGAACTGTTACTCCCACCCGGGGTGCGGCAGTCCGGGCGGGGGCATTGGCTGGTCCGGATTTTGGCTCCAGTATCGCCGTCGTTGGGGTCGTCTTGACCGCTCGCTCCTCTGCCACTGGCCTCGGTTCGGGTCTCTTCGGAGTCTCGACGGTTGCCTTGTCTGATCGGCTCTCAACGCTGTTCTTTACGGGAGCGGTATCGATCTTCCGTGACATTGAATCAGGCTCTTCATAGGTGATGATGAAATCACTGTAGCTTCCACGCCCGGACTCCCGCTCAGCTTCGATACGCGCCAGAAGCTGAGTGCGGAATCGCCCGTATCGGATCCGGTAGCGAGAACCAAGCCCCTTTACCTCGGCCCGCACAGCATATGCCGCAATACCCTTTGATCGCAGTGCGGTCAAAAGACCTCTTGCCTCTGCCTCGCTGACCACCGAGGCGATCTGGATCGTGTACCATCTCTGCTGACCTGAAGTGACTGTTGGACTCAAACATAGAATCATCAACAGCATCAGCACCAGGCAGTAACTCCGCCATCTTTCTGAATCCTTGTACTGCATCTCTTACTGGCAACTCCTTCCGCATCTGTGGCCGTCTGTAAGACTTGATCACCGCCCACCCTCTCCAATCGTTTCTAGACGGGAAAATGCAGGGTAATCGCATTATACCTCAGGAACCGTATGTGCACTTTTTGAAGCGCCCCTCTGTGGCATTGGAGGAGATGTCCATCTATGGCACGGAATCTCCAAAGTCACGACCCTGGGTTTCACCCAGAGCTGGTATACGCCGCCCTGTTGGGTCGATGGCGCCATCTGCCTTTCCTGACACTAATCATATTTTCATGACCAGGCTGAGACACCAGAAAATCCTCCCCAAAGTTGTTCAATTATTGGCGAATAGAAGCTCCTATGTTGTCGAGTCTCTTCCTAATGCGATTCCCCTGCGGGAAAATGGCCAACAATGCTCTGTTTCTTGATGAAAGGCTGGTCAGGATCGAAATATGAGTTTACAATAGCTTTCACTTTGCGTCTTTTATGAATCTAACCTTCTCCTGCGGGAATGAACCAAATATGAGTACCAACAACCTAGGAATAAATATCACACTACAGTTGGGCGGCGATATCGAAGCATACTGTGGAAAATGCAAGGATAACCGCGAACACGTCATCGCTGCCCTCAAATCCGATGGCAGCGTCGGACGCGTCCAGTGCCGCACCTGTCAGAGTAACCACATCTTCAAACAGAAGGCTGCCGGAACAGCGTCTAAAAAGACAGGCTCGACAAAGTCTTCGACCGGCAGAGCGTCCCGCAAGGAGTCGGCTCCCGATCCGGACGGAAACGGTCCGCTCCGTCCCTACTCGATGCATGACAAATACTCGATTGGGGATCGAATCGAACATCCAAAGTTTGGCGTCGGTGTGGTTGCTGACGTCCGTTTTGGCAAGATCGATGTCAAGTTTGGACGCGAGCAGAGAGTTCTTATCCACGGCGCCTGATTCTGCTCGTTTGGCAGGATCTTTGAGATTTTGAATAAGTCCTCCGGTCAGAGGGGCAGGATCGATGTCGTCTCCTCCCTCTCGACTAACTCTATCTGTTCGGTGATCGATGCGTCCCATTCACCGGTAAGGAGGAATTTGCGGAGCTTCTCCAGCGCCTTTCCACGGTGGCTTAGCCGGTTCTTCTCGGCGCTGCTCATCGTTCCAAAACTCTGCCCTGTCCCGGTAATGATGAAGACTGGGTCATATCCAAAGCCGTCAGTTCCGATCGACGTCTGCGCGATCTCTCCTTCACAGTAGCCGTCAAATGTCTTCACCATCGTCCGGTTTGCCAGGGCCAGCACGCACACAAAACGTGCTCCACGATCTTCTGTCGGAACTCCGCTCATCTCATCCAGCAGCAGACTATTACGTTCAGCAACGCTCAGACCCTGCCCGCCATAGCGTGCTGAATGGATGCCTGGACGTCCGCCCAGGGCGTCAACCTCAAGCCCGGAGTCGTCGGCAAGCGTCGGAATTCCTGTTCTCTCAAAATAGTATCTGGCTTTCAGGAGGGCATTCTCGGCAAAGGTCTGCCCCGTCTCCTCAACCGGAGGGGGCGTCTCCTCTAACTGATCCAGGCTTGACAGCTCCAGATCCAGCCCCTCCAGAAGCCTCTTCAATTCAGCAACTTTGCCTTCATTCGTAGTCGCGATCAATAATCGATTCATATTCAGTCAAAACAGCAGGCACCAATTGAAAAACTTGTTTCCAGGATTCTCACTTACTGCCTCGATCGAGACATTATCGGCCGAACAATTCTCCTTGCATAAGCCACTTCCAGCCTGGCGGCAGTTCAGCTCGGATATCGACTCATCAGGGGAAGGGAATGAGTGTGCCAGACAGAAGCACATCGGTTCAGGTTGAGGTGGTTGGTCATTACTGGAGACTGATCTTGCCAATGCGCATGATCCCGACACTGATGTTGTCATGCCCACCCCGATCGTTGGCGAGATTGATCAGTTTCAGACACGCATCATCAGCAGGGTTGGCAAGGGCGACACGATAGATCTCTTCATCTCCAACCAGACTTGTCAGGCCATCAGTACAGGCAATCAGCAGGTCGTCCGGCAGGACTGGCAGTGGAAGCGGGCGCAAGTCGACTCTGATCTCTTCACGCAGCCCCAGGGCTCTCTCAAGGTAGTGGCGCTCAGGATGGGTCAGTGCTTCGTCTTCGGTGATCAGTCCATCGTCAAGCATTCTCTGGACCCGAGAATGGTCACGGGTCATCTGAACGATCCGGTTATCACGGATCAGGTAGATGCGACTGTCACCGGCATGCGCAATCCAGACGCTCTCTTCACGCAGGGCCACCACTGCACAGGTCGACCCCATTCCACGACAACGACGATCACGCCGGCCACGCTGAAGAATTGTGCGGTTGGCTTCCGTGATGGCAAAGTTGAGCCTTTCACTGATCTCAGCAGCCTTTATACCCGCCAGATGCTCAAAGGCAAAGAAACTTTGACGAATCGTCTGCACCGCCAGTTGACTTGCCATCTGACCACAGACAGCACCACCCACACCATCAGCAACTATCAGCAGATGCAGACCCTGCCGCTCATCACAGATGTAGCCAATACTGTCCTGGTTCTCTTGCTGTTCGCGTCCGGTATCTGTCCGACACGCAACTTTGACTGGATATGCCATGACCGTTTAACTGCCCGATTCTGCCAGTGTGAGGCCAGATGCATCGAGTGGCTTCTATACCCGTTGCGCGGAGACGAAGACCAGATACGTATTGCCAAGCCGGATCTGATCATAATTCTGAAGCGGATGCGCTTCAGTGATCTCCCGACCATTGACAAAGGTTCCATTACGGGAGAGATCATCCTTGATAAGGCATCGACCCTCACGGTAGACCAGAATTGCGTGTGAACCGCTGACCGTGTCATCGTTGATGATTATGTCACAGATCGGATTTGCACCAATCCGGTTGTGGCCAGCATGGATCCGGAAGTCTTCTCCATCCGGATTGGCAGTGTAACTTACCAGCCACCCGACGATCTTGCCCCGGGATGCTGCTCCCGTCCCAACCTCGCTCGTTGCAATGACCGTTCGCCGGCCAATCTCCGCGCCACCACCAACAAGCAGTCCACCAACTACCGGCGACACTCCATTGAGCGGCGTCGGGGATTGGTACCCAGCCGCCATCTGCGCCCGGACAGGATCAGGATCGGGAGGAGTCGGGCGGTTGGTCTCACCATTGCCATTGGCGACGCCTGCCAGTCGGCTCGAGATCGGTCGCCGACCATTGGTACGGTGCGTCCCATCCTGACCGAATCCTCGCCCCTCTGTTCCCTGACTAAAGCTGTCTGCGCGCCTGTCGACCAGACGTTCGATAACTGCCCCAGGCTGAGAGACGGTCTCGGCCATAACCTCCTCTTCATCACCACTGTTGGTGACCATCTCGTCCACACCCAGCTCAATGCTGTGGCCGTGATCACCGTTCATTTCACCGGAGAGTGGAAAATCAAAGGCAGTGTCTGTCTCTTTCACCGTCGGTGCCACTGGTGCAATTGTTGGTTGAGGACAGTAGGGGCAATGGTTATAGACCGCACTGTAGATGTGCCCATGTGTGCAATTGACCAGCGCCGATACGGGCTCGGCTTGACGGGGAAATGGGTGGCCACAATTGCCACAGAACTTCGCCGCCTCCATATTCTGACTACGACAGACCGGACAGATCAACATCGAAATCCTCCCAGGAAGGCTGTGATTCAGTCATTTATTTCAGACATCTGACCGAATGTTAAACAATTTGATCAGTTGCAAAAATAGAGTTAATCATACTATAAAAAACGCTCCGAACCAGAATCCGGATCCAAAAAAGTTTTCCAAAAAGTGAATCTTTCCAAAACCATGCCGGCCAAGGGTGATTGCCTCCTCCAACCATTCTGCCTCGAGTACATTTCCGAGCCGAAATGGTTATAATCAGCGTTATGAAGATACTCTCGATATTCGGAACCAGACCCGAAGCGATCAAGATGGCGCCGCTGATTGGGAGACTCCAGAGGAGTTATCCCGCATTGACCAGTGTCGTTTGCGTCACCGCCCAGCATCGGCAGATGCTCGATCAGGTCCTCTCCCTGTTTGAGATCACCCCAGACTATGACCTCGATCTGATGCAGCCAAACCAGTCACTGGCTGCACTGACCGCGACTGCCCTGCAGGGGCTCGATGCAGTCATCAGCGCTGAAAAACCAGACTGGGTTCTTACGCAGGGCGATACGACAACCGCCATGGTCGGTTCACTCGCGGCCTTCTACCATCGGGTCCGGGTCGGGCATGTCGAAGCCGGTCTCCGCACCTGGGACAAATATCAGCCTTTTCCAGAAGAGGTCAACCGCCGCATTGCCGACACCGTCTCCCATCTCCATTTCGCTCCGACGGTCGAGTCACGTCAGAACCTTCTCCGTGAAGGTGTCGATCCGGAGAGTGTCATTGTTACTGGAAACACGGTTATCGACGCTCTGCTCGATGTCGCAGCACGGTCATATGACTGGAGCAGTGGGCCTCTCAAAAACATCCCTGCCAATCGCCGAATCATTCTTGTGACCGCGCATCGTCGGGAGAATTTTGGTCCCCCGCTCCTGGAAATCTGCGCCGCTCTGCGCGAGATCGCCGGGATGACCAGAGACCTGCAGATCGTCTATCCTGTTCATCTCAACCCAAATGTCAGTGATGTCGTGCGGGAAGAACTCGGCCAGATAGACAATATTTCACTCCTGCCACCTCTCGAATATCTGCCGCTTGTCCATCTGATGAAGGCTGCCGATCTGATCCTTACCGATTCCGGCGGAATTCAGGAGGAGGCCCCCGGTCTTGGGAAGCCGGTTCTTGTTCTGCGTGAGGTGACGGAGCGCCCAGAGGGCATCGCGGCCGGGACGGTGCGTCTCGTCGGTACTGACCGGCGGAGGATTGTCACTGAGACTTGCCGTCTCCTTGACGATCCGGCTGAATATGCTCGCATGGCCAATGCCGTCAACCCCTATGGGGATGGTCAGGCCAGCCGTCGAATTGTGGAAAGTATTGTGAATTGTTCGAGCTAGAAGTATATTTAGCGTATTGACAATTTGCTCAACAAGCCGGGGTGGTGAAACAGGTAGACACAGGGGACTTAAAATCCCCTGATCGCAAGGTCGTGCGGGTTCGAATCCCGCCCTCGGCATCCAATCTGTCTTTTAAATTTTCAGCATTTTGAATTGAGCAGACCCAATAGTGAAAAAAGTGTTGACTTCAGTCTGACACAAGTTCAATATTAAAATGTCGCCGTGAGATGTATTTGTAAATGAGCAAAAATATCGACGCGACCTGTGAGAATGCAAATTCGAACTTACAGTAAGGTTTACCACACTTTAATACGACAATAGACTGCTATACGAGAATCGATAAGCCGACGATATTTTCCCCGTGCTCTTCCTCGAGTAATTTGCCCCGTTTCTGGCGATGGTTAAACCTCTGCATTTGTGATCAGAGGTTGTCTGACATTCGTTTGACCGCTTCAAGTTTAATAATTACTTGCGCCACAGGATTTAACTCCAGAGGCGTAGCAATCGTTGCAGGAGATAAAATTGACCCTCCTTTGCAAAAGATTACTAGCTCGAAGGCACCAATCCATCTTAATCCTGCCAGACCTCCAGACTAAACAGATCTTCGGAATAGCATCGAGGATGCGTGCGGCCCATTATCAATTAATCAAGGGGTCTGCCTAATCTTAATCTAAGCTCCCTATTATCTCTTAGAAGCATTGAGGATGATCACTCAAACTTAAATGGTGCAAATTATCCGGACTTCATAAATATGACGATAGGTAAATTCGATCCCCTTATTCCAGGCGTACCTGTATCACATATTACTAATCCGGGACGTCGGGGGATTACTACTGGCAATTTCAGAAGAAGTGGAACCAGAATTTATGTCGAGATAGAGGTTGAATTACATAACCGTATCTATATCGAAATGGATGAGCTTGAGCTGATAGTTACAGGGGGCAGTCCAGGTAGATTAATCCTGTCCAAAAGCTTTGGCAAAATTGGTGATCTCGCGAGAATCCTTACATTTCATAAGATTTCTTCAGACCTCTCGAATGTCTTCTATTCTATGCAGGCAAGCCGAACTGACTTTTATGCCTATCAGTTCAAGCCTGTCTACAAATTTATTGAATCTGTCAATAATCGTCTGCTGATTACTGACGAGGTTGGGCTTGGAAAGACTATCGAGGCTGGATTGATCTGGACGGAACTGAAGGCTCGAACTGACGCGAGTCGTCTTTTGATTATCTGCCCATCAATGTTGCTTGAGAAATGGAGAAAGGAACTGCGGGACCGCTTCAGTATAGATGCACATATCTATAACAGCCAGGCACTGAAAGAGTTGATCGATACATTTCTTGTTGAGGGTGACAACTTTCACTGCAATGCAATATGCAGCCTCCAGACTGTTCGTCAGGATTCGATAAGAAACCTGCTGGATAAACTTGATGAAAAGCAGCACAAGTTTGATCTGGTCATCGTCGATGAGGCACACCATCTTAGAAATATTGGTACGCAATCCCACTCCGTCGTTAAAAAGTTGTCTGACTTAACAAATTCAATGGTTCTTTTGACAGCAACTCCTATTCACCTCAAGAGTGATGATCTTTTCCGACTTCTCTCCATACTTGATAGTGATGAGTTTGCTCAAAAGGACATCTTTGAATATCGACTATTGCAGAACGCCCCGGTGATCCGCGCCCAAAATGCAATCAGATCACATCCAGTAAATATTCAAACAGCATTAAATGAGATTCGGTCGATTCAACATTTGTCTTGGTTTGAGAGAAATCCTATTGTAAAACTTCTGATTGAAAGACTTGAAAATATTGAACCAGATGACATCCCTGCCATCGTTGAAGTTGGACGATTGATTGAAAATATAAATCTTTTTGGGTCGATCATTTCAAGAACCAGAAAACGGGAGGTTCAAGAATGGAGAGTCATAAGGAAACCGGTAGTATACGCGGTTGACTTGAATGACCAAGAGAAAGAGTTCTATAAAAAAGTAACTACTGCGGTAGTCAATGCTGTCTCAGCCCGGAAAGATAATAAATCGCTCCAATTCTCCTTGATAATGCCACAGAGGCAGATGGCCAGTAGCATTCCAGCGATGGTCAAATACTACCAAGAACATAATGATAGGTCTGAACATCTTGATGTGGATCTATTGATCGAGAGTGGGCTTTCTGATGCGGAAGATCTGCCGCCTGAGGAGGCTACTTCTCAACTAACTTCGTCAATCAGGGATATCGTCAATGAATGGGATGAACACAATGAGGATACCAAGTTCAGCAAATTAAAAGATGTAATAAATGAGCAGATCCAGCGGGATCGGCAAACAAAGATAGTTGTATTTTCATATTTCAAAAAAACACTTGATTACCTACAAAAACAGTTAGCGGAAAAGAATATAGAATCGACTGTCATCCATGGTGATATTGCCATGGATGAGCGCTTGGAGAGAATTAGCATATTTCGTGAGAGTAAGTATGTAAATGTTCTCCTCTCGTCTGAGGTTGGATCAGAAGGTATCGATCTGCAATTCTCAAATGTACTCATAAATTACGATCTTCCTTGGAATCCAATGAAGATTGAACAACGGATAGGACGACTCGATCGTCTCGGGCAAAAATCAGAAGCTATCACGATCATTAATTTTGCAGTCAAGGGGACGATTGAAGAGAAGATCCTGACCAGGCTCTATGACAGGATCGATATCTTCAGACATTGTCTGGGTGATCTCGAACCGATACTGGGCAGGCTAATACAAGACTTGACCTGCAGTCTCCTCAGTCTGCCTTTATCAGCCGAAGAAATGGAGGCCCGGATAGATCAGACTCAGCGTGCACTTGTTGAGAAAAGACAGTTAGAAAACGATCTGGTTGAGGAATCCACGATATTTTTTGGATCATCAGACTACATACTCGAACAGATTGGAAAAGCCAGAAAACTTGGTCGATGGATAACTCCTGAGGATCTAAAGAGCTTTGTCACAGACTTTTTTAATAATATTTATCAGGATGTAACCCTTCATTGGGATAGTCCACAAAATGGTCTGTTATCCATTAAATTATCCAATCAGGGGCGCAATGATCTGCACATGTTCTGTAGAAACCAGACACCAGTGCTGATTACACAGTTGACACAACAAGGGCGACAGGAAGTAGTTGTTGCATATACAAATGAAGCTGCACAGTCAAACAAAAGTCTGGAAATGCTTACACATTTTCATCCGCTGGTTCAATGGATTATTTATCGGCACAAAAACAACCCCTATGCTTTTGTTCCTACTTCAGCGGTGAAGGTTAATACAAATACGGTTGAAGAGGGTCTTTATCTAATCGCGATAGAATTCTGGGAATTTTCAGGATTGAGAAGAGAGGTGCAGATAGCTTCCGCAATCAGCCCTGTCAGAGACAATCAGCTGCCGCTGCGCCAATCTGCTGATGAACTTGTTCAAGAGATCCTCAAATGCGGAATAGACTGGGAACGTGCAGGCGATCAGGTTGAAGATGAAGAGCTTGAAACAGGTCTTCGCAAAGTTCAAAATATACTATCGACGAATCTGGAAGTCGCATACGAAAATTATTGTGTTAAAAATGAAGCGACTTTTGAAAGACAAAGAACGAATCTGATCAGCTACAAAGACCGCAAGAAAGAAGAATGGGAGAGACGCATTTATACATTGCGTTCAAAACCAGGATCCCCTGGTCAGGTCAAGGGATTTGAGTCAGCTCTTCAAAAACATCTACTTGAGTGTCAGGAACGAGAGATAGTCCTGAAGGAAAAAAGTAGAGCAGCCAGAGAATTCAAAGAGGTTGCAGTTATTCTCTGCAAGGTAATCAATCACTAAAACAAGGTAATCACCATAAAAATGAATGCTTAAACAACAGATATTTCAAAAGGAGGCAGAACTTGTCTGATCAAATATCATTATTTAAAAATTTGCATTTAACTGGTGAAGACAGGATAACTTCTGAATATGACGGTCTTAAAGTGATTGACAATGAAATATTGAAGATCAATAAAAAGATTGATCCGAAAAAAAGAATTGACATTAATATAGGATTTGATCTTGGCACTAGTAATTCAAAGGTAGTTTGGAGATACAACAATAAAAGCTATCCATTATGCTTCGGTAAGGATCCATATTCATTATCAAGTTATTTATACCCATCGACTGTCTATTTCGATGGTGTATCTCTCCAGACCAGTTACGACGTAAGTTTCGATAGTGCTTCGAAGATCGAGTATACCGTTACCAATTTCAAAGTGTGCATGGCTTGTGTGCATAATACTGATTCAAACTGTAAACCTGATCGATGTTCACTTACCGTCTGGAATCTGAATCTATTTGACAGTGAGTTAAAGGGTCATGAAGTATCGTTCATCATGACCTATTTTATTGCCTCAGTGTTGTCTAAAGCCAGAAATTTGATCTTGATCGCATTCGAAAATAAGTATGGAAAAGTAAATCCAGAAAACGTGCGATGGTCTATTAATCTGGCTGTACCAAACAGGTATTTAATGTACTCAAATGTAAAAGAAGAGTACAGCAAAGCACTTAAGGCAGGCTGGCTCATGTCAAGTCTACTTGACCAGCAATTAAATCAGAGCTCGGCGATATTGATGAATGCATATTATCTGCACGCAATGAAATGTGCTAAAAATAAAGAAATGGACTGCTTTGTCATCCCGGAGACGGTTGCTGAAGTTACATCCTTTATAAGATCAAAGAGGACCAGTGATGGACTATACGTCCTTATAGATATTGGAGCTGGTACTGTTGATGCGACCGTCTTTAGACTGTACACGCCAACAGATGCAGTCCGTCAAATCAGTGATTATGCCTCGAGCGTTCTTAACACTGGCTCGGCATTTATTGAAAGCCTTGCTTTCTATTGGTTTTCAGAAAATGACTGGTATCTTGAGTCACAGACTGGGTGTGAAGAAATTTCAAGACAATATGCTGAAAATTATCTTCGTACGACACTTCGTCTGATGAAGGAGAATGACGGTCAAAATATCTCAGACTATAAAACGATCCCAGATCATGAACTCAGGAAATCATTGGTTGAGTCATCGGCACGTATCAAGGTCAGAGTTCATTCTCTTTTAAAA
>CAIOZW010000514.1 GCA_903862855.1 uncultured Acidobacteriota bacterium
AGTGATGGCGGCTCGACACCGTAAGCCATCTCCAACGCCATGACCGCAGCAATGGCATGGGCCGCGGAGCCATTTCCTTGAGTCCGGCTCATCAGCCAAGCCCCGTCAGATGGAGCACGATCGACGACCATCTGCTCCGGACGCCACAACTCCTGCCGCTCAACACGAGCTTCCACAACCCGCCGATTGGCAAAGTCGATCGTGACCTCGAGCGACAACCGGCTGGAGGTCCGGGTGACCGGATCGATACGTAAGCGACCCAGTCCCTGCGTGTCAAATTCGATTGGCAGGAATCTGAAAGTCATATATTACGCCGAACAATGCCGATTGTGAACAACTTCTGGCCGGATGACAATCCATAATCTAATCTCAGGAATTGTTCTCAGGGTCAGGGAGCAAAACTGCGCACGACTCTCTGGAGATCGATCGCCCGATAGTCTTCAATGGATCCGGTCTCTTCAAATAATGGACTATTGACCAGAGCCTGCTCGATGACTCCGGGCCAGCCGGCGTAGTCGAGCGAGGAGGCCAGCCACTCGACTGGCCCGTTAATCTGGTAGTTGGTGATCAAGTGGTTTCTGACAACGAGATGGTGCGTGATCATCCCGCTCCCGTTCTCCCAGAAACCAATCCCGCGGGATCGGTCGGGAAGTATAAAACGATTCGACATTCCAGACTCACCTCGCCGGAGGCAATCGAACGCGGTAAGGAGGTTGGCGTAGGCAACCATGCCGGCATAACTGATCTGGTAGGCCGTCGCACGCAGACGCTCCAGCGCATTTGGCCTATCTGGTCTGTACCAGTTGAGCCTCTTGGCTGGATGATTCCCTTTCGGAAGATTAATCTCCAGTCCTTGCCGAACCGGTAAGATGAACTCGCAGTTCTGGTGGCGAAAGACGGAGTTGATCCAGAGGCGGGCCAGCGAGCCACACTCCATTGTCTCGCGATCCCATCGCGGCGCGGTGAGCCAGGTCGCATCCGCGGCAGGCGGTTGAGCACTCTTCGCCTCCAGAAGCGTCTCCTTGTTCCAGGGATGGTATGGTGAAATCGGATTATCAAGCGGATCGGCAGTGAAACGCTGCCGATCCCAAGGAACGAAGTGGGTATGATCGACAAACTCCTCGAGTCCGATATTGAGATCCGTCAGACGACTCGACCGCTTCTCTCCGTTGACGATGATCCCCGGACCGGAGAGCCGTCGTGCTCCCCAATCGTTACAAGTAGAGTAGGTTGCCGTGTAAAATTCCGGATCATCCCAGAGTCCGGAGCTGATCAGATTGGCCGGCAACGCTCCTAATCGTTCAAACTTTGGCTCAGCTTCGTAGAGGAAGTCGATCAGATCATCCCAGACCGCGACCACCAGTTTGCCGTAATCAAGAATGGTATTGATGCGCCCAAGGATGAGAGTGAACAACTCACGGCTCCCCTCAACACCATTTCCACCGGGAAAGATGGTCGAGGGATGGGGCGACTTGCCATAGACCAGTGTCGATATCTCGCAGGCGAGTCGATAGATCTGCAGCGCCTCAAGTGAAAGGTCACCGGCCATTGGAGCAAGGCCCCGCATGAGCTCAGCGATGGTCCCAAAACCATGCAGAGACGCGTTCGCCGACCGCGTCGATTCGGCACGCCGCCAGATTGACGGATTGGACTTCCTCATCACCGGTTCAGCATAGTCCGGGCCGGCAAGAAGAAAGAGGTGACGGACACAGTCAGCAATGAGTTCACCGCAAGCCCCGAGGTTACGGGCTATGATCGCCAGTGGCGGAGGGACGATCCCGCCGGCCATCTCCAGCGCAAGCGACGAAGAGATGGCGTGCGCTCCGCTTGCACCTCCGCGGGTTCGACTGCTGATCGGCACGGCATCAGAGGCCCGACGATTCTCGGTCATGAGCTCGAATGGCGAAAACTCGACCGATTCCATCCGTGCGGAGAGGACCCGTGCATTCTGGAGATCGACTGTCAGATCGAGGCCGAGCCGGCCATTGGTCCGGTTGAGAGGCTCAACCCGCATCCTCTCGACACCCGGACGGGAGATCGATTCGATCCTGCTCCGCTCAAACTGGGCGACCTGCTGGCGGCGCCTCTGATCTATAAAAAAGTATGGCTGCTCCGCCTCCTCATCGCGGAGTCGTGCTCGACCGAAACCGTCAAATTCAACTGGAAGAGTCTGAAATACCAATTGCACCAAGCCTCATCAACCTCAACTCTTGCTACTCTGTGATATGCCTGCCCAACCGGGTCAATTGACTGCCGGATCGGGTCGGGCAAGGGCCAGGAGACGGTCGGCAAAATCGGGTTCGGTACACCCGATGCAGCTTCCCCCAACACGCGCACAACCTCCAAGTTTGCGCATCCAACCTGTTGATGGAACTGGACAATGGATGACCGGACGATTTGAAAGGTCGAGACCGATCGCCGGGGAAAATTCGACCCGTGGGGGGAGTGGAGAAGTTTCGTGAAGATAGAGCCAACGTGGTCTGCCCTCATCGTCGAGGTCGAGTGGTACTAGTTGCTGGAGGTGCAAAAAGAGATAGGTTAGGGTCTCAATGAAGGCCTCACCTGGCGGAGCACATCCGGGAATATTGATCACCGGCAATCCGGCCCGACTGACAAATCCGGGACCGAGCAGATCGCCAAGACTTCGGACTTGCAGCGGACTACCAAGGGCATTCGGCAGGCCACCCGCGGTGGCGCAAGTGCCAATCGCAATCAGGGCCTCTGCTTGCGAGGCAAACTGCTCGACCCACCAGGACAGAGAAAGAGGATGACCATCCTTGCCTCTCCCGATTCTGTATCCGGCGCCTGAGGCATCGCCTCGATCCTCGGGAATCGCGCCCTCGAGAACAAGAACCACCGGCCCCAGTCTCCCATCCACAGCGCGATCGAGCATCGCCAGAAAATCGACTCCACTCTCCATTGAGAGTTCAGGGTGAATCAGGGTGACCCGTGGCGCATCAGGTATGTTGCCAAAGAAGAGGTCTTCGATCCCAGGATTGGAGGCTTCGAGCATGGCCAGAGTGCATCCATTGCATCCAACTCCGCTCAACCAGACGAGGGTGACATGTTCAAGAGGATTCGATAACGAATCCGACTGGAGCGAGGGCACTTCGCTCGACATTGGTCCCTCCTTAGCGTTTCTAACGACCATTACGAATGTCGCGATACTGACACACAATAAATTTCCGGCAGGAGTATCGACAAAATCATAATTACACAGGTCATAATTACAAATGAATTTTATTATAGACACATCTTCAGGAATATGTCTATCACGTTAATTTTAACGCCATCTTCAAGGCTGTCGCGTCCGGCTTGAACCCGATTCCCCGAAAAGGAGCCTCTTTCCCCTCTCCTTTCGCAAGGCAAATATCCAGACCCAAAGTAACCTGCAGCAACCCGTGACATATGGGTTCAATCCCTGGTCTCGATTCTTCCTTGAGGTCAGAGGTGAGGGGAGTGTGTACCCTTCGACACTCTTCCAGTTGCCTCACGGGAGGACTATCGCCCAGTCACCCGCGGCGACATTGCCGTGCCGATTAAAATCCGGATTGCCCCAACCCGGAGGGTGGGGTCAATTTGAGTCGAATGGCGGTTTGACTTGAAGCCGATTTTAGGGTTTCATAAACAGTTAACAATGATGAATCAATAATCTCCGGGACGACCGGTATGCATCGATTCAAGATCGACGTGCAAATGGTTGAAGTGGTTCGTTGATGGCGTTTGTGAAGCAGTCTGCCGGTCATTATGTCAATAACTGAATCCAACGGCAATAATCATAACCAAAGGCTGAAACCGAGCCCGCCAGATTCCGCCGAGGCGACCTACTGGCGGGTTGAGGGTAGTCTCCTCAACCTCTCGGCGGTGCGTCCGGTCGCCTTCTTTACCTGGAATGCTCAGCGCTTCTCCGAGCGCTGGTTAAGACGGGGTGGTCTGGCATTGCTGGCTCTGGTTCGCCCGATCCTCTACTCACTCAGCCGACGTATTGCGACGCGGGTACTCCACACGCTGCTCCGCGGAGTGAGTGAAGACAGGCTCGACCTGCTTGGTGAAGAATACTTTGAGTATGTACTGCGCCCAAGACTCAAGCCAGCTGGCATAGCCAAGTTGCGTGAGCTGGTCGAACGTGGTGAAAGAGTCGTCCTGGTCAGCCAGGGGCTCGATCACGTCATGCGTCCGCTGGCTCGACATCTTGGGGTTGAATGGCTGATCGCCAACCGGCTCGAGTTCCGGGATGGGCTGGCGACGGGAAGGCTGCTCACCCCGGTGATCCGTCCACGCCAGATCCTCGCCAGAATCATCGGCCGCAAGCCGGATGGCAGGGTCAAGGCGGAGAGACTCGCGGGCAATCTCGGGTTCAACAAATCTCCACAGACCTTGTGGAGCGGAATTCGCCCGGCAGTGAGGCCTTTCCAGCCACACCGTCGGCCCCGTATCCGGTTTGATGGACGGGAACGGCCGGCGCAATTGTCGGTTGGGACAAGCTACCATGGACGAACCCTGATGCTGATCGGGTTCACCGGATTCATTGGCAAAGTCTGGCTGGCGAAGCTCCTCCAGGAGATTCCGGATGTTGAAAAGATCTACCTTCTAATCCGACGGCAGCGATCGACCAGTGGGCAGAAGAGATTTGAGAAGATACTTCTCGAATCACCCCTCTTCGATCCTCTCCACGAAAGGCTGCAGGAGGGTTTTGACCGCTTTATCACCTCGAAGATCGAAGTGGTAGAAGGTGATATCAGCCTGCCTGGTCTGGGAATCGACCCGGGTAAACTTGAGCTTCTGAAAAATGAGCTCGACCTCATCGTCAACAGCTCGGGACTGACCGACTTCAATCCGGATCTACGCCAGGCTCTCTCGATCAATGTCGATGGCACAATCAATGTACTCGAGTTTCAGCGTGAGTGTGCGCGGGCGACAGTACTCCATCTTTCGACCTGCTATGTGGTCGGCCACCGGGATGGCCGTATTCATGAGAGGTTGATCCCCAACTATACTCCAATTGGTCTGGTCGATTTTGACGCGGAAGAGGAGTACCGCAAACTCCACGTCCTGGCCGATCAGATCGAGGCCGAATCAAGAAGCGAGCGAATCACGGAGATTCTCCACCAGCAGCTTCTGTCGCGGGGGCGCAACATTGCCCCGTCTGAACTGGAGACGCAACTTCGCAAGCAGCAGCAGCGCTGGGTTCGCAACGAACTGACTGAGGCGGGGATGGCCAGGGCGCGCGAGCTTGGCTGGCCCAATACTTACACCTTTACGAAGAGTCTGGCCGAGTCACTGCTTGAACGCAGAGGCGGCGGGCTGCCCATGGCCATTGTCAGGCCATCGATCGTCGAGACCTCGACCCACGATCCCTTCAAGGGTTGGAACGAGGGGGTCAATACCTCGGCTCCAATGTCATACCTGCTTGGAACCTTCTTCCGGCAGATGCCGACCAACCGCAACAAGTGTCTCGATATCATTCCGGTCGATCTGGTAGTGCGCGGAATGATCCTGATCGGCGGAGCGTTGATCGCAAGGCGTCACGAAGCGGTCTATCAACTGGCGACCTCCGGAGCCAACCCCTGTAACATGCGACGGACGATCGAGCTGACCGGGCTGGCGCATCGCAAGTATTACCGGGCTCAGGACGATCTCAACCAGCGCCTTCTCGCCTATTTCGATACGATCCCCGTCTCAAAAGAACGATACCAGAACCTCTCGGCACCGCGTCAGAAGCAGCTTATCCAGGCCCTGCAGCGGATCGTCTCACCTCTGCCGGCCATGCGCTCCTCACTCGTCCGGGTCGAACGAGATCTTGAACGGGTCATGAAGATCATTGAACTCTACGAACCCTTCATTCTCCACAACGAGTATCTCTTCGAGGCCAATAATGTCGAGATTCTCTCCGCACTTCTCCCTGCCGGAGAGACGGAGATATTCGGTTACGACTCGAGCTATCTCGACTGGTGGGACTACTGGATCAACATTCATATACCTGCGCTTCGGAAGTGGTCATACCCTCTGATCGAGGGGAGATCGGTCGAGAACAAATCCTGGCGGGCCAGCAGCCTTGCCAAGACTCCATCGCCGGCATCGCTGACCTCTTGATTTATCAGACTGCCGCCCGGCATAACCTATGTCACTAACTTTTGAACCTGGCAATTGCCTGAGTGACGATTGGAGAGAGATCCTGTGAGAGTGGAGATTAAATGGGGGCTTATCTTCTCGGCAGTCAGCCTGATCTGGGTCGTGGCAGAGTATTGGTCTGGTTTGCACGACAGGTACATTGCCCATCACGCGGTGCTGACCAACCTCTTCTTCTTCCCTGCCGTTCTGATGATGTACCTTGCCATCCGTGAAAAGAGAGCTTTATTGGGAGGTCGAATCGGATTTACCGAGGCGCTGCTCTGTGGCATCGGGGTCAGCGTGATTGTCGCAATCCTCTCGCCGGCGATCCAGTACATCTTCAGCAGATGGATCAATCCGCGCTTCTTTGAAGAGATGATCGAGTACGCCGTCTCGACAGGCAGACTACCACTTGAACTGGCCAGACAACATTTCAACCTGAAGCAGTACATGCTGATGTCGTCGATGGGAGCAATCGGAGCCGGTGGGATGACCTCACTGGTGCTGGCGCTCCTGATGCGCACCAGAAACAAGAATTGAGTGACCGATTATTTAAGGCTATGGCAATCTTTCTGACCGGAGCAACCGGGTATCTGGGAGCGCACGTGGCGACGCTCCTGCTCGAGGGGCACAGCGATCGACTCAACCTGCTGGTGCGAGCAAGGAGTACCGCCGAGGCGGAGCATCGTCTCTGGCGGGCAATGCAGCTCCATCTCGAATTTCCTCACTTCCTCGCCCTGTTGCGTTCGCGGATCAGGATCTTCTGCGGCGACCTGACCGACACAAGATTCGGGCTCAACGAGGGTGATTACCGGGAACTGGTCGAAACGACCGATTCGGTGATCCATTGCGCCGCCTCACTCAATCGAAAGAGTGAGAAGACCTGCCTCAATGTCAATCTGCGCGGGACACTCGAGGTGCTCAAGCTGGCGCGTGCCGCACAGGATCACCATGGTCTGCGCCGTTTTAGTGATGTGAGCACGGTGGCAATTGCCGGACAACGGTTCAGTGAGGTGGTGAAGGAGGAGACCGCCCTTGACTGGAACCGGTCCGACTACGACCCTTACGCACGGACCAAGAAATTCTGCGAACACATGGTGAGTGAACTCCTCCCGGATGTCCGCCACACCGTCTTTCGGCCGAGCATAATCCTTGGTGACAGTCGTCACGCAGCGACCACCCAGTTCGATATGGTGCGCTCATTCGTCTTCCTGGCCGGATTACCGGTGCTGCCGTTCCGCCCTGATGACCGGATCGATATCGTCAATGTCGACTTTGTTGCAGAATCACTGGTGACGATTCATCAAAAAGAGAATCCGGAGCACGACATCTACCATCTCTCGTCAGGCCGCAGCTCGCAGACCTTCATTGAGTTGACCGCCGCCCTGGCGAAGGCGCGCGGGGGGCGTCCACCAGTATTCATCCCGGTGCTGGAGAGACCTTTCACCATTCTCAACAACTGGATTGCCGACAATCTGCGCGGCACGCCGCTCTCGCTCGGGGCGACACTGCTCAAGGTCTTTCTGCCTTACATTACCTTCAATACCGTCTTCGATAACTCGAATATTACCCGGGAGACGGGCAAGGATCCCGTTCCATTCTCCGAGTACAGCTACCCGCTGCTTCGCTTCAGCAAGGAACAAGATTTCAGCTACCCCTATCGTGAGTGGCCCGGAGACTCTCAATGAACCCCTTCAACATGGATATACTGCTCGAGGCCTGGGTAAGCGGGCTGGTCGAGGCTGCAAAACTGAAATGGATGCTTGGCAGTGGTACACGCTGGCAATCTGGTGAGAAGTTGCGTCTGCTCTTCACTGGTTACAACGGGACCCGGAACACCGGAGCCGATGTCAGGGTCGAGGAGATGCTCCGCCAGATTCGCCACGTCCTTGGGCCCGACAATTGTGAACTGAGCGTTCTTAGCCAGAACTTTGAGCTGACGAAGGGATACTTCAAAGAGGTCGAGCAGGTTCGACTGCCGGACATCTTCCCACCGATGCTCTGGCGTGAAATCCCCCGTTTTGATGGTGTGGTGGCTTGTGAAGGCTCGATGTTCAAGAGCAAGTTCGCCAACGCCCTGACAACGATGATGGTTGGGTCGCTGGGAATTGCGGCGGCGATGAATAGACTCTCGGTCGGCTATGGCGCCGAGGCCGGGCAGATGGATCCACTGGTGAGCTGGATGGTCTCGCGTTACTGTTCGAACTCGATGGTGATCACCCGCAATCCTGAATCACAGGAAGTGTTGGG
>CAIOZW010000515.1 GCA_903862855.1 uncultured Acidobacteriota bacterium
AGAAGCAGAAAAGGCACCCTTTCAGGTGCCTCAATTTCCGCGTAAGTTGTTGATTCTAAAGAGTCGGGGCGAGAGGATTCGAACCTCCGACCTCTCGGTCCCAAACCGAGCGCACTACCAGGCTGTGCTACGCCCCGAAACAGGCTGCCATTATACACCCTTTACCGAGGAATAGAAGCCCATAAATAAAAATCGTCTCACTCCCAGTCAGGCCGGTCATCATTGAAGGCCAGAACCCGCTCGACCTCGAAGCGTGGCTTACGGGGCCAGTTGCCCGGTGCGGCATATCCGACGGTCAGCAGCATGACCGGCAGAAAGCGGTCAGAGATCCCGAACTCGCGCTTCACGCCGGCCGGGTCGAATCCGACCATCGGGCCGCTCACCAGCCCCTTCGCCTGGGCCGCCATCATCAGACTCATCGCCGCAAGCGAAGCGCTGCGGATCGCCTCGTCCCGGCGGAGCTGCTCATTACCGCCATAACCGGCCCGGGCCATCTCGACCCAGCCATCGGCCACCTGCGACTCGATGATCCCGGCGGCGACCGACCTGGCGAGAATCTCGGGCAGCCGCTCATATCCCTGCAGATCACCAAGGACGATGAAGGTCACGGCGGCATCCTCAACCTTCTGCTGATTGTAGGAGACCGCTTTGAGCCTCGCCTTGGCCGCCGGCGCGGTGACGGCGATGAAGCGCCAAGGCTGGATATTGTAGGCCGAGGGGGCCTCGGTCGCGTACCCGACCAGTTCGCGAATCTCATCCACCGTCAACTCTCGAGCCGTGTCGAACCGGTTGGCCGAGATGCGTGATTTGATCAATTGCAGTGTCTCTGACATATCTTCTCCTTCTCCACTATCTGTTCCATCTCAGGCCAGATCGATGAGGATCACCTCGGCATCGACCCGCCCCGTCAGTTCAAGCCGGCGTGGATCGACGATCCGCGCCTGGTCTCCGGCGGCAAGAGACTGATCACCGAGGCCGATCTCGCCCTCGATGACATAGAGAAATACACGCCGCCCCTGGTCGAGGTTCTGAACGATCTCGTCCCCGGAGCGCAGATGACCGACCAGAAAGGTCACATCCTGATGGACCTTCACCACCCCGGGCAGTGCGGCACCCGAGGCGATCGGCAGCAGTCTCCCGGTCCGCTCCTCCTTCGTAAACTGCTTCTGCTCATAGGAGGGTGGCAGATCCTTCTGACCCGGCATGACCCACATCTGCATCAGCCGCACCGGTACGGTCGGATCCGGATTGATCTCTGAATGGACGATCCCCGTGCCAGCCGTCATCCGCTGCACCTCGCCGGCCCTGATCAGCCCCTCACCCCCCGTGCTGTCGCGGTGCTGCAGGGTCCCCTCCAGCACATAGGTGACGATCTCCATCTCCCGGTGCGGATGCATCGGGAACCCGCTCCCACCCGCTACGCGATCGTGATTGAAGACCCGCAACGCACCAAAGCGAATGTTGGTCGGATCATAGTAATGGTCAAAACTGAAGAGCCAGTAGGCGGAGAGCCAGCCCGACTCCATGTGATAACGATCCTCGGCGCGGATGATACGCATTAACTCTCCCTTCATTTTGTTTCCCGGTAAACAATTATCATAAAAAATTTTACTACTCGAGCAGTCGACCGAGGAGGTTGTAGAGGGTCTTCTGCTCCTCGCGATTGAGTGGGGCGAGGGCGCTCGTCGCGGCTCCGATCACCTCGGCAGCGGTCATCTCAAGAAAATCGATTCCGCCTTCGGTCAGCTCGACGAGGTTGACGCGGCGATCGGCACAGTCGAGCCTCCTCACCAGACCGAGGTTCTCGAGGTGATCGACGACCTTGGTCACATTGGCCCGTGAGGAGAGCATGCGCCGGCCGATCTCGACCTGCCGCAAGGGATCTCCGGCTCCGTTCAGTATCCGCAGGACATTGTAGTGGTTGTCGGTCAGATCCCAGTGGCGGAATCGCTCGTCCGATTCGCGCCACAACCGGTCGCCAACCCGCATCAGGCGCACCAGGGCCTGCTCTGCCACACTGACCGGTATCTTTGCTCGTCGTCTTGCCATCCTGCCGAGAATCCTA
>CAIOZW010000516.1 GCA_903862855.1 uncultured Acidobacteriota bacterium
CGCCAGTTACAGGGCAATGAGGCCCGGCAGTGGGTCTCGGTCTCCGATGCGAGTACGGTTACCTGGCTGACCTACGGTGGAGGATCAAGTTATGGGCGCTTCACCATCAACTATTATGGCAAGGGAGAGATCCTTGGCATGCTGCTCGACCTCGAGATTCGCGGCGCGACCGACAATCGAAAGAGTCTCGACGATGTCTTTCGCTCCCTCTACAAGAACTTTCACCTCCGTGGGCGCGGATATACGAATGAGGATCTGGCGGCAGTCATTGCCGAAGTGGCCGGGCGCAGCTTTACCGACTTCTTTGCCAGTTATGTGACGGGGACAGCCGAACTTGATTATGATGGCGCTCTTCGAAAGGTCGGGCTGCGGCTGGTCGATGGAAAGATCGTCGATCTGGAAACGGTGACGCCCGCCCAGCGGGCACTACGTCAGAGCTGGCTCAGCGGTTCGAACTGAAGAGCGAAGGAGGATGACCAATGTTTACGAGAAGATCATTTCTTCGTGGTACCGCCCGTGGTGCAGCCGGCAGCCTGATTGCAGCCAGCTTTGATGAGAAGGGGCTGGCGCACGCGATTGATGCGGTCGGTTACGTCACGGGCAAGACGGCCGAGGAGGCGGCCCGGGATGAGGATTTCTGGCTTGAGATCCAGCGTGCATTCACGGTCGACCGAACGCTGATCAACCTCAACAATGGTGGTGTCTCACCATCTCCACGCATCGTTCAGGAGGCGATGCGGCGCTATCTCGAGTAGTCGAACCCTGCTCCAACCTACTCGATGTGGAGGATTCTCGATCCGGGCATAGAGAGTGTGCGTCGACGGCTGGCACTCAATTTCGGGTGTGATCCGGAAGAGATCGCCATCACCCGCAATGCAAGCGAGTCACTCGAGAACTGCCAGCTTGGACTCAACCTCAAAGCGGGAGATGAGGTTCTGACGACCAATCAGGACTATCCGCGCATGCTGACCGCCTGGAAGCAGCGGGCGCGTCGTGACGGGATAATTCTCAAGCAGATCTCCATTCCCCTCAAGCTCAAGCGGCCGGAGGAGATTGTCGATATCTTCGCCCGAAATATCACCTCCCGGACGAAGGTCATGCACTTCTGTCACATCACCAATCTGAGTGGCCAGATCTATCCGGTCAGGGAGCTCTGCCATCTCGCCCGTTCACGGGGTATCGAGGCGATTGTCGATGGAGCCCACGCTTACGCCCATTTCCCATTCAAGCATGCCGATCTGGATTGTGACTTCTACGGGACAAGTCTCCACAAGTGGCTCACCGCCCCCTTCGGAACCGGGATGCTCTATGTGCGCAAAGCGAAGATTCCGCACCTCTGGGCACTGATGGCCTCCGAGGAGCGAAACGACGCGAACATCCGCAAATTTGAAGAGATCGGAACCCATCCATCGGCTAATGCCCTGGCAATCAATGAGGCGCTCGATTTTTATGAGGGGATTGGCGCGGAGCGGAAAGCCGCCCGACTCCGTTACCTCTTTCACCGCTGGGCCAAGCGGCTCGAGGCCAACCCGCGGGTCAGGATCCACACCAGTTATGATCCACGGCAGTCCTGTGGCCTGGCGCTCTTCGATATCGAAGGGCTCGATATTGCCAAACTCTCGATCCATCTTGAATCGAATTGTCGCATCATCACGACCATGATCGTTCACGACGAGTTCCGGGGGCTGCGGATTACTCCAAATGTATACACGACCGTCCGGGAGATCGACATGTTTGCCGAAGCTGTCGAGCAGTATATAGAGAAACAGGGGAGCAGCACCTGAACATGGTTCTTCTGAGGGTCACCTATCGACTTCGTGCGCACCACGTCGCAACCTATGAAAAGGTCTTTGCGGAGCAGACATTGCCGCTAATCAAGGCTCATGGGCTCAATTTTCGCGGGATCTGGCGCTCGATCGTCGGTGATGCTCAAGAGTATCTCGAGCTCTTTGAATTCGAGTCGCTCGCAGATTTTGAGCAGCGCTGGCGGGCCCTTGGAGCTGATCCACGATTGCAGGAAGTATTCACGGTGACCGGGCCGCTGGTCGAGGATGAGAAATTTGCACTCTTCGATCCGGTTATTCACGGTGACCAATCGTTCTGAACAAAATGAAAGGAATGAAGAATAATGAAAACCTTGACCATCCGAATCTTAACTGCCGTACTCTTTTCAATCATCCTCGTCTCTGGGGCCAGCCAGCTGGTGGTCGGGCAGAAGGCTCCCGCCGCCAAGGTTGAACTGCTCGATATCAACAGCTGCGCTCGCGAACAACTGGTGGCGCTCCCGGGGGTTGGTGATTCATACGCTGACAAGATCATCAAAGGGCGCCCCTA
>CAIOZW010000517.1 GCA_903862855.1 uncultured Acidobacteriota bacterium
CGTCGGATACCGGTTGACCGGATCGCCGAACATGAAGAAGGCGAATGAGTGGACCCGGGCGAGGCTGTCCGAGTGGGGACTTGCCAACGCTGCGCTCGAATCCTGGGGGCCGTTTGGTCGTGGTTGGTCTTTCGACAAGGTAAGTGTTCACGTCCTGGAGCCGACACCATTCCCGCTCATCGCCTATCCGGAAGCCTGGACCCCGGGAACCAAAGGGCCGATCACGGGTGAGGTCATCCTGGTCAATATCGAGAGCGAGGCCGATTTTGAGAAGTACAAGGGCAAGCTGAAAGGGCGGATTGTCATCACTGCCCCGGCCCGCGAGGTGAAGGCCCAGTTCAAGGCGCCTGGTGAGCGGATGACCGACGAAGAGCTGCTGAAGATGGCCAACGATCTCCCGCCAGCCGGACAGGGTCGTCAGATGAATCCGGCGCAGATGCAGGCCATGCGCGCCCGGATGGTTCTTGGTCCGAAGATCGCAGCATTCCTCAATACCGAAGGTGCACTGGCCCAGTTGAAGGTCTCGCGCATTGGCGATGGGGGAACGGTCTTTGTCCAGGGTGGAGGATCACGCGAAAAGAACGCACCGCCGTCACTCCCCTCCCTCCAGTTGACGGTTGAACACTACAACCGGATTACTCGCATTCTCGACAAGGGCCTTCCGGTCAAGCTCGAGATCGACATCAAGGCCAGCTATCACGATGAAGATATGATGGCCTACAATACGGTTGCCGAGATTCCGGGCACCGACAAGAAGGACGAGCTGGTCATGCTCGGCGGCCACCTCGATTCCTGGCACGGTGGAACCGGCGCGACCGACAACGCGGCCGGTGTGTCGGTGGCCATGGAGGCTGTTCGTATCCTGAAGGCCCTTGGCGTTCAGCCGCGCCGGACGATCCGGATTGCGCTCTGGAGTGGTGAGGAGCAGGGGCTGCTTGGTTCACGGGCCTATGTCCGCCAGCACTTCGCGGAACGTCAGCCGACCCCCCAGCAACAGCAGCAGCGCGATGAGATGGGACGAATGATGGCCTCGATGAATCCGCTTGGCCCACTGGTCACCAAGCCCGACCACGAGAAACTCTCGGTCTACTTCAATCTTGACAATGGAACGGGTAAAGTTCGTGGCGTCTACCTGCAGGGGAATGAGGCCGTTCGGCCGATCTTCCGGGCCTGGCTGGCGCCATTCCACGATCTCGGGGCGGCGACCCTGACGCTCCAGAACACTGGCGGCACCGATCACCTTGCCTTTGATGGAGTTGGTCTGCCGGGCTTCCAGTTCATCCAGGATCCGGTCGAATACGACACCCGGACCCACCATTCGAATATGGATACCTACGATCGGCTCCAGTCCGATGACATGAAGCAGGCTTCGGTGATCATGGCGGCATTTGTCTACAATGCGGCCATGCGTGATGAGAAGCTGCCGCGCAAGGCTGCGCGCTAGCCCTGCCTGTCAAGGTAATTTCCAGGTCCATTGGTTCGTGAAGAGCCAATGGACCTGTGCTGTTTGTGGCCAGTGCAGATCCTGATCGGGGCTGTGGGGAGGTAAACACACCGGAGAGTCATCACAGACCTGGGAGTTGGCAATTTATGCTGAATCCTGATAAATAGTAGATGTGTCATCGAGGTCTAACAAAGCGTAGGTGACGCACCGGACCAGGCATCTCCGCCAATTCCTGAAGATGCAGACAAGTGTAATAATGAAATAGAAGAAGATGGCCGATATATTTCTCAGCTATTCCAGTAAGGACAAGGATCGGGCTCTCGAGCGAGTCTCCACCTGGCAGGCCTCCCCCAATCATCTGCACGGCGTAAACGGTAGGGGCAGGCCTTGTGCCTGCCCGGGTCCTTGATTGAATGCCCGTGCCGGAACCAAGGGCAGGAGTATGGCCTGCTCCGATGATGGCTGTGAATGGGATTGACTCATTGCTGAGAACCGGGGAGCGCAAGCCCTCCTGATCATTGGCCGCAGATCGTGCCGCGTGTCGGGATTATCAAGATCAGGCCAGTTACAGAAAGTCTCTGATCCGCCAACGCGGGACCATCCGTTCGACACCGATTTATGATTACCAGTCCAGCCAATGAAAGGTTGAAGCAGGCGCGTCGCGTCCGGGACGGGCGCGAGCCGGAGCAGATGTTTATCGAGGGCGAGCGGCTCATCGAGTCGTGTCTGGAGTCACCGGTGGAGCTGCTGGCCTGTTTCCATTCCAGTGAGACGACCTCACGCGGCAGCGCGATCATCGCCGACCTTGAACGACGTGGCTGCCCGGTCTTCGAGATGGCGGCACCGGTCTTTGCGACGGTCAGCGATACGGTCAATCCGCAGGGGGTGATCATCATTGCCGCCCGACCGCAATACCGGATGGCGTCGGCCATGACCGTCCAGCCGGTGCTCGCCGGAGAGCGTGGCCGCGCTCCACTCGTGGTCGGGATCGATGCGGTGCAGGATCCAGGCAATCTTGGCGCGATTATCCGCACGGCCGAGGCCGCGGGAGCGACAGGCATTCTCATTCTCCGGGGCAGCGTCGATCCTTTTGCCCCCAAGACTCTGCGCGCGGCCATGGGGTCGGCCTTCCGGCTCCCGATCATCAGTGATCTTGAGCCGGCAAGTCTCCTCGAGGCGGTGCGCGACTATTCGCTGCAGCTCGTCGCGACGAGTGCAGCCGGATCGCTCAGTTATACCGATTATGACTGGCGCCAGCCAACATTGCTTCTATTTGGGAATGAGGGAAATGGCATCTGCCACGAATTGATGGAAGAGTGTGACCGGCAGATTCGTATCCCGCTCTGTCCACCAGTTGAATCGCTCAATGTTGCCGCAGCGGCGGCCGTGCTACTTTTTGAGGGAGCCCGGCAACGCCGCGAACAGCTCAGGATCGCCGGACAGTGAACCGTTGGCGGGAGATTCGCAATCATGAGTTCATCCCATTTCGAATTTCTGGAGAAGTTCTTTCGTCGTCTCTTTGACTGGCTTGGTGGGAGCCTCGACGTCGCCCTGCGCCGGGATGGCGAGCCGCAGCTCGACCCTTCTGCACTGCTGCCGCGGATCGAGAAGGCGATCGAGCGGAGCCTGCGACAGGAGGGGGAACGTCTCGCTGCCCCACACCAGATCGAGCTTCGGTACAGTTATGAGACCTGGTCCGCCCTCGGGGAGGTTCGGCGTCAGCAGCTCGAGAGGGAGCTCGCGGCGAGCCTCTTCGAGTATGCCCACAATCGCCGTTATCTGATGGCTGCTCCGCTCAGCGTCAACATCACCTGTGATGCCTTCACCAGAGACTTCGAGATCCGGCCATCTTTTGGAGATACCGGTGGAGATCCGACCAGTGGAAGCTTCGCCACCAGAATCGTTCTCGTTGAACAGCGGCGCGGTCGTCGGCACGAAGCAGAGCTTCAGGAGGGTGGCGAACCGGTCGGGATCGGGCGTAACATTGCCAACCGGATCGTGATCAGTGATCCAACCATCTCCAATTTTCACGCGGCCCTGATCTGGCGTGATCGAAACGGTATCGAGCTGGCCGACCGTGGTGGAGCCAATGGGACAGCCATCAATGGGGTGCAACTTGCCGGGGCTGACCGTCAGGCTGTCAAAGATGGAGATCTGCTGCGCCTCGGTGCGGTAGAGTGCCGGCTGCTCATCGAAGAGTAGTTGTTGGTGGCCTTTCAGCACGGCCTCACATCAGGGTCATTGAACACCTGGAGCTGAATGATGAACCTCTCCTCAATTCTGACCATCCTGGTTGCTCTCGGGCTGTTGGTCGTCATCCTTGCGCTGGTCAGGTCGTACCTGCAGTGGCGTCCTGCGCCAGTGCGGCCCGACGGTGAAGGGAACCAGATCAACCCACGACTCGCCAGTGATTTCGGTCCAACGGTAACCAGTCGCCGTCTCGTGCACGTGGCCATCGTCTTTACTCTTCTCTTCATCACGGCACTCGGTTTCCACCTCTACTGGGCGCTCTTTGCCGTGGGGCCTCTCCGTTCAGACAAGGCTTATGCGACCCTGCGCTACCGCGAGGACAATCGCCGGAGGCGGGAAGCGGAAACTACACTCCGTGGTTGGATCTTCGATCGTCATCACGATACTTCACGTACGCTTGCCAGATACCGCTACGATAACGGAAGGCTCATCCGTGATTACCAGCTTGGCGAGGGGGCATTTCATCTGGTCGGCTACAGCAATGTCAGTTATGAGGACGCGAGTCTGGAGAAGGCGATCATCATGTCCTTTGACCGCGAGGGTGAAGGCTCACTCACCGGCAGGTTGGAGGCACTGGTCCGTGAGCCGAATCTGCCTCTTGTCGGCCTCGACCTGGTGACGACGATCGATTTTGAGCTGCAGCGCGAGGCCTATGAGCTGATCCGCAAATATCACGGTGCCGTCATCGTCATCAACCCGCAGAATGGTCAACTGCTGGCGCTGGCGAGCAGTCCGGCGATCGATCCGGCTTTGCCGCTCAAGTCCTGGTCCGCGCAGTTCGAAGATCCGATCAACCGGCCCTCTCACAATCGGGCCACCCACGCTCGTTACTCACCCGGGTCAACATTCAAGACGCTTGTCGCGGCTGCGGCCATTGAATCGAATCTCGATCGGCAGGTCTTCACCTGTCGATCAGGGGGATGGGTTCCTCCCGGTGCGAGCCGGCCAATCCGCGACGACGATGGAGAGGAGCACGGGCAGGTCGACCTTACCGAAGCCTTTACCCACTCCTGTAACCAGTACTTTGCCCAGATGGGAGTGCTGCTCGAGCGGCAACGACTGGGTGAGGCCGCCAGTCGTTTCGGCTTTGAACTCTTCGCGGAGCCGAGACCATCGATTGCGGCGGTAATTGCCGATCAGTTCTGGAATGTCGGCAATCCCGCGATCTCTTCGGTGCTCGCTCCGCTTCGTTCGAGTTTCGTCTCTGGCCAAAAGGTGGCCCGCGTCGATCTGGCGCTCGAATCGATCGGGCAGGGATTTGTCCAGGCGACACCACTCCAGATGGCCCTTGTCGCCGCCGGTGTCGCCAACCTCAATGGACAGATCATGCAGCCGGCCATCGAACTGGATCGCCGGCCAGTCGTCATGTCCCAGCCGATGTCGGCCGGGACGGCAGCCCGAGTCCGACAACTCATGGCCCAGGTCGTTCGGCGAGGGACGGCCAGTAAGACCATTCTCCCTGTTCTTGGGCAGGTGTCGGCTGGTGGCAAGACCGGGACTGCCCAGCGCGAGGTCGCCGTCCTCGATCCACGCACCGGTAAACCACTCAAATATACTGACAAGGATGGCAAGGATCGCCCGCGCCTCGAGAAGCTGGTCGACTCCTGGTTCATCGGGTTTGCTCCGGTTGAGAACCCGCAGATCGCCTTTGCCGTCTTTGTTGAGAATGGCGGCTACGGTTCGACTACGGCGGCACCAATCGCCGGCCGGATCATTCAACGGGCCCGCCAGACGGGATTGATCCAATGATGGCGGCACGCCACTCCCAGCGGCGCTGATCACGGCTCTGTGCCATCCTGAAGGGAGAGAGATCGTCTATGTCAATCAACCAAATGCTCCTCTGGCTCCGTCCAGCCTACCTGCTCCTGATTCTGCTGCTCGCCTTCTCCGGACTGGCCTGTGATGATGGCGGTAAGGCTGGTGATCGAGCCTATGTCGTTCCCGAGAAGCTGCGCCTCCGCAGCTCGACTGCTCAGGCATCCCGCCTCACCAGTGAGTTGCGTGGAGCCGACGCCGTGACCATCACCAACCGGGTCGAGGCTGAGGATGGAACCCCGTGGGTCGAGGTTACTGGTCCTGATGGTGAGAGTGGCTGGGCGGAGGCAAAATTCCTTGTCGCCGGCGAACTGGTCGAGGCCTCACGCCGCCTCGCTGAAAAGTATACATCTGTTCAGACTCAGGCTCAGGGACGCTCCAAGGCGGCCCTCCGGCTTCGCCTGACCCCGGATCGCCAGTCGGATGAGAATGTCGCCATCACCCTCCCCGCCGGCACGCTGCTCGATATCGTCACTCGTGAACGGCGGCCCCGCCCGGCAAGTACCGACTCGGAGGAGGCCGCTCCATCATCCAGCCAGTCCGATCTGAAGTCCGGTCCCCGCTATGACGACTGGCTCCTTGTCCGGGTTCGAGACTTTGCCGTCGTCTCAACCGGCTGGATCTATGGAGGCTCGGTCAGTGTCGAGCCTCCCCCCGATATCGTCTATTTTATCTCCAGTGGTTACCGCCTTGCCGGCTGGCAGAAGATCGCTACCGTCACTGGTGAAGATGGCCACTCCGGTCATCATTACCTGGTTCTTGAAGAGAAGATCGGCCGGGTCGATCCACAGTTCGATTTTGACCGCCTCAAGCTCCTTGCCTATGACCCACTGACCCGCGAATTCTACACGCCTTTTCGCGAGGATCTGACCGGGCGCTTTCCGCTCGCTCTCGATATGAATGGCTCAAGCGGTACGTTTCGCTTCACGGCTGTCGACCGGCAGGGTAAGATTCGCGAACTCCACTACCGGATTGAGCTGCTTGAACAGTCCCGCCTCAAGGTGAGTCGCCTCAATACCAGCAATTCAAAGTAGAGTCGTGCGGGAGAGACCCTCCGAAAAAATGGATTAATATCCAATGTTTCATAGCCTGGCCGGTACCAGATTCAGGTCTCCTCTCTCTAAATGCTTGCTCGACAATGTCTTGACTTGGATGGGCGGACAGCTCTCCGTGCGGCATCAAAATTGCCTGATAGAAAGTGTTAATCCTATATGAACAGGCAGTTCATACGTTATCTTCTTTTTTTGTTTTCATCCCAGCAAAGCACTTGGCGCGGTGAGGGTCGAACGATCATCACCGCTTTTTTCTTGTCTCTCTCCATCTCTCCTTCTTTACAAGGGGGCAGGTTCGATGTGACAGATCGTTTAAGGTGGCTCCTCATCTGCACTGAGGCCACATTGCGGGGCGTCGGTAAGGCGATGGCCCGGAAAATAACCGTCATTAATCCGACATGTTGATCAAAAATCGCTTGACAGTAAATTGAGGCTTAAGTAGTCTGTGCGACGTATATGGTGCATCCCTTCAACCGGACTAATCCATGTACGTCGAACATTAATGAGCAGTCTGATCCGTCTACTCCATTCAAAGAAAAAACAGGTCGAATATGAGAGACAGAATATCTGTCCCGCTCGTCTGCCGTTCTGGTCAATGGAACTGGATCGAACTCTCCATCACGAGCAATATGCCCAGCATAGTGATTCAAAGTAGTACGTTGTGTTAGCCCCAACTGCATTAAAGACGAGACCGCCAGAACCGCTGACTACCCAATCGATCAGACGGGTGGAGCGGTCTTTTTCTTTGAGATAGGATGAATCTCCTGCGGATACCGAAAGCAGAACTGGTCGATAACTTCTCCTGAGTTTATATGGACAATTTACGATGTGCGCTGCCGAGGCGGGACTTCAGCTTAACCCAACGGGCTGGATCAAGATAGAACGATATTCCAATTCAGGAGGAACTTTACGCATGGCTGAAAAGAAACAGGGAAAAGTCAAGTGGTTCAACAACGCCAAAGGCTTTGGTTTTATCGAGCAGGAAGAGGGAGTCGGAGGGGATGTCTTTGTCCATTACTCGGCAATCCTCGGAAACGGCTTCAAGACCCTCGAAGAGGGCGAGTCGGTCGAGTTTGAGCTGGTACAGGGGCCAAAGGGGCAACAGGCAGAGAAGGTCGTCAAGATCTAGCGCCGCCCTCACACCCGCCTGGCCACGTTGGGCGCAAATCTGATCTGTTACCGACTCTAAAAGAAAAATGATGGCCCTGGTTATCTGACCTTTCTGAGGATAGCCAGGGCCATTCTTGTGTCGACAGATGGCTGGCGGAGACTGAGTTGACAAGTTTGCCGATGCTTACCTACACTAAAGTTTGTGCCGTCAGGCACGAAGTTAAACGACCGGGGAGCAATCGTTTTGTCGCTGGCAAAACAGATTGTCGATCAGGTTTACCGGTCTCTTGATAAAATTTCTGGCAGCGGCGAGCATGACCGGGTAGACTTGCCTGGTCAGTTGTCATTCATATACGCAATCATAGATATCATTATTCCGACATTATCGGAGAAGGGCGCGGCAGCGGCTACATAAATGCTGAAACTCTACAATACACTGACGAGAACCGTCGAGGAGTTCCACCCACTCAATCCGCCACAAGTGCGGATGTATGTCTGCGGACCGACCGTCTACGATTTTGCGCATATCGGAAACTTTCGTACTTTTCTCTTCTCGGATCTGCTGCGACGCTATATCAAATATTCAGGATATGAGATTCGCCATGTCATGAACATTACGGATGTGGATGACAAGATCATCCAGCGTTCGGTGGAGCAGGGACTCTCATTGCGTGACTTTACCGATCGGTATCTCGAACACTTCTTCAAGGACTTTGATGATCTTGGAGCAGAGCGCCCGGAGGAGGTGTTGCGGGCGACCGATCATATTCCAGAGATGGTTGAGCTGATCGGTCGGTTGGCAGAGAAAGGTCACACCTACGAGGCGAATGGATCGACATACTTTCGTATCGCAACATTTCCGCAGTACGGGCGTCTCTCCAAGGTCAATCTGGAGGGTAATGTCGCCGGGGCGAGCGAGCGTGTCGATGCGGATGAGTATACCAAAGAGGATGCGCGGGACTTTGTGCTCTGGAAAGCTGCCAGAGAGGGCGAGCCGAGCTGGTCGACGCGCCTCGGAGACGGACGCCCGGGTTGGCATATCGAGTGCTCGGCGATGTCGATGAAGGCGTTGGGTGAGAGCTTCGACCTCCACCTCGGGGGCATCGACCTTGTCTTTCCGCACCATGAGAATGAGATTGCCCAGTCGGAGGGAGCATCAGGTGCGCCATTTGTCCGTTACTGGGTGCACGCCGAGTTTCTGATGGTCAATGGCGAGAAGATGTCAAAGTCGAAGGGCAACTTCTACACCTACCGTGACCTGATCGAAAAGGGCTATCAGCCGCGGGCGATCCGTTATCTGCTTCTCTCGGCGCCGCATCACAAGCAACTCAACTTTACCCTCGAAGGGTTGCAGGGGGCAGAGAGTACGATTGCCAGACTGAACGACTTCCGGCGTCGTCTGGCTGAACTTGTGCCAGGGGCCGGCGGGTCTTCGGATGAGGTGACCCGTCTGGTGAAAGAGGCGGTGGGCCGATTTGAGACGGCGATGGATGACGATCTGAACACGGCCGAGGCGCTTGGGGCGATCCACGATTTCGTTCGGGAGACCAATACGCTGCTAGCGCAGGGTGGGATGGGTGAGGACGACCAGCAGCGTCTCCTGCATACGGTCGAGAGGTTCGATCAGGTCTTCAACATCTTTGGGCCGGTGGAGCAGGAGCTGCTCGACTCGGAGATTCAGACCTTGATCGATGAGCGGCAGGAGGCCCGCAAGTCGAGGAACTTTGCCCGTTCGGATGAGATTCGTGACCTGCTCGCGGCGAAGGGGATCATTCTTGAAGATACCCGTGATGGTGTGCGCTGGCGTCGAAAATGATCTTCGCCAGCCGGGATGATACAGTCTTATCAAGACCATGAATAGAATTTTGACCTGCCAGAACCTGCCTACCAAGATCCGCGGCAACCTCTTTGCCGACTAGAGATGACATTGTTGACTGGAAACTGTACTGAGTGAAGAGACTCAGGGATCAGAACCGCCGGGGGTCATAAGAGAGACAGATCCGGTTGGTTTCAGGATTACCTGATCTCTCATCCCATTTCCCCTGTCAGACCTGAGCAGAAGGAGAGTCGACATGTCATCAAGTTCAGAGTTGAAGAGTGCCAGAAGACCAATTATCAGAACACCGCTTCCCGGTCCGCGGAGTGAAGAGATCATCGCGCAGGATCGCCAGTTTGTCTCGCCCTCGTATACCAGATCCTATCCGTTTGTCATGCAGCGGGGCCTGGGGATGATGGTTGAGGATCCGGACGGCAATATCTTTCTCGACCTGATGGCCGGGGTCGCGGTCTGTGCGACTGGCCATGCCCATCCGGAGATAGTCGAGGCGATCAGAGAGCAGGCCGACAAGTTTCTTCACGTTTGTGCTGCCGACTTCTACTATCCGCAACTGCCGGAGCTGGCCCGCAAGCTGGTCGAGATAACTCCAGGCAGTTTCGAGAAGCGAGTCCATTTCGGAAATTCCGGTGCGGAGGCGATCGAGGGGGCGATCAAGGTCGCCTTCCATGCCACACGGCGGCAGAAGCTGATCGGATTCCATGGATCGTTCCATGGGCGGACTCTTGGAGCCCTGTCGGTGACGGCCAGCAAGGCGAAGCAGCGGGCTGGCTTTGGCCGCCAGGCACTCGATGTCACCCATGTGCCATATGCCAATTGCTATCGCTGTCCCTACAACCTGAAGCCGGAGACCTGCGGGGCCTTTGAGTCAAAGGGGCCACATTGTGCGAGGGTGATCGAGGAGGTCATTCTGCGAACGACGGTGCCGGCCGAGGAGTGCGCGGCGATTCTGGTCGAACCCATTCAGGGGGAGGGCGGTTACGTCGTCCCGCCAGCCTCGTTTCTGCAGACGATTCGGGAGATCGCCAATCGCCACGGAATTCTGGTGATTGCCGATGAGGTTCAGTCGGGGATGGGTCGGACCGGTCGGATGTACGCCTCCGACCATTTCGGTTTTGTGCCTGACATTCTGGCGACGGCGAAAGGGATCGCCTCGGGATTGCCGCTCAGTGCGACGGTCGCCAGGGCTGACCTGATGGATTGGACACCCGGAGCGCATGCTTCGACCTTTGGCGGAAATCCGGTCGCGATCGCCGCCGCGCTGGCGACAATCAGGCTGCTGGAGTCAGAGCTGACTGCCAATGCGGAACGGATGGGCAACTATCTCCTCGCAGGGTTGCGGGAGCTGCAGCGGAAACATTCGCAGATCGGTGATGTGCGCGGCCGCGGGTTGATGATCGGGGTCGAACTGATCCGTGATCAGGCTACAAGGGAGCCAGCCGTCGCTGAACGTGATCGGTTCGAGCAGGAGTGTTTCAGGAGGGGACTGCTGGTCATCGGTTGCGGGGCCAGCTCGATCCGGCTCTCACCAGCCCTGATCATCGAGAAGGATCACTGCGACTATACCATGCAGATCTTCGATGAGATCCTCACTGCCATGAGTTGACCTGTTCCGGTCTGCCGAGGCAAGCGGCGGGTGGTAATCCACCCGCCGCTTGCCTATCGCTTTGCCTTTGACGGTCGTCTCCCGGAAGGCTGTGGCGGTTTGCCCTTTCCAGTTCGCGTCGACGAGCGGCGTGGCTTTGCCGACGTCACGTCAGGAACCGGTTTGAGTGCCTCCCGGAAGACCTGCTGGACATTGTCGACGAAGACGAACTCCATCTCCTTCTGGGTCTCGGCCGGAACATCCTC